>CAYMEB010000158.1:0-11115 GCA_964389095.1 uncultured Hyphomicrobiaceae bacterium
TGAACTTCGGCCTCAGTGCGGCCGAAGCCGAGAAGCGGGCGAGCGAATTGATGAAGCTCGTCGGCCTGTCGCCCGATGCGTTGGACCGCTATCCCCATCAGTTCTCCGGGGGACAACGCCAGCGGATCGCGATCGCCCGCGCCCTCGCAATGGAGCCTGTGTTGCTGATCGGTGATGAGCCGGTTTCGGCGCTGGACGTCTCCGTCCAGGCGCAGGTGCTGCGGCTGCTCGACGACGTCAGGCGGCGTTTCGATCTGGCGGTGCTGTTCATCACGCACGATCTGCGCGTCGCGGCACAGATCTGCGACAGGATCGCGGTGATGCAGCATGGCGTGGTGGTGGAAACCGGACCTACAGCTTCGGTCTTCGCCGATCCGAAGCACGACTACACCAAGGCTCTGTTTACCGCCGCACCCGGCCAGGGCTTCGGTTCTCGGGTCGGCTCCGGCTCTGCGCCGGTCGCAGCCGGCTGACGAGCCGCCATCGCGAGCCTTTGGCTTCCACATCGCAGGAGCGAAACGTCATGTTCGATCCCGAGGCGCCTCCGGAACTCGACGTCGAGGGCTGGATAAACGCGGATCCCCCACTCTCTCTTGCCGGATCGAAAGGCAAGGTCGTGGTCCTGGCTGCCTTCCAGATGCTCTGCCCGGGGTGCGTGGAGCATGGGCTACCGCAGGCCAAGCGCATCCGCGCACGGTTTCGGGCGGACGAGGTTATGGTCATCGGCTTGCACAGCGTCTTCGAGCACCACGACGTGATGACGCCTGCCGCGCTCAACGTCTTCCAGCACGAGTACCACTGGCCGTTTCCCATAGCGATCGACCGGGCAGATGGCGACGGCGTTCCTCGCACGATGGCCGCCTATCAGATGCAGGGAACGCCTTCGCTCCTGATTTTCGACAAGGCCGGGCGGCTGCGCCGCCACTACTTCGGTAAGCCGGACGACATGCTGATCGCGGCAGAGATCGCCGCCTTCGCGCTCGAGGATGCCGCCGCACCGCGCGCTCAGGCCGCCGTGACTGAGCGACGGCTGGCGAGCGCCCTGGCGGCCGCAACGCACGATCATGGCCATGGCGACCACGAGCACGGTCACCACCATGAGCACGGTGACGGCTGTGGCTGCGGCCACGATCATGAGCACGAGCACGGACATCACCACCACGGCCACTCCTCGCAAACGATATGAGCAAGGACAGTCCAGATCTTTCGGCCGCAGCCTACGTCGATCCCAGCGCGCGGGTTCATGGCGCGGTGTTCGCCGGAAGCGGGTCGAGCTTGTGGCCTTATGTCGTCATCCGGGCCGAGCACACGCACGTCCGCATCGGCGCGTACACGAACCTGCAAGACCACGTGATGGTACATATCGGCTATCACCTGCCGACCGTGATCGGCGACTACTGCTCGATCACGCATCGGGTGGTGCTGCACGGATGCACGATCGGGGACAACTGCCTGATCGCAATCGGCGCTACGATCATGGACGGCGCCGTGATCGGAGAGAATTCGATCGTGGCCGGCCACGCCTTCGTCCGGGAAGGAACGGTGATCCCGCCGAACTCCATCGTCATGGGCACGCCCGCCAAGGTCGTCGCGACCCGGGACAATTTTGTCGCCAATCGGATCAATGCGATGCTCTACCATCGCAATGCGGTGGCCTACGCTCGCGGCGACCATCGCGCCTGGACCGGACCCGATTTCGAAGTCGCCATGGCTGCATGGAAAGCCCGGTTCGAGACGGAGCACTCAGCGCGGCCGAGCGGCACGGCCGGCTGACCGGCGCTGCAGGGCATTTCGCAGTCGTCCAGTTGCTGCCTTGAAACATCGTTCCGGTTGTGCGCTCATCGCGGACGCTACCACGCGCAGCGCTCCATCGGCGCGTGGGGAGGGACGAGGACCATGTCCGCCAGATCCGTGCGGCTGGAAGATGCAGTGGCGAGCCCAGGGGCGCCGCCGCTGCTGAGCGTGCGCGGCATCTCGGTGCGCTTCGGCGGGATCGTCGCACTGGATGGCGTATCGTTCGATGTCCAAGAAGGTCAGATCGCCGGCTTGATCGGTCCCAACGGCGCAGGCAAGACGACGCTCTTCAACTGCCTCTCGCGCCTCTATGTGCCCAACAGCGGGGATATCCTCTTCGAAGGGCGCTCGATCCTGTCGAGACCTCGCCACGCCATCGCCGGGATCGGCATGGCGCGCACGTTCCAGAACGTGGCCCTGTTCGACCAGATGACGGTGCTGGACAACATCAAGGTCGGATGTCACAGCCAGAGCCGCGCCGGCTTCATCCGCTCGGCACTGCGCCCGGCCTCGGTCGCCGACGAGGAACGCGCCATCGCCGAGAAGGCGTTGAGATTTGTGGAGTTGATGGACCTCGTCCCGTTTGCGGGGCTGCTCGCTGGTCCATTGCCGTTTCCCATTCGCAAGCGTGTCGAGCTGGCCCGCGCCCTCGCTGCCCGTCCGAAGCTGCTGTTGCTCGATGAACCTGCCGCCGGCCTCAATCACGAGGAGATCGAGACCCTGAAGGCGCAGATCCGGCGCGTGCGGGATAGCCAAAAGCTGACCGTGCTGCTGGTCGAGCATCACATGAGCCTGGTCATGTCGATATCGGACAAGGTCGTCGCCATCGATTTCGGCAGGAAGATCGCGGACGGCACGCCGGCGGAGGTGCAGCGCGACCCGGAGGTCATCCGGGCCTATCTCGGAGCGGAGCCCGCACGATGACCGCGCTGCTCGAGGTTGCCGATCTGGAGGCGTTCTACGGACCGACCCAGGCCCTGCACAAGATCGGCTTCGCGCTGCGCGAAGGCGGCATCACCACGCTTCTTGGAGCCAACGGCGCCGGCAAGACCACGACCTTGCGGGCGATCTGCGGCATGATCCGCAGACGCGGCAGCGTCCGCTATGCCGGCCGCCCGATCGAGACGCTGGCGACGGAAGAGATCGTCCGCCTCGGTGTCGCACACGTGCCCGAGGGGCGGGGCACGTTCTCGGCGCTCTCCGTCGGCGAAAACCTGCGGATCGCGGCCTACACGCGTCGCGACAAGGCGGCGATCGCCGAAGATCTGGAACGTGTGTTCGGATACTTTCCGCGCCTGAAGGAGCGCATCAGCCAGCAGGCCGGCACGCTGTCGGGCGGCGAACAGCAGATGCTGGCGATCGCCCGGGCACTGATGCTGCGTCCGCGCCTCATGCTCCTGGACGAGCCTTCGTTCGGACTGGCGCCGCTGATCGTGCAGGAAATCTTCCGCATCATGCGCGTCATCAATCAGGAGGCCAGGGTGTCGATGCTGCTGGTGGAGCAGAACGCGGCGCTTGCCCTCGATCTGGCGAGCGATGCCTACGTCCTCGAGACCGGCCGGATCGTGATGTCCGGGCCCACTGCCCAGATCAGGAGCGACGAAAGGATCCGCCGCTCCTACCTGGGCTATTGAGACTCCGCAACCGGAACCAACCCCGCGATGGAACAACTCACCCAACAGATCGCCTCGGGTCTCGCCAACGGCGCCATTTACGCGTGCGTCGCGCTTGCGCTGGTGATGATCTTCGTGTCCACCGACCATCTGAATTTCGCGCAGGGCGAGATGGCGATGTTCTCCACGTACCTCGCCTGGCAAATGATCGAGTGGGGCTGGCCGTTCTGGACGGCATTGCCGCTCGTGATGGCCGTATCCTTCCTGATCGGCGTGCTGATCGAGCGCACCATCCTGAGGCCGCTCCACAACGCGCCCGTGCTGTCCTCGGTCATCGTGTTCATCGGGCTTCTGGCGATCTTCCATTCGCTCGCCGGGGCGATCTGGAGCCACACGATCAAGGCTTTTCCGTCTCCCTTCCCGAAGGTCGCCTTCGCCGGATCCGGCATCATCGGCCCCCACCAGATCGGGATGATCTTCGTAACCGTCGTGCTGCTGCTCGCGCTCGCCGCGTTCTTCCGCTTCACGTCGCTGGGGCTGGCCATGCGGGCGGCCGCGCAGAACCCGGTTTCAGCGAGACTGGCGGGCGTCAATGTCGGCTGGATGCTGGCTCTGGGATGGGGCATGGCGGCGGCGATCGGAGCCGTGGCAGGCGTGCTCGTGGCGCCGATGGTCTACCTAGAGCCCAACATGATGGCCTCGATCCTGCTCTACGGCTTTGCCGGAGCCCTCGTCGGCGGCATTTCCAGCCCTGGAGGCGCGGTATTCGGCGGATTTCTCGTCGGCGTCCTGGAAAACCTAGTGGGCTTCCTGGGCAACGCCTTGGAGAAGGCGACCGGGGTCTACATCGTCGGCAATGGTGAGAAACTCACTGTGGCGCTCGTGATCGTCATCACGATCCTGACCGTCAAGCCTTCGGGCTTGTTCGGTCGAGTCACGGTCAAGAGGGTTTGAGGCCATGAGCGCGTCGGCGCCTCGCACGTCCATCGAGACCCAGGACAGCGTGACGGGTTCACGCCGCGCCAGCCACTGGCTCCGGCTGGCGCTGATCGCCGCCGCCCTGGCATTGCCGCTGCTCGCCGGCAAGGCGGGACTGATCTCGAACTTCTACTTCCTGCAGATCTCGCTCATGATCGTGTACGCGATCGCCGTGCTCGGCCTCAATCTGCTCACGGGCTTCAACGGTCAGATCTCGCTCGGCCACGGCGCATTTTTCGCGGCCGGCGCCTATGTCTCCGCGATCCTGATCGACCTCGCGGGCTGGCACTATCTGGCGACGCTGCCCGTGGCGGCAGCGTTCTGCTTCCTGCTCGGCTATCTCTTCGGCAAACCGGCCTTGAAACTCGAGGGCCACTATCTCGCCCTGGCGACGTTCGCGCTCGCCGTCGCCGTCCCGCAGATCCTCAAATACAAGCACCTGGAAGGCCTGACCAATGGCGTCCAGGGAATCAACCTGATCAAGCCGGATCCGCCATTCGGCATTCCCCTCAGCCCCGACCAGTGGATGTACGTCGTGGTGCTGTTCGTCGCGATCGTGATGTTCTGGCTCGCCCACAACTTGCTCAACAGCCGCATCGGACGTGCCATGCGCGCCATCCGCGACCAGCCGCTCGCGGCGGACACCATGGGCATCGATCGCGCCCACACGAAAACGGTCGCGTTCGGGATCAGCGCGCTCTATGTCGGGGTTGCCGGCGCGCTCCATGCGATCATTTTTGAGTTCGTCTCTCCAGACAGCTTCCGCTTCGAGTTGTCCATCGCCATCCTGGTGGGAGCGGTGGTCGGCGGCATCGCCTCCCTGCCCGGCGCCGTGATCGGCGGCGTCTTCGTGCAGGTGATCGAGAAGTATGCCGACGCGCTGACGAAGAAGCTCACCGGCGCCGTACATCTGCCCATCGAACTCGAGCCCTGGACAATCTACGGGATCGCGCTGATCCTGCTCATGTACTTTCTGCCGCTGGGGATCGCCGGAGGACTCGGCGCACTCTGGCGGCGCATTCCCGGCCGAACCTGAGGAACCTTCCGCATGACCGCACCCTACAAGCTCCACGGCATCTGGCTATCAGGCCCGACCTACAAGGTCGGACTAATGCTGGCTCTGACGGGGCAGAAGTTCGACTATGAGCATGTCAATCTGCGCGAAGGCGCGGGACAGAAGCCCGAGTACAAGGCCAAGAGCCGTTGGGGCCAGGTGCCGTGCCTGACCGTAACTTCGACCGGCCGCCACCTGACGCAGTCCGCAGCGATTCTGGGCTATCTCGCGCTCACCACGGGAAAGTACGCCGGGGCGAACGCGGACGAGCAGCAGGAAATCCGCGAATGGCTGCTGTGGAATGCCGACAGGCTGGGGCCACCGGTCTATCGCTCGCGCGCTGCGAAGGCTGGTTTCCGCAAGTTCGATGCGGCCACCGTCGAGATGTACACGACGGAGGGCAATGCGGCGCTCAAGATTCTCGACGAGCACCTCAAGGGCAGGGATTGGATCGTCGGGCCTGCCGCCACGATCGGCGACATCGACGCCTACGGCGTTCTCCTCTACGCGCCCGAAGCCGGCTTCAATCTCGCTGATTACGCCAATATCTCGGCATGGATGAAGCGCGTCGAAGCGCTGCCGGGCTTCGGCAAGCCCGACGCAATCCTGCCGAAGGAAAGTCGCGCAGCCTGAGCGCGTCATCGGTCGGCGCGCAGCAGCCTCATCGGATCGACGGCCACGCCCTCCCGCTGCACCTCGAAGTGCAGATGGGGGCCGGCCGTCAGGCCCGTCGAGCCGATCGCGCCGACGATCGCGCCGGCTCGCACGCAGGCGCCCGGGACGATTTCTGGCGCAATCCGGCTCAGATGCGCGTAGAGCGTCGACCAGCCGCCACCGTGGTCGAGGCGGACAGATAGGCCGTATTCGCCCTCACGGCCCGCCATCGAGACGCGCCCGTGCGCGGCGGCACTCACACCCGTACCGATCGGGCCGGACCAGTCGACGCCGGCGTGCAGCGTGTCCGTTGCCAGCAGGGGGTGGCGCATCAGGCCATAGGACGCCGTGAAACGGACGGCCTCTTCTGAAACGGGCGTCCGCCAGGCGAACGTATCGCTGCCAAGCGGCGGCGCATCGCACGCAGCGGCCGAGTTCGGCGTGAGGAAGACTACCACGAGTGCGGTGCACAACGACTTCATGACGTCTCCGAGACTTGCGCCGGTCGGCTGCCGCTCGATGCCCACTCAAAGGGTCGGCACGATGGCGAAGACCACGCCGACGATTTCAGCACGTTGCCGGCTCGACCGGCCGGCCTCGTCTGATAGAGTTGCAATCGGTCGAAGCCATCGAGGCCGGCCAGATCGAGCGCGGCTCACGCGCCGCATGCGCTCGCCAGACGGACTACACTTTGAGGCAGGAGGAACCATGTCCTTGCATCGCCGCACATTGCTCGGCGCCAGCGCGATCGCGCTGTCGTTGACCCTCACAGCCACGCCCGGAATTGCCCAAAAGAAGTATGACGAAGGCGCGAGCGACACTGAAATCCGCATCGGAAACACCAACCCGTATTCGGGCAACGCATCTGCATACGGCGTGATCGGCCGGACCATCGAGGCCTATTTCAAGATGGTCAACGACAACGGCGGCATCAACGGTCGCAAAGTGACCTTCATCACCTACGACGACGGCTACTCACCGCCGAAATCCGTCGAGATGGTTCGAAAGCTGGTGGAGGAAGACAAGGTTCTTCTCATATTCCAGACGCTCGGCACGCCGTCGAACACGGCGATCCAGAAATACATGAACGCGAAGAAGGTCCCGCAGCTCTTCGTGGCCACTGGCGCATCGAAATGGGGCCTGCCCAAGGAGTTCCCGTGGACCATGGGCTGGCAGCCCGACTACGCGACGGAAGGCGCGATCTATGCCAAGCACATCCTCGCGACCATTCCGGATGCCAAGATCGGCGTGCTCATGCAGAACGACGACTACGGCAAGGACTATTTCAACGGCTTCAAGGCCGGCCTCGGCAAGGACAACGAAAAGCGCATCGTGCAGCTGTCCACGTACGAGGTTACGGACCCGACGGTGGACAGCCAGATCATCCAGCTGAAGAATTCCGGCGCCAACGCCTTCTTCAATATTACGACGCCGAAGTTCGCGGCACAGGCGATCAAGAAAGCGGCCGAGATCGGCTGGAAGCCAGCGCACTATCTCAACAACGTCTCCGCCTCCATCGGCGCGGTCATCAAGCCGGCGGGGTTCGAGGCCGCGCAGGGGATCATCACGGCACAGTACATCAAGGACGCGACCGATCCGCAGTGGAAGACCGCGCCCGACATGGTCGCCTGGAACGCATTCATGGACAAGTATCTGCCGCAGGGCGACCGGAGCAGCTCGTTCCATGTGTATGGCTATGCCGTGAGCCACACGATGGCCGACGTGCTCAGGCGCGCCGGGGACAACCTGACCCGCGAGAACATCATGAAGCAGGCCGCCAGCATGAAGGGGATGGAGAACCCGTTGCTGCTGCCCGGCATCAAGATCAACACCAGCGCGACCGATTTCTATCCGATCCAGGCCGTTCGACTTTCGCGGCTGAAAGGGGAAGTGTTCGAGCTCTTCGGCGACGTGCTCGCCAACGAAAGCCAGTGAACACTCGGCGCAGGCAAGATGCGGCTCGGCCGGAGGCCACACAGGCTTCTGGCCGAGTTGCGTGAGTGCCGGCCGCGCGACGACACCTGCCAGAGGACTTACACATGCACGTGATACTGCAAGACACTGCGCCCGCGACCGTCGGCCTGTCATCCCGCCGTCTCGACCGCATCGCGGATGCGATGAGACGCGAGATCGAGACCGGCAACATTCCCGGCGCCGTCGTCGGGATCATGCGTGAGGGAAAGCTCGCGTACTTGCAGGCGTTCGGTTCGCGCGATCCCGCCTCGAAGGAGCCGCTCAAGACGGACAGCATCTTCTCGATCGCTTCGATGACGAAGGCCATGACGTCGGCGGCTATCATGATGCTGCACGAGGAAGGCCGGGTTCTGCTCGGAGATCCGGTCGGGAAATATCTTCCCGAACTCACGGATCTGAAGGTCGCAGCGGTGCTCGATCAGAACGAGGTGAAGACCCGACCGGCGGCTCGCCAGCCGACGGTGCAGGATCTCCTGCGCCACACCTCCGGGCTCACCTATCGCGATCGCGGCACCAGTACCGCCCACAAGATGCATCCGGGCGGCTCGATCACGCAGATGATCACCACGTCGAAAGCGGAAACACTCGCGACCCTCGCCAAGGCGCCGCTGCTGTTCGATCCCGGCTCCAACTGGGAATACGGCTTCTCGACGGACGTGCTCGGCTTCATCGTGGAGGCCGTCTCGGGCCAGACCCTGGAGGCATTCCTGAAGGCCCGGCTGTGGCACCCGCTGGGCATGGCGGACACGGCATTCGATCTGCCCGCTGCTGCGCGCGGGCGATACGCACTCGCATTGCCGACCGACCCGCTGACGGGAGCGCGGCAGTCCATCCACCACGCGAAAGATCACACGGCCTTGTGGCACTCGGGCGGCGGCGGCGCCGTCTCGACTGCGACGGACTACCTCAAATTCGCGGAGATGATCCATTGCGGCGGGCGTTTGGGGGGTGCCGAACTGCTCGGCCGCAAGACCGTGCAGTTGATGACCTCGGATCACCTGGCGGCAGACATGGGAACCCGTATCGCCGACAGCATGGACCCGGCAGCCATGGGCTACGGGTTCGGGCTCGGCTTTGCCGTGCGCCGGCAGAATGGCGTTTCCGCCATGGCCGGCAGTGCCGGCGATTTCTACTGGTCGGGCGTATACGGGACCTATTTCTGGGTCGATCCCGTCGAGAAGCTGACGGCGGTGTTCATGGCCGCGGCGCCGGGCATGATCCGCATGCGCTATCGTCAGATGATTCGTGGGCTCGTCTATCAGGCCATCGCCTGACGTGAGGGGCCCCCGCGACGTAGCCGCAGGGGGCCCAACTTCACCGGTCTCGTCACTGATCCAGCCAGATCTCGGCCAGATCCTGATTGACGAAGTGGGTTGGTAGCGCCTTCCAACCCTTCATGGCCGACGCGTGCGCGACGAGCCGGCTGTACCAGATCAGCGTGGAGCTGTGAGCGTCGCTGAGGATCGCGCGCTGTAAGTCTCCGGCAATCGCCTTGCGCTGAGCCCCATCCGTGGCCGCCTTCAGATTCTCGAACAACGCATCGATCTCGGGCGCCTCGTTGCGAGTGATGTTGCGCGGCGATTTCGACCGGGAGAGATACTGGATGAGCAGCGGCCTCGGGTCGTCACTGTCGACGCAGAAGGTGTCGATGCCTGCCTGATACTCGCCCGTCTGCTGGTTTTTCTTCTGGATACCGACCTCCAGCTGCAGGTGCTCGGTCTGGACGCCGATCCGCCGCCACTGATCGACCACGTAGACTCCGACCGGCGTGAAGGGCATTGCGGTGTTGCGGTTCAGCAGCTTGACCTTGAGGTCCTTCTGCCCGGCTTCCTCGAGCAGCTTGCGAGCCTCGGCGCGCGCGGCCTCCATGTTGCGGCCGAAGCCCGGCAGCTTCTCCAACTCGGCCGGCGGCAGCGCGAGATCCGAGCCCGGACGGAGGGGCCCGCCGATGGGTCCGACGATCGCAATCTTGCCGAGCGGCGCAGAGCCGCCCCAGCGATCGATCGCCAGCGTCAGCGCCCGGCGCACACGTGGATCATCGAACGGCTTCGACTCGGTATTGAAGAACAGATCCATTTTGCACAACCAGGGCGTTTCCTGGACCGTGATCTTGTCGCCCATTGCCTCTTTGAGCTGGTCGCGCTCAGGCGGCGTCACGGAGCGGAATTCCGCCATCACTTGCCCACCCTTGAGGGCGCTCGATAGGGAGGTTGCCTTGATGTAGAAGGCCTTGAAGCCATCGAGATGCGGCAGATCCTTCCGGAAGTACCGATCGAAGCGCTTGCCCGTCCAGCTCGAGCCGTTCACGTGCTCCACGAACACGAAGGGACCGGTGCCCATCACGGTCTTTTCGGGCGCGCGCGGGTCCTTGGCCAGGAGTTCGGCGCTGTAGACGCAGTTGTATGGCAAGGCGAGGACGTCGAGAAACTCGGCATCCGGGGTCTTAAGCTTGAAAACGACGGTGGCCGCGTCCGGGGTTTCGATGTCCGAGATATCCGTGAAGGCCGCCTTGCGAACAGAGAGCACACCCTGGGGCGGGTCGCGCAGCCGGTCGAACGTCGCCTTGATGTCCTTCGAGGTCAGCCCGCTGCCGTCGTGGAACGTGACACCGCTGCGCAGCTTGAATGTGTAGACTTTCCCTTCGCCGTCGACCTGCCAGCTCTCCGCGAGGTCTCCGGTGATTTTCGGATAATCCTGCGGGTCGGCCTTCACCAGCAACGAATAGTGAGGCGCAAGGACGTGGATCGCGCCGTAGGTCGTCGTGGCGTGGCAGTCGTATGTGGGTGTGTCGCCGGTGACCGCGAAGGTCAGTATGCCGCCACGCTTCGGCGCCTGAGCGCTTGCGGCTGCCGTGCCAGCCAGCAGCAGAGCCACCGCCCAGTAGCCGGCATTGCGAATGGTCATGTCGGTCCTCCCAATCCGTCTGTTGGGAGGAAGGATATCATCAACCGTCCGGTGCGTCAGCGATCGCGTCGCATGGCGTCGACCACATGGCAGGGTGATTCAATTCACCACATAGGATAGCGGCCAGAACAGGGTTCTGAAGGT
>CAYMEB010000159.1:0-11111 GCA_964389095.1 uncultured Hyphomicrobiaceae bacterium
GATGACGCTGGGCGACCGCGTGGTGGTGATGAAGGACGGCCTCATCCAGCAGGTCGGCGAGCCGCTCGAGCTCTACAACAATCCTGCCAACAAGTATGTCGCCGGCTTCATCGGATCACCGGCCATGAACTTCTCGACCGTCGATGTGGTCGAGGACGGCGGCGTGCTCTACGCCTCGAATTCCGCGATGCGCATCCGCGTGCCCGATCCCCTGGTGGCGCGCCTCGCCCCGCACAAGGGCCGCAAGGCTACGCTGGGGATCAGGCCCGAAGATCTGCGCATGGCGTCGTCGTCGGACAGTCGCGATGTAACGATCGATGCGGTGGTGGAGGTTTCAGAACAGCTCGGCGCGGAGGTGATCCTCGACGTCGTGGCCGCCGGCGCGAACATGGTCGCCAGTGTCGAGCCGACGATCAAGGTCAAGCCGCAGGAGATGGTCAGGCTCGCGATCAATCCGGACCGATTGCGCTTCTTCGACGCCACGACCGAGAAGGCGATCTGAAGCGGGGCGCCTTCGGGCAGCGGGACGACATTCCATGTCGCAATCGGTCGCCTTCGTCGGTCTCGGCGCCATGGGCCTCGCCATGGCCACCAACCTCGTCGAGCGACAGTTCCGCGTGGTGGGTTTCGACTTGCGCTCCGAAGCGGGGGTACGGTTAGAGGCCGCGGGCGGCCGGGTGGCCGGGTCCGTAGCCGACGCCTGCCGCGGTGCCGATGCGCTGGTCGTGATGACCGTGAATGCCGACCAGGCCGAGGACGTGCTCTTCACCCAGGGAGGCTGCGCGGCCCTGCCAGAAGGGGCCAGCGTGATCGTGATGGCGACATGCGCGCCGGACCGCGTCGCCGCCATGGCCGATCGCGTGACGGCAGCCGGGCGGCGCTTCGTCGATGCTCCGGTGTCGGGCGGCGTGGTCGGCGCCGCTTCCGCGACGTTGACGATCATGGCGGCTGCGCCGGACGAGACGTTCCAGCGCAACGAAACGCTGCTGCGGGCGTTGGGCTCCAAGCTCTACCATCTGGGCCGCAAGCCCGGCCAAGGGGCGACCATGAAGGTCGTCAATCAGCTCCTGTGCGGCCTGCATATCGCGGTCGCCGCCGAAGGGCTCTCGCTCGCGGAAAAAGAGGGGATCGATCCGCGCCAGGCGCTCAAGCTGCTCTCGGGCAGCGCCGCCGCCTCGTGGATGCTGTCCGATCGCGGTCCGCGCATGGTCGGTGAGGACGATCGCGTAACCAGTGCCGTCGACATCTTCGTCAAAGACCTCAGCCTGGTGCTCGACGCGGGGCGGGCGGCAAAGACGGCGCTGCCGCTGGCGGCTGCGGCGCACCAGCTCTTCCTCGCCGCTTCCGGCATGGGGCTGGGCGCCAAGGACGACAGCCAGGTGGTCGAGGTCTACCGGGCCCTCCAGCAGAAGCGCTGAGGCCTCAGCCCGCTCCGAGCGTACCCTTCAAAAAAGCTTCATGCCGGGGGGCAGCGGCAGTCCCGCCGTCGCTTCCTGCATCTTCGCCTGCGCGGCCGCCTCGACCTTGCCCTTGGCGTCTTTCATGGCCGCGATCACGAGATCCTCCAGGATCTCAATTTCGTCCGGCTTGGCGAGCGCGGGGTCGATGCGGAGCGACGTCAGGTCGCCCTTCCCGTTGAGCGTGACTTTGACCGCTCCGCCTCCCGACTGCCCCTCCACGGCGAGGGCCTTCAGCTCGTCCTGCATCTGCTGCATCTTGGCCTGCAGGTCGCGGGCCTGCTTCATCATCTTCATGAGATCCATGTCGGTCTCCTCGCGGTGCGGCGATGGAAGTCGGAATTCAGCTCGCGTTCACGGTGCGACGGCGATAGACACGCCACATCCCTCGATTGCGCCATATGTGACAGACGGCGCCGTCCTGCAAGTCGAACTCGAGCCCCTCCCATGTCCAAATCGACAGCTGCGCCTTCAGGTCTCGCGCCGATGCCCCGTTCGGGCATCTCCAGCGTCGACCATTATCTCGAGAACGGCTATTCCAGCGTGGTCGGCATGTCGTCGCGGTTCGCGGCAGCAGTCTGCGCCGGAATCATGCGAATCCAAAGTGAATTGGGCATGCGCGGTCCGATTGCCGAGATCGGGACTTTCGAGGGGCGCTTCTTCATCGCGATGGCCCATTCACTGGCCGAGGGCGAGGTCGCGCTCGGGATCGACCTTTTCGACTGGCCGAATCCCGAGGTCATCGATCGCTTCGAGGCCAACTGCCTGAGGCATGGCGTGGATCCGGCGCGCAAGATCACCTGGAAGACCGACAGCCGCACGATGCGCCCGCAGGACCTCATCGACAAGGTCGGCGGTTCTGCACTGCGCTTCTTTCACATCGACGGCGAGCACTCGCGCGACGCCTTGACCAAGGACCTGGATCGCGCGCGCGCCGTCATGGCGCCGGAAGGGATCATCGTCCTCGACGACATGCTGCATCCGGGCTACCCGACCTTGATGGTTGCCGTGCACGAATGGCTCGGACGCAATGCGGACTGGTGCGTGCTGGCAGTCATCGACCGGGAAACCATCGTCGCTGCGACCAAGTTCGTGTTGTGCCGCAGGGAGCACTTCAAGCGCTACGAGGAGAGGCTGCTGGAGATCTTCAAGGACAACATCTGGCCGCTCGGCGCCGATTTCGAGCCGCACTGGTGTCTCGTGCTTTCAATGGACACTCGGTTGGCCGCCATCACCTGATTGGGGTGGCGTTGCGGTGAAGGCCCTGCGCCTGAGGCGCACGGCGTAGCGAAACTCCGTCATCATCAACGAGAACAAGCTTGCGCGGTCCGCGGCCGAGTTCGACCGGAGCAGATCCCGAATCTGCTGACCGGCTTCCAACTCGAGCGCGGTCAGGCGGTCTGCATCAGCTTCGGGCACCGCGGCGATGATCTCGGCCAGCCGCTCCTCCGGCTGCTGCTTGCCGCTTACGTTGTGGCGCCAGTAGCCGGATGCGGCAGCGAGCAGCGATCCGAAGATCCCGCTCGACATCATGATCAGGTAGAACAGGCTCTCGAACCGGTCGAACGTGTTGTCGGGCTCGTCGTCGATGAAGGCGGCAGCTCCCGGGTGGACGGCCAGAGGCGCATCCTTGTCGGTCGAGGGGGCTTCGATCTTGAGGTAACCGGGCTTGGCGCCGTTGATGCGTGAGCGCACCCCCATGATCTGGCGGGTGACCTCGGTGACCTTCTTCTTCGATGCGCCGTTGGCTGCGATGTAGCGCCAGCTCACGGAAACCGTGTTGATGGCTTCGGACGGCAGGGGGGGCGTGCCGCGAAACAGGCCGCGGGCCAGTTCCATCGTTTCGATGCTCGGGTTGCGTTTCGAAATGGCGTCGGCTTCGGGGATGGGCACGATTTGCGCGCGCCGGTCGCCCGCCTGCTTCAGGACTTCGCCGATGGCCTCGCTCTGCGGCGGAGCGACAGCGAATACGGCGGCGATGCGGCGCGTTTCGAGGGCCGTTCTGATATCGGGCGTCGCTATCGGCACGATGGTCACCCGGTCGGCCAGGCCGAAATGGGCGAGCAACTGCTTGATGAGGGCCAGATCGGCGCCTTGCAGAGTTTCGACCAAGCCGACGGATTTGCCGGAAAGCGCGGGGAGGCCGGTGATCTGGTTGCGCGTCGGGGCGATCAGGACCACCGCGTCGCGCCGCAGAATGACCGCGGTCGAGCCGAGTTTGGGCATCGCCACGTCGGACCGCACCACGGCTGCCTCGACCTTGCCGTTCTCCAAGGCCGCCGCCGCCTGCTCGATGGTCGCCACCTCGAACCGTCGAACTCTGATCGTCCGTTCGCTCTCCGTAATGCTTTCCCTGATCTGATTGGCCAGGGCCACGGCCGGCGCCGGAAGCGCGATCGAGACGACACGGCTCGAATGCTGCCATTTGAGAACGGCGATGATCGCCGCAAACAGCGCCAAGAGAGCCGCAATGACCAGCGAGGGCCGGTGCAAACGCATTCAAACTCTCCACCATCCGCCATGCCAGCAAAGGCGGACCAAGATCAACCTACACATATCAGTCAGTTACTAAGGCTTGGATATGTCGGCTGAGATCCTGCACCGGCTCTGGGACCGGGACTTGGGACTTTCTTCGTGTCGACGTCATCAGACCCAACGGATGACAGGTCCCATACCGTCGCTGGTTCAAGGTCACGGATATGTGCGCTCAAGAGAGGCCTTGGAGAAAGGCTTCAGTCAGCTCGGCTGTTCGGACATCGTTAATTGCGATGGGGCGGGCGCCGTGGCCGCCAGGGTTTCAGCGCTCCTTGGGGTCGAGTGCGTCACGCAACCCGTCACCCAGCAGATTGAACGACAAAACGGCCAGGAAGATTGCCAGCCCCGGGAAGATCGCCATCCAGGGCGCCTGGGTGAGGAAGCGCTGGGCTGTGTTGAGCATGGAGCCCCAGGATGGCGCCGGGGGCTGCTGGCCTAGTCCGAGAAACGACAAGGAGGCTTCGGCGATGATGGCGGCGGCGATGGACAGGGTCGCCTGAACGAGAAGCGCTGGCAGGATGTTGGGCAGGATGTGCCGGTAGGCGATCCGGTAGGCGGGATTGCCTACCGAGCGGGCAGCCTCGACATAGTCCTCGACTTTCACGGCCATAACCTGTCCGCGGGTGAGGCGTACGAAGATCGGTGTCGCCGTGATGCCGATGGCGATCATCGCATTGGTCAACGAGGGACCGAGGAACGCCGCCAGAGCGATCGCGAGGATCAAGAACGGACAGGCGAGCATCGCGTCGGTGATACGCGAGACCAGGGTGTCCACGATGCCTCCGCGGTAAGCGGCGAGCAGCCCGATCGGCACTCCCAGGGCGATGGCGATCGAGATCGAGACCAGGCCGGCCAGAAGCGATGCGCGCGCGCCCCACACGACGCGAGAGAAGAGGTCGCGACCGGATTCATCCGTTCCGAACAGGTGCATCAGCGATGGCGCCTTGCGCACCGCCGTCCAGCTCTGCTTGGCGGGATCGAACGGCGCGATCCAAGGCGCTAGTACGGCGACCAAGATCAACAGCGCGATGGTCACCAGGCCAACCATGGCACTCTTGCGCTGCCTGAGGCGCCGCCAAGCGCGCCTGGCGGGCGTGTCGGAGGTGTCCTGGAGCGCAGCGTCGTCGGCGGCGGAAGCGGCCATCGCGTCACCCCCTCAGTCTGGGATTGACGAGAACGTAGGCGATATCGGCCATCAGGTTCAGCAGGATATAGGTGGTGGCCGTGATGAGCGTCACGCCCTGGACGACGGCGTAGTCACGGTTGAAGACGCTGTCGACGATCAGCTTGCCGAAGCCCGGGATGGAGAAGACCTGCTCGGTCAGAACGGCGCCGGAAAGCAGCGTGCCGAGTTCTAGGGCGCCCAGCGTGATCACGGGTGTCAACGCATTGCGCATGGCGTGCTTGATCACGACGATGCGCTCGGCGAGGCCCTTGGCGCGCGCGGTGCGCACGTAGTCGGCACTCATCGCCTGCAGCATCGCGGAGCGGGTGTGGCGCATCAACACGGCTGCGAACGAGTTTCCCAGCACGAAGGCCGGCAGGATCGTGGTCTGGATCGAGAGCCAGAAATCCTCGAACGGGGAGACGTAACCGGATGCCGGCAGCCAGCCGAGCTGGACCGAAAACAGGAAGATCAGCATGATCCCGAGCCAGAAGTTCGGCGTCGAGATTCCCCACAATGCGAAAAGGTTGACGGCATAGTCCGTCGGCGTGTTCTTGCGGACTGCGGAGACGACGCCGGCGGTGACACCGATGACCAGGGAGATCACGATCGCCATCAGGGCGAGCTGCAATGTGACGGGGAACTTCTGCAGCACCAGGCGGGCGACAGGTTCCTTCAGGCGCATGCTTTCTCCGAGATTTCCGGTCAGCACGCCACCGAGCCAATAGACATACTGGACATAGATCGGCTGATCGAGCCGGTACTGCTGACGGATCTGCTCTATGACCGCAGGGTCCTTCTCCTCGCCGGCCATCACGAGAGCGGGGTCTCCCGGCAGCAACTGCTGCAGCAGAAAGATCAACACCGTCACGAAGAACAGGGTCGGGATGAGCTGCAGCAGGCGACGGGCGAGAAACGTCAGCATCGCGACGCTCCTCCGTCCATGAATGCTCGAGAAACGTCCTTGTCCCGAAGCATGCTTCTAGTGCCTCCGCGCCGATCGTCGCGGATCATCTTCGGGCCGAGCGGGCGCGGGTGCAAGCGCCAGTGCAGGTATTGCAGGGACGAGCGTCAGGCGGCGCGGACGGACCGGGCCGCATCGAGCCAGCCCCGGATGCGCTCGATGTCCGGCGGATTGCCGTCGCGCAAGATGCGCGCGCCGTCGGGCGTCGCCGCGAACCGCAGGACGTCCGCGCACAGCCTATCAGGGTCCGCGCCCGCGACGGCTTCGAGTGTGCGATAGCCGGCCCCGACGAGGAGTTGGGCATGGGTGCCGCGCGGGCCGGGAACCGAGCAGACGAGGCGCGTCTGGTCCTGCCAATCGGTGACCACCTGCTCGTCGACGTGCCGGTTGTCGAGACGGGCGGCGAGGGCAATGGGATGCGCCTTCAGGAGATCGTCCACGGTGTCGATCCCGACCGCACGCAGGCGCTCTGCCATCTTCGGCCCGATCGACGGGGCGTCGACCACATCGTGCCCGCCGGTCAGATGCACGCGGGTAGGCCGGGCGGTCGGCGCGGGCTTTTCGTTGGATGCGACCAGGTGAAGAGCTGCGCCGGCTCTCGGGCGTGCGACCGGTGCGGGCGTCGTCGTGGCCTGCGCGGCGGGGGCAGCCTCGGCCTGGGCGGGCGCTAGGGGTAGGCGCTGGCGCTCGATGCGGGTCGGCGGTGTCGCCTTCGCCGCGAACGGAAAGATCTTCGCGGGCTCTATCTGCTCGGCTTTCGAGAGCACTTCGCGGGCGAAGGCGGCGCGGATCACCTTCTCCTCGTCGCGCAGGTTGGATTCGACCGTGCCGGTGCGGAGCAGTTCGTCGTACATGGCCTCGATCTGCGCGCGGGTGGCGGCGTCGAGACGGCGCTTTCGCCACTTGGCCAAAGGCATCGAGAGGACGGCGGCGGCCGTCTCGAGAGCTAGGGATGTCTGCGGCGGGGCGACCTTGGCTTCCTCGACCGCGCGGTCGAGGACGGCGGCGAACAGGCGAACGCCATGGCCGATCATTCCTGCGACGAGCCGCCGTGCAATGCTGTCCAGGCCGGACGGCGGATCGACGACACCGCGGTGGATGTCGTAGTGGGCGATCAGTTTCTCGTAGCCCGCATTCGCAAGGTCCGATCCGGCGCAGACCGCCAGCGCGAGCCAGTTGGCGTCACGGGACAGGACTGGAGAGGCCGCCGGATTGGCTTCGGAAAGCGCGGCGATGTCGTCGTAGGCGCGCGATATACTCCATTCCACCGCTGCGTGGATGTTGTTCTCCGCTTCCGACTGGGCGGTGTGGAATGGCATCAGCGGGTCGAGCGTGTAGTGAGAAAGCACCCCGGCGCACCACACCGCCGTCGGCCAGTCGCCCCGACCCAGTGCAGCGACGAGATTGTCGTACCAGGCCTGCGCCTTGGCCGGCGCGCCGCCCCAGTAGCGGTCGCGCGGATGCAGGACGTGGTTCTGGAAATCCTTGAACTCGTCGTCCGGCGCCTTCGCCCCTTCCGCATAGATCTTCGCGTGCTTGTGGAAGAGATCGACCCAGGCGGCAGCGCCGGCGCAGCTCAGGTGGTCGAGCGCGTCGAACGCGAGATAATGATGGGTGCCACGGGCGTTCGCCGCTCGAATGATCGCATGCGCCAGACCCATCGGGAACCCCGCGTGAGAATCGTTTCCACCCCGGAGGACGGTCGCAGACCTGACCCGTCGCAGGCGAGTGGCGGACGAGGCTATCCCCAGGGATATCTGCACCTGCGGGCGGCACGGCGCGTACCGGATTGCTGGGCATCGGCGCCTGGGCAGAGTAGATTTCCGCGGTTCATAACTCCGGGGCACTCATGGACGCCGATACACTCAAAGCTCTCCAGGCACCCTTGAAGGAGCGTTACCGCTCCGATCCGGGGGCCGCGGTCATCACGCTCTTTGCCGAAGGATCGACCGGTGAAGGAGTGACCTGCTCGGTGGAAACCGGCCGTGCTCTGGTCGAGGCGGGCTTGCACCCTGCCACCGGCGGCGACGGCATGGCTGCCTGCTCGGGCGATATGCTCCTGCAGGCGCTGGTGGCCTGTGCCGGCGTTACGTTGAATGCGGTCGCGACCGCTTTGAAACTGCCGATCGGCAATGCGCGTGTGCGGGCCGAGGGCGATCTGGACTTTCGCGGCACGCTGGGTGTCGCAAACGACGCGGCGGTGGGTTTCAAAGATATCCGCCTCACCTTCCAGATCGAGGGCGACCTTTCGGCGGAGGACCGCGCGACGCTGCTGCGGCTCACGGAACGGTATTGCGTGATCCTTCAGACATTGCGGGCGCCGCCTGCGGTGCGGGCCGCGATCGACGTGGGGTGAAACTGAAACCTCAGTCTGTCCTTCCGGTTGCGAGCTGATGCTCCAGGCGCGCCCGGTTCGCGGGCTCGATGCGTACGGTGAGCGTGGTGCGGCCAGCGGCGTCGCTGTCGCGCGAGACGACTTCCGAGTTGGCGTAGAGCCAGGCGAGCAGTTTTCCGTCCTGGGGCGCGAGCGTGACCGTGAGCAGCTCGTCGTCGACCGATAGCCGCCGGTCGATGGCCTCGAGCAGCTCCGGGAGCCCTTCGCCCGTGGCCGCAGAGATCATGATTGCGGGCGGCTGGCGCCGGCGGGCGGCGTTCTCGAGCACGCTTCGGCGTTCGGGTGGAAGGCGGTCGACCTTGTTCCAGACTTCGAGGATGCGGGATTCCGCCATTCGGGCATCGATGCCGATCTCCCGCAGCACTTGCTCGACGTCGGCGGCTTGAGCATCCGATTCGGGATGCGAGATATCGCGGACGTGAAGAATGAGGTCGGCTTCGATCACCTCTTCCAGCGTCGCACGGAAAGCGGCGACCAGCATGGTCGGCAGATCCGAGATGAAGCCGACCGTGTCGGAGAGAATGATCTTGCGGGCCGGGGAGATGCGAACCTCGCGCACAGTCGGATCTAGCGTGGCGAAAACCTGGTCCTTTGCGAGAACGGCCGCGCCGGTCACGCGGTTGAAAAGCGTGGATTTGCCCGCGTTCGTGTAGCCGACGATCGCGACGATTCTGAAGGGCACCTTGCGCCGGCCCGAACGGTTCAGCGTGCGCGTCCTGATGACCTCGGCGAGGTCTCGCTTGAGCGTCTCGATCTTGCCCTCGATCATGCGCCGGTCGAGTTCGAGCTGCCGCTCACCGGGACCGCCCAGAAATCCGGCGCCACCGCGCTGCCTCTCGAGGTGGGTCCAGGAGCGTACGAGGCGGCTCTTCTGATATGTGAGATGCGCGAGTTCGACCTGGAGGCGGCCTTCCTTGGTCTGCGCGCGCCGGCCGAAGATTTCGAGGATCAAGCCGGTGCGATCGAGTACCTTGGTCTCCCAGGCCTTCTCGAGATTGCGTTGCTGGATCGGCGTCAGAGGATGATCGACGACCACGAGAGCGGCGAGTTTACGCTCGACCAGCGCCTTGATCTCCTCCACCTTGCCGGCGCCGAGCAGCGTGGCCGGACGAGGGTGCGACAGGGGAACAAGCAGGGCCGTGCGGACGTCGAGGGCGATCGCATTGGCCAGCCCGACGGCTTCCTCCTTGCGATCCTCGGGAGAATGCAGAGGCGGGGGCGGAGGCTTCTCGGTGTCGGCTGGATCCTGGCGCTCGAAGCGGCGACCACGCGGCGGCACGGGCACGATCACGATCGCGCGAGTACCCACGATGCGCCCTTCGGCGTCTCGGTGAATTTCGATCGGCTGTCGCCTTCGCTTGCGCGGCTCAGCCGTCTCATCGTCGTGGGACCTGTCGCTCAACGCCTCGTCGTCCTCGACGGATGGCTTCAGTGAGTGCCGTCCTGGCCACCCTCTTCCATCAGATTGACCGGCTGACCAGGCATGATCGTGGAAATCGCATGCTTGTAGACGAGTTGCGAATGCCCGTCCCGTCGCAGCAGCACGCAGAAATTGTCGAACCAGGTCACGATGCCCTGCAGCTTCACGCCGTTGATGAGAAAAATCGTCAGCGGGGTCTTCTGTTTGCGGACGTGATTGAGAAAGGTATCCTGGAGGCTCTGGGGACGCTCGGCCATCGTCGTCGATCCGTTCTTATCGTTGGGCGGCGTAGAGTGAACGCCACCCGCGATATGTCGCAGATTTGGCCCAGGTCACACAAGACCCCTCGCCCGCAGATCTCCCGTTCGCGAGACCGTCGCCGCGGTTCGCTCGAACGCCTGTGATGCGCCGGTCAGGCCGGTGCGACCTCGGCGATCTCGTGAAATAGCTCACGAAGTCGTGAAGCTATCAACCCCGGCGCGCCGTTGCCGATCGGGGCGTCGTCGATGCGCACCACGGGGGTGACGATCGAAGTCGCCGACGTCACGAAGGCCTCGCGGGCCTTTTTGGCTTCCTCGATTGTGAACGGCCGCTCGACGACCGTCAGCCCTTCCCGGGCGAGCAGGTCCATGAGCGTGGTCCGTGTGACGCCGCGGAGGATGTTCTGATCGGTCTGACGTGTGACGAGACGGCCTTCCGCGTCGACGATCCAAGCGTTCGACGATGCGCCCTCGGTGACGAACCCGGCTTCGTCGACCAGCCAGGCTTCCTTTCCGCCGATCTCCTTGGCGCTCTCCTTGGCCAGCGAGGCCGGCAGAAGCATCACCGTCTTGATGTCGCAGCGGCCCCAGCGGATGTCGGCGACGGACCGCACCGCTATTCCCTGCGCGGAGGCTGCGGACCGGGCCTTGTTCTGCGAGCGCGCGAGACAGACGACGGTCGGGGCCATGTCCGTGGTGTCGGAGAAGACGAACTCCCGCGGTCGTGCCCCGCGCGAGACCTGAAGGTAGACCGACCCGTCCGTCACGCGATTGCGCCGGATGGTCTCGCGCATCACACGCGCGAGCGCGCCCCGCGCCATCGGCGCAGGGATCTTCAGTTCGCCGAGCGACCGCCACAGCCGGTCCATGTGTCGTGTCTCGTCGATCAGGCGCCCGTTGCGCACTTCGCACACC
>CAYMEB010000160.1:0-11104 GCA_964389095.1 uncultured Hyphomicrobiaceae bacterium
GCTCGTTTTCTGCCACCGGTCGGGCGGTCGAGGTCTGCCGATCGAAAAGAGCCAGGCCCGCGATCGCAAGGATGAAGTGTCGGCGTAGCATCTGGTCCATCTCCCGGGCGGCGGGGTCGGTTGGCTGGTGAGGTGTCGTTGAAGCCGGCCGATGCGGATCGGTTCGTTGCGCTGCGAGGCAGGAGGGGCGAGATCCCTCCCCCCTCGGCGGGGGGAGAGCTGGAGGATCGGATGTCGACAGACGGTACAGTTGTCGTCCGATTGTCCCTTGCCACTCTGCCTGCCGACGCCGGCTCGGAACCCGTGGCGGATCACGGCGCAGGCATCAGAAGCTGATCGTTCCGCCCTTGCCGCCATTGCCGCTGCGGCCGCCACGGTTCCCGCTTCCACCCTTGCCGCCGTTCGCGCTCGCGCTGCTGGAGCACTTGTCGGCATTTCGGATCGTGCCGCCTTTGCCGCCGTTCCCGCTGTCGGGTCCGGAGTTGTCCTTTCCATCCTCGCCATCCGCGGTGGTGATCCGGCTTTCGCAGGTGTTCCGTTCGCCGAGGTCGCAGCGGCAGGTCTCGCTGGCGGCGTCGAGCGCCAGGCGGCGGCTTTCGGCCATCGCACCGGCCTGCAGCAGCAGGATCGATGCCATCGTGGTCGCGAGGAAGAGGATCTGATTGCGGATCATGGTGCTTCTCCTGTTCGTTCGGGGGAATTGTCCACGCCTTGGATTTGCGCGGCTTTCGCTGGGACCGACCGGCGTCAGCGGACGCCGGCCGTCACTTCTGCTCTGCCCTCAAGGGCGACGGCCGCTGCCGCCATTTCCGCCGTCGGCGCTGTAGTCACCGAGCCGCGAAACCGTGCCGTGGCCGTTGTCCACGACGCTGCCGCCGACCTTGATGTCGCCGCCGTCTCCGCCGTTGCCACCTGCCGTGCGGCCGGTCCCGCCGTTTCCGCCGTCTGCGCTGGCGCCGGCGTTGGCGACCTTGGTGCCGTTACCGTTCGCGACGACGGTGCGGTCGTCGTCGACCTTGCCACCCTTGCCGCCGTCACCGCCGCGTTCTCCGCCGCGGCCGCCATCGCCGCCGTTGGCGCTGTCCTTGCCGAGGTCGACTTTGGCGCCGTTGCCGTTGACCGTGACGTTGCGGTTGTCGTCGACATAGCCGCCAGCGCCACCGGCCTGACCTTGGCCATTCGCACCCTTGCCGCCGTCGGCTTGATCGCCCTGCAGCTTGATCTTGTCGCCGTTGCCGTTGACGACCACCTGCCGGTTGTCGACCACGCTGCCGCCGGCCTGGCCGTTGCCGCCGTTCGACGTGCTGCCTTGGAGAACGATCTTGTCGTTGTTGCCGTTGACGATGATCTTGCGCTCGTCGACCACGTTCTGGCCGTTGTTCCCGACGATCACGACCTTGCAGTTGTTGCAGTTGACGATGATCGTGCGCCGGTCGGGGCCCGCGACCGTGGATGCCGGCACGTAGACGGTCTTGTTGTTCTCGTTGATCACGATCGTGCCGTGATCACCGGCGGGCTTCTTGGGATCGCCGTACTTGGCGACCTGATAACCCTTCGAGGCGTCCTTGATCAGTGTCGTCGCCAATGTCACCGCGGCCTGGTGCTTGGCGCCGTCCGCCTTTGTCAGTGTTGTCGCCGTGCGTTGGATCACGTGGCTCGCCACGAAGCTGTCCATCGCTTTCTGCGTCACGCGGTTCGACTTGTCGGTTACCGGCGCCAAAGGCAGACGGGCGGAGTGGAGCGCGGTCTGCTGCAGCTTGGCGGCGGCGACGCTGCCGGCCGCGAGTTTGGCGGCGGCGAGCTGGGGCTGCAGCGGCTTCACCTTGGCCGCTGCGGCCAGCGTGCCTTTCGCCTTGGCGTCGAGGCGCGCAATCTTGGCCTCGGGGTTGGGCGTCCTGGTCTGGAGCTTCTCGAGCTTGGGCTTGAGATCCTGAATGCGGGTCGTCACGCGGGGGTCGAGCTTCGGCGCGATCTTGATCGGTCTGGCGATCGCTGGAGCCGTCTTGAAGGTCTTGGTCTCGGGAACCCGGCGCTCGCTGGCGGCGGGCGTAGAGGGCTTGAAAGTCGGGCCGGGGCTAGAGCCGCGGGCGGCCTCGGCGACGCCGATGAACAGCGAAAGCGCCAGGAGGCTGGAGCCGAGCGTTGCGGTGAGTGTGCGGGTCATCGGGATCTCCGTGAGTTCTCAGAAGGGGCTGGGGGAGGGTCGAGGGCAGGCAGCCCCTCCGGGTTGGGGGAAGTCCCGGAGGGTTGCCGGTGGCTGGGTCAGAAGGAGATGTTGCCGCCGTTGCCGCCGTTCGCGGAGGCGTTCGTTCCGCTCTTGGCCTTGCCGGCGTTCTGGATCGAGCCGCCGTTGCCGCCGTTGCCGGCGCGGTTTCCGGTATTGTAGCTGCCGCCGGCGCCGCCGTTGGCCTGGAAGGACGATCCGTGATGGCGTCCGCCGCGGGCGAAGGCGTCACTCTGGAAGGTGGTGAGGGCGAAGGCGGCGGCGAGGGTGGCGGCGATGAGGGTCTTGGTCATGGCAGGTCTCCTGGATGTTGGAGCCGCATCGGGCTCTCGGGGTTTGCTCTTTCGCGTCCGGCGTCTCGTTCCCGTTTCGCCGCTCGCAGGATCACAATGCCGCGCGGCCCCGACGGCCGCTGTTTCCCAGGGAACAGGTCGAAAAATTCTCGAAAAAATCTTCGAGGGCGGCTGAAGGGTCGACGGCGGAGCCCGTGGCCGACTACGGTGCCATTGCTGGTTGCGCCGATGCCGGCGCGGGACGGATGCACGATGAGCGAGCACGACAAGGCGAGCGATCTTCTGGCCAGGACGGACCTGTTCGGCTCCCTTCCCGCCGACCTGCGCATGCTCGTCGCCTCGCGCATGCGGCCGGTGGCTTTCACGGCCGGCCAGCATGTCTTCGCCCGCGGCGACGAGGCCAGGGAGCTCTACCTCGTGCGCTCGGGCCGTGTGCGTTTGTCCATCATCACCCCGGAGGGCCGCGAGCTGTCCTTGGCGCATGCAACGGCCGGAGGTGTCTTCGGCGAGATTGCGGTGCTCGACGGCGGCAGCCGGACCGCGGATGCGACCGCCATCTCGCGCGTCTCCGCGCTATCGCTTTCGCGTGCCGCGTTCAGCGAGATGATGGCTGCCTCCCCCGCGATCGCCCAGTCGGCGATCGCGTTCCTGTGCAGGCGGCTGCGTGAGACGGACGTGAAGATCGAGGCGATCGCGCTGCACTCCATCGAGGTGCGGCTGGCGCGCTTCTTCCTCTCTGCCGCCCGGCTGCAGAACGCGGGCGCGCGTGGCGAAAGCTGGCCGCTGAAACTCGACATGTCGCAGAGCGAGCTGGCCTTGTTGCTGGGGGCGAGCCGCCCCAAGGTCAACACGGCATTGTCGGCGCTCGAGGCCGCTGGCGCCCTTCGCCGCGAAGGCGCGATCATCCATTGCGACCTCGATCAGCTCGAGTCGATGTCGGCGTCCGATTGATGCGGCCGGCACGGAGCCGTCTACGTCCCGGGAGGGCGAATGTGCAACCTCTACAGCCTCACAAAGGTGTCTGAGGCCGTGCGCAGGCTCTTCGGCATCGGGCACAATCGCGCCGATGCCTTCGAGCCGCGCGATGCGATCTTTCCAGGGCATTCCGCGCCCGTTGTGCTCGTGGTCGCCGACGGCGAGCGGGAATTGCGTTCCATGTCCTGGGGCTTCGTGCTGCCGCAGGCCGGCAAGGCGCCGCGTCGCGTGACCAATGCTCGTGACGACAAGGTTCGTACCAGCAGCTTCTGGTCCCAGTCTCTGGCGCAGCGCCGCTGCCTGGTTCCGGCGACCTCGTTCTGCGAACCGCACGATGATCGCACGCCGGCAACGTGGCATTGGTTCGCGCTGAATGGCGAGGAACCCCGACCGATGTTCGCGTTCGCCGGCATCTGGCGGCATCACAGGGGACCGATCCGCAAGGACGGTCCGATCGTCGAGCTGCAGACGTTCTCGTTCCTCACGACCCGACCCAACGCGCTCACCATGAGCATCAACCACGAGCGCAGCCCGGTCCTGCTGACCTCTGAGACCGAGTGGCGCAATTGGCTCGGCGGCACGGTCGAGGAGGCGATGTCGCTCGCCCGGCCGATCGACGCGGGCCGCCTCCAGATCGTGCAGGAGGGCTTCGAGAAGCGGGATCTCGGGCCGCCAACCGGGAGCCGGTGACGATCGCGGGCTGTTCACGCATTTCTGAGTGCGCGTGAAGTCTGGCTTTGATGGCGATCAAGCTCCCAGTGGACTGCTGAGCCGAAGTTCAAACTGGAGGTGCTCCCATGACCCACGAAAAACACCGTTCGTCGTCGATGCTGACCGACCGCCGCATGTTCATGGCCGCCGGCGCCGCTTCGGCTGCGGCATCGCTGCTTCCCCTTCGGGCTCGGGCGCAACCGGCGCCGCTATTGCGTGTCGCGAGCCGCACCATCGAGGTTCTGCGCAAGCCGGCCAAGGTCTTCTCCGTGCTAGGCCCGAATGGCCGCAGCGGTCATCTTGCCCAGGAAGGAGACCGCTTTACCGGCGATCTTCTCAACGCCTCGGAGGAGCCGCTGCAGATGCATTGGCACGGCCAGATCCGTGCGGCAGCCGAGCAGGATCGCGCGCGGCCGGGTGGCGGAGCTTTGCCGCCCGGGCAGACCGACCGACACGATTTCGAACTGACGCCGGGCACGCATTGGATGCATTCCCACACCTTGTCCGAGCAGCAGCTCCTGGCGGCGCCGATGGTGACGCGCGAGAAGGATGCGGGCGACGTGCAGGACGTCGTCGTCATGCTGCACGACTTCGCCTTCCGTTCGCCGCAGGAGATCCTGGCCGAGTTGGGCGGTACCGATGCACATGCGGCCCCGGGCGCTGCTCCGCCGTCGACTCCGCCGCGCGGCGGGCGCGGTCCTGTTGCGCAGGGCGGCGGCGCGATGCACGGGCCGGGCATGATGCACGGCCAGGGCCATGGTGGAGGCATCGGGCACGGCGGGATGGGGATGGGCATGACGCACGCCAACGACGTGCGCTACGACGCCTATCTCGCCAACGATCGAACCCTCGATGATCCCGAGGTGGTGCAGGTTTCGAAGGGTGGTCGTGTTCGCCTGCGCATCATCAACGGTGGTACGGCATCGGCGTTCTGGGTCTCGGTCCCCGGATTGAAACCCGTTTGCGTCGCCGTCGACGGCAGTCCGTGCCGGCCGCTGCCGGTCGAGCGTTTCCCGCTGGCCCAGGGACAGCGCGTCGATCTCCTGGTCACGATGCCGGCCGGTGGCGGCGCGTTTGCCGTGCTGGCGCAAGTCGAGGCCGCGCGCTTCCTGACCGGCGTCGTTCTCGCCACGTCCGGTGCGCCGGTTCGCAAGTTGACCGCATCGGCGGCCAGCCCGTCCCCGATGGTCGATCTGCAACTCGAGACCCGACTGCAAGGTGCGAGCGGGTTGCCGCAGCGCCGGCCGGATCGGGCGTTCATGCTGATGCTGGGCGAGGAGCCGGGATACCGTTGGACGATCAACGGGCGCATTCATGGAGAGCATGAGCCGCTCCGTGTCAAACGTGGTGAGCGCGTGGAACTCACCTTCATGAATCCCACGATGATGATGCATCCCATGCATCTGCACGGCCACCATTTCCAAGTCGTCAGAATTGGTGGCCGGCGGCTGGCGGGTGCGGTGCGCGACACGATCGCGGTGCCCGGCCACCTGCCGGTGACCGTCGCATTCGACGCGACGCACGCGGGCTCGTGGTTTCTCCACTGCCACCATCTCTATCACATGGCGACAGGCATGATGACCGAGGTCGAGATTGCCTAGCTGGTGCGTGCGGGAACATGCAGCTGCACGCCGGGATGGGCGAATTCGCTGAGCGATCGTCACTGCGGTCCGCTCAGTGGGAGCGCGCCATGTCCTTGGCGTCGATCTCGCGCAGCTGGCCTGCTTCAAGACGCAAAACGCGATGCATGCGTGCCGCGAGATCCATGTTGTGCGTGGCGATGAGGGCCGCGACACCCGTTCGCGTGATGAGTTCCAGGAGTTCGTGAAAGACGCGTTCGGCCGTTTCCGGATCGAGGTTTCCGGTCGGCTCGTCCGCGAGGAGCAGTTTCGGTTCGGTCGCGAGCGCGCGGCAGATGGCTGCCCGTTGCTGTTCGCCGCCGGAGAGCTGCGCCGGCCTGTGGTCGAGGCGCTCGCCGAGTCCTAGAGATCCGAGCAGTTCCTTCGCGCGCAGCATCGCATCCGCCCGTCGCGTGCCCCGGATGAGCTGCGGCATCATCACGTTCTCGATGGCGGAGAACTCCGGGAGCAGCTGGTGGAACTGGTAGACGAAACCCATTTCGGCGCGCCGCACGCGTGTCCGCTCGTCGTCGTTCATCTCCGAGCAGTCGCGGCCGGCGACGATCACGTGTCCGGAATCGGGTGTCTCCAGCAGACCGGCGATGTGCAGGAGCGTGGACTTGCCGGCGCCCGAAGGTCCGACCAGGGCGACGGCCTGTCCCGCGGCGAGCGTCGCGGAGGCGTTGTTGAGCACCTTGATCTCGCGTTCGGCCTGTCGGAAGGTCCGTCGCAGGTCGCGCAGCTCGAGCACCACCGACGTGCTGGTCATTCTGTCCGCCATGGGCCTCACTCGTAGCGCAGCGCTTCGACGGGATCGAGGCGGGATGCACGCCACGACGGGTAGAGCGTGGCCACGACCGACAACAGCAGCGCCATGACCACGATCATGCCGGTTTCCATGGGGTCCATGTCCGCCGGCATCCGGTTCAGGTAGTAGAAATTCGGATCGAACACGGTGCGTCCGCTGAGCCTCGCGACGAACTGCCGGATCGCTTCGATGTTCCATGTGAACAGCACGCCGAGAACGAATCCCGCCAGTGTGCCGACCACCCCGATGGATGCGCCTGTGATCAGGAAAACGCGCATCACCGCGCCCTTGGTCGCGCCCATGGTGCGAAGGATGCCGATATCGCGGCCCTTGTCCTTCACCAGCATCATCAATCCGGAAATGATGTTGAAGGCAGCGACCAGCACGATCAGCGACAGGATGATGAACATCATCGTGCGCTCGAGGTCGAGGACGCGGATGAAGGTCTCGTTTCGCTGGCGCCAATCCGCGTAGTGGAGGCCCGGCCCGCCCGCCTCGCGCATCGTAGCCGTCGTGGTTTCCACGGTTTCGGGATTGTCGGTCACCACCTCGATCACGTCGACGGCGTCGCCGCGGGAGAAGAATTTTTGCGCTTCCCGCAGCGGCATGAAGGCCATTACGCGGTCGTATTCGGACATGCCCATCTCGAAGATGGCGACGACCGGATAGCTCTTGGTTCTCGGCAGGCAACCGAACGGCGTGCACGCGCCGCGTGGGCCGACCAAGGTCACGGTATCGCCCACGGAAACTCGCAGCAGGTCGGCCAGGCGCAGGCCGATCGCGATGCCGTCCTGGTTGCCGAAACCCTGGAGCGTTCCGAAGCGGATGTTCTTCGAGACGATCTCCAGCTTCTCCAGGTCCTGAAGCTCCAGGCCGCGCACGTTGGCGCCGAGCGCGGTGTGTTGCGTCGAAGCCATGGCCTGCGCTTCGATCAGCGGGATCGCGTATTTGACCCCCTTCACGGCAGCCAGCATCTTGGCCACGTCGGGGTAGTCCTCGAACGGACCGTTGATGCGATTGACGATGACGTGGCCGTTGAGGCCGAGTATCTTGCCGACCAGTTCCTTGCGGAAGCCGTTCATCACCGCCATCACGATGATCAGCGTGGCGACGCCGAGCATGATGCCGAGAAACGAGAAACCGGCGATGACGGAGATGAATCCCTCCTTCCGGCGCGCGCGGAGGTAGCGCGTGGCGAGCAGCCATTCGAAGGGCGCGAAGGGTCGGGTGTCGGCAGGCGCGGCCACGTCAGATCCTCGCATGTGTTGGCTCGCAGATCCGAGCAGCGGGCTCAGGCGAGATTGCGGCGGGCCGACACGAGATCGGTCAGGCGGCGCAGCGCGGCTTCGATCGTCATCGTCGCCCGTTCGCCGGTCTTGCGCTCCTTGATCTCGACCTCGCCGGCCTTGAGGCCTTTGGGTCCGACGATCAGCTGGAACGGCAGGCCGATGAGGTCCATGGTCGCGAACTTCGCGCCCGCGCGCTCGCCGGTGTCGTCATAGAGCACCGAGACGCCGGCGCGCTCCAGCTTCCCGTAGAGGTCGGTACAGGCGAAGTCGGTGTCCTTGTCGCCCGCCTTCAGGTTGACGAGGCCGACTTCGAAGGGTGCGACCGGCAGCGGCCAGACGATGCCGTTCGCGTCGTGACCGGCCTCGATGATGGCAGCGACGACCCGCGTCGGGCCGATGCCGTAGGAACCCATGTGCACGGTGACAGGCTTGCCGTCCGGCCCCTGTACATGTGCCTTCATCGGCTCGGAGTACTTGGTGCCGAAATAGAAGATGTGGCCGACTTCGATGCCCCGCGCCGAAACACGCTTGGCCGCTTCGATCGCGTCGTAGGTCGCCGCGTCGTGCTTCTCGGAGGTCGCGGCGTAGAGCAAGGTCCACTTGTCGACGGTCTTCTGCAGGCCCGCGATGTCGTCGAAATCGGTCGTCGCCGGCGGCGTCGTGAAGTCGAGATAGTCCTTGTGGCAGAAGACCTCGCTCTCGCCGGTGTCGGCGAGGATGATGAACTCGTGGCTGAGGTCTCCGCCGATCGGACCGGTGTCGGCCTGCATCGGGATCGCCTTCAGGCCGAAGCGCGCGAAGGTGCGCAGGTAGGCGACGAACATCCGATTGTAGGCGTGCCGCGCGCCGGCCTTGTCGAGGTCGAACGAATAAGCGTCCTTCATCAGGAACTCGCGGCTGCGCATCACGCCGAAGCGCGGGCGCACCTCATCGCGAAACTTCCACTGGATGTGGTAGAGGTTGAGCGGCAGATCACGATAGCTCTTCACGTGAGTGCGGAAGATCTCCGTGATCATCTCTTCGTTGGTCGGACCGAACAGCATTTCGCGTTCGTGCCGGTCCTCGATGCGCAGCATCTCCTTGCCGTAGGCGTCATAGCGCCCCGACTCGCGCCACAAGTCCGCGGATTGGATGGTCGGCATCAGCAATTCGATGGCGCCGGACCTGTTCTGCTCCTCGCGGATGATCCGGTTCACCTTGTCCAGCACGCGCAGCCCGAGCGGCAGCCAGGCGTAGATGCCGGCGCTCTCCTGCTTGATGAGGCCGGCGCGCAGCATCAGCTGGTGCGAGACGATCTCCGCCTCTTTCGGCGTTTCCTTGAGGACGGGCAGGAAGTAGCGGGAGAGGCGCATGGCGTGCTGGGTCTCCAAAAGGCCGCGGCGCTGCTGTAGCCGCTCGCGGTCTCCGCCGCAATCCGTCGACCTGTCGCTGCCGGTGGGCAGCCGGTCCGCAAGACGGGACAGGAGGAACGGCAGGTACGGCGGCAACGCACGGGGCTTGCCCGATCGCGATCGCCTCCGTTCTATCGATAAAGGGGACCCGCCCGACGGCGGATCCCCCTTTTCTGATGCAAGTGCAGGTAGCCGCAGATTTATTTCTTCGCGGCCTCGGCGGTCTTGCGGACCTCTTCGGCGAAGTCCTCTTCCTTCTTGTCGATGCCTTCGCCCAGGGCGAAACGGACGAAGCCGGTGCAGGTGATCGGCCCGCCGACTTTGCCCTCGGCCTCCTTGATCGTCTGGGCGACCGACTTCGCCGGATCATGGATCGAGGCCTGTTCGAGGAGGCACTGTTCCTTGGCGAAGCTCTTCATGCTCGACTGGAAGATCTTTTCCAGGACCTCCGGCTTCTTGCCTGCGTTCTTCTCCGCCAGGATCGCCTTCTCGCGCTCCAGAACGTCCTTTGGCACGCCGGCGAGATCGAGGGCGATCGGGTTCGTCGCGGCCACATGCATGGCAATGGCGCGGCCCAGCTGAGCGAGCTCCTCCGTGTTCTTGCCCTGGGAAGACAGGGCAACGAGCACGCCGATCTTGCCCAGACCAGGGGCTGCCTGGTTGTGCATGTAGGTCGCGACCGTACCGGCCGGCACCGACAGCGCGGCCGTGCGGCGCACGCTCATGTTCTCGCCGATGGTCGCCACGGCTTCCTTGACCTGGGCTTCAACCGAGATCGACTTGCCGGGATAGCTCGCGGCGAGCAGCTTGGAGATATCGCCGTTGGCGGCCGGCGCCAGCGCTGCGATATGGGTCACCATTTCCTGGAACTGCGGGTTCCGGGCGACGAAATCCGTCTCGGAGTTCACTTCCACGACGGCTCCGGACGTCCCCTTTGAGACGACGCCGACGAGACCCTGCGCAGCGACGCGATCGGCCTTCTTCGCAGCCTTCGAAAGGCCCTTCTTGCGCAGCCAATCGATCGCCGCCTCTACGTCGCCGTTGGTCTCGGTCAGGGCGGTCTTGCAGTCCATCATGCCCGCGCCGGTTCTGTCGCGCAGGTCCTTCACCAGATTCGCGGTAATCGTAGCCATGTGTCCCTCGCTGGGGTCGGAATGAAACCGCGCCGGGCGGCCGCGCTGCGCGGTCGCCCCGGTCCGGTCATGTGCATCGCTGCCCGCGGCACGGCCGTGGGCTCTGGATCGCTCGCCGGAACGTCAGGCGAGTTGGGCTGCGACGATCTTCTTGGCCTGGTCGACCCACTTCTCGCGGTCGATCTGGCCCTTGAGCCGCAGCGTGCGATCGAGCAACACCATGTTGTCGGGATCGAGGTCGGCGATCTGCCAGAAATGGAAGACGCCCAGGTCGTTGAGACGCTGCTCCAGCTTCGGGGAGACGCCGGTGATCCGCTTGAGATCGTCGGCCTCGCCGCGCGGCTCGTCGATACCACGGAACTTCGCGGGCTTGTTGTCGGGCAGGCCCTCGGCCGGCGGGTTCTCGGAAGCGCCGATGTCGACACCTGACGCCGACTGGCCGCGCTCGATGCCGTCGATGCAGGCGCGCGCGATCAAGTCGCAGTACAGCGTCACGGCGCGGCCCGCGTCGTCATTGCCCGGGATCGGGAAATCGATGCCGTCGGGATCGCAGTTCGTATCGACCACGGCGATGATCGGAATGCCGAGTTTGCGCGCCTCTGCGATCGCGATCTGCTCCTTGTTGGTGTCGATCACGAACAGGAGGTCGGGAACGCCGCCC
>CAYMEB010000161.1:0-11091 GCA_964389095.1 uncultured Hyphomicrobiaceae bacterium
ATGCGAGCCCGACAGGATCGACAGGCCGACCACGTGCACGGCCTCGTCCACCGCCGCGCGCACGATCTGACGCGGGGTGAGGCGGATGCCTTCGTAGACCACCTCCATGCCGCAGTCCCGGGCACGGACCGCGATCTGCTCGGCGCCGTTGGAGTGGCCGTCGAGACCCGGCTTGCCGACCAGCAGCTTCAAGCGCCGGCCGATCCGTTCGGAGACGGCCTCGACCTCGCGGCGCACCGCCTCGATCCCGCCGGTGGACACGACCGCCGCCTGGCCGACACCGGTCGGTGCGCGGTACGCGCCGAAGACGCGGCGCAGGGCGGTGCCCCACTCTCCGGTCGTGACACCGGCTTTGGCGCAGGCGATCGAGGGTTCCATCACGTTGCGCCCTTCCCGGGCCGCACCCTCCAGCGCTGCCAATGCGGCCGCGGCAGCCTTGGCGTCGCGACCCGCGCGCCAGCTCCGGAGGCGGGCGATCTGCTCCGCCTCGACCGCCGGATCGACCACTTCGATCTGGCTGGTGCCTGCGGCCAGCGGCGAGGCCTCGGTCTCGACGAAGCGGTTCACGCCGACAACGACCTGCTCGCCGGCTTCGATGCGGCGAAGGCGGGCCGTGTTGCTCTCCACCAGCCTCCGCTTCATGTAGTCGATCGCGGCCACTGCGCCGCCCATGCGTTCGATCGCGCTCAGCTCGGAGCGGGCTTCGGTCTTCAACTCGTCGACCTTGCGCGCGATCTCCGGCGCGCCGTCGAAGATGTCGCCGTACTCGAGCAGGTCGGTCTCGTAGGCGAGAATCTGCTGCATCCTGAGGGACCACTGCTGATCGAACGGACGCGGGAGGCCGAGCGCCTCGTTCCAGGCCGGCAACTGCACGGCGCGCGCCCGCGCGCGCTTGGACAAGGTCACGGCGAGCATCTCGAGCAGGATGCGCGTGACGTTGTTCTCGGGCTGCTGCTCGGTCAATCCGAGCGAGTTGACCTGAACGCCGTAGCGGAACATCAGGTGCTTGGGGTCGTCGACGCCATAGCGCTCGCGGCCGATCTCCTCCCAAAGCTCAGTGAACGCGCGCATCTTGCAGATCTCGGTCACGAAGCGCAGACCCGCGTTGACGAAAAACGAGATGCGCCCGAACACGGCGCCGAAATCCTTCGGCGCGATTTCGCCCGATGCCTTCACGGTGTCGAGCACGGCGATCGCGGTGGTGAGCGCGTAGGCGAGTTCCTGCACGGGCGTCGCACCGGCCTCCTGGAGATGATAGGAGCAGACGTTCGTGGGGTTCCACTTGGGCAGGCTGGACGTCGAAAAGACGATCGTGTCCTTGATCAGCCGCAGCGAGGGCTCGGGCGGGAAAACATACGTCCCCCGAGACAGGTATTCCTTGATGATGTCGTTCTGGATGGTGCCGGTCAGCTTGCCGCGCGGCGCGCCCGTCTCGTCGGCCACCGCGACGTAGAGCGCCAGCAGCCAGGCCGCCGTCGCGTTGATCGTCATCGAGGTGTTCATGTCGGCGAGCGGGATCGCCTCCAGCAGCGTCCGCATGTCCCCGAGATGGGAGACCGGCACGCCGACCTTGCCGACCTCCCCGCGCGCCAGCTCGTGGTCGCTGTCGTAGCCGGTCTGGGTCGGCAGGTCGAAGGCGATGGACAGGCCGGTCTGGCCCTTCGAGAGGTTGCGCCGGTAGAGCGCGTTGGACTTCGCCGCCGTCGAGTGGCCGGCATAGGTCCGGAACAGCCAGGGCTTGTCGGCAGCAGGGGCGGCTTGGGATCGCGTCATCGCGGGTCTCTCGTCGTCACGGGCAACCGCCGGCCGGCTTCGGCAACGGCGCGGAAGGCACATTAGCGGATTGTTGTTGCGCCGCAACATGGCGCTTGGTCTCGTGGCTCGGCTGGTTGCGGCAGATCCCGCGCGCCCGGCCCTTGACCCTCGGCCTGCGATCCCTCATAAGCGCGTCATGCTGAACGAGACGTCCATCTCGAGCCGACGACGCCCCGCGACCTCGCGGGCTTGACGATGGCTGTCTGAATTCAGCATCCACCACGAGCCGCGCAACTCCGCGCGGCTTTTTTGTTTCCCTGCCGCGCGCCTTTCTCGATCAGAAGGACCCGCCGCCATGACTGTCGCTGCAACCAAGACCACGGCCAGGGTCAAGACCAAGCCTGCCGTATTCATCGACGGCGAAGCCGGCACGACCGGCCTCGAGATCCGCAACCGGCTGGCGAAGGTCGATACGATCGCCATCCGCAGCATCGCCGCGGACAAACGCAAGGACCCCAAGACCCGCCAGGCGCTGATGCGCGAGGTGGACGTGGTCGTGCTGTGCCTGCCCGACGACGCCGCGAAAGAGGCGGTCGCGCTCGCCGACGAACTCGGGGACGCGGCGCCACGGATCATCGACGCCTCCACGGCTCATCGCGTGGACCCGGCCTGGGTCTACGGCTTTCCCGAGATGACCAAGGGTCACGAGGCCAAGGTGAAGGCAGCCCGCAGGGTTTCCAATCCGGGCTGCTACCCGACCGGAGCGATCGCGCTGGTCCGCCCGCTGGTCGAGACCGGTCTGATGCCGGCCGACTATCCCGTCACCATCAATGCGGTTTCGGGATATTCCGGCGGCGGCAAATCGATGATCGAGGCGTACGAGACCGGAAAGGCGCCGCCGTTCGAACTCTACGGCCTCGGGCTGGTGCACAAGCATCTGCCGGAGCTGCAGAAGTATGGCCTCCTGACTAGGCGGCCGATCTTCGTGCCTTCGGTCTCGAACTATCGCCAGGGCATGCTCGTCTCACTACCCCTGCATCTCGATACGCTGCCCGGCAAGCCGAAGGCCGCCGATCTGGAACGGGCGCTGGCCGCACACTTCGCCGGCTCGAACCTCGTGTCGGTCGCGACCGCCGACGACGCGGCCAAGAGCGGCCGGTTGGAGGCCGAGAGCCTGAACGGCACCGACCGGCTGGAGCTGCGGGTGTTCGCCAACGAGGCGCATCGCCAGGCGGTCCTGGTCGCCAAGCTCGACAACCTGGGTAAGGGTGCGAGCGGGGCTGCGGTCCAGAGCATCGGCCTGATGTTGGGTGTGAAGGTCTGAGGCTGCCGGACGCCCTGCCGTCCTCTGCCGCAAACCACACACTCTCTCGACCGTGCGAGCACGGTCGAGGCAATCCCTCGCGGTCGTGTCCACCGAAGTCTCGTGGCCTTCCCGGCCCGAGACGGGACCAGACCTGTCAGGCTCCAATCCGGCCCGGCTCGGCCACACCTGCCGGGCAACGCAACGGGCAAGGTCGAGGAAGCCGTCCGCCACCCGCCGGCCTCCCGGGCCAAGATCTCTCCCACGGCGAGGCGTCGGCTCGGGTTATGATCGCGCGGCAGGAGTTCAAACGGGGCGAGCGGGGTCATGTCATTCTGGAAGGCCGAGCAGTTGCTGGCGCTCGCCACACTCGTCGCGGCGCGTCATTCCGGAATCACGCTCGATGACGTGATCGAACGGTTCGCCGTGTCCAAGCGCACGGCCCAGCGGATGCTGCGCGCGCTGGAGGCGCAGTTTCCCGATACCAGCGTCAGCGTCGACGAGGCGGGCCGCAAGCGCTGGCATCTGCCTTCCGGCGCGCTGCGTGATCTGATGTCGTTGTCGCCGGAGGAACTCGCCGCACTCGATATCGCCATCGAGGCGCTGAAGCGGTCAGGACTTGGTGTCGAAGCAGACGAACTGCTGAACCTGCGGGAGAAGATTCTCGCCCTGGTGCCGCGCTCGAAAGCGGCCCGCCTCGAGACCGATCACGAAGCTCTCCTCGAAGCCCAGGGCCTCGCCGCTCGTCCGGGGCCCCGCCAACGCATAGATCGCAAGATCGCGGCCGCGATCGCAGAGGCGATCAAGGCCTGCCGCCTGCTCGAAGTCGACTATCAATCCCGAGGTGACGACGGCCCTCGGACGCGGCGCCTCGCTCCTCATGGCCTGCTCACCGGCTTGCGACGCTATCTCGTCGCGCGACCCGCCGACGACGAGAGCGGCCACATGCGGCTCTACGTGGTGGAGAACATCCGGGGCGCCAGAGTCACACACGAGGTCTTCGAGCGGGATACGAGCTTCAATCTGCAGGCGTTCGCCAATCGCGCTTTCGGTGTGTTCCAGAACGAGGCCGAGTTCGGCGAGGTCGTCTGGTGGTTCTCACCGAAGGCGGCGGAGCATGCCCGCAGTTTCGAGTTTCATCCCAGGCAGGTCCTCGAGGACAAGCCGGACGGGTCGCTGGTCGTGCGGTTCGAGGCCGCCGGGCATCTGGAGATGGCTTGGCACCTGTACATGTGGGGCGATGCTGTCGAAGTGCTGGCGCCGGCCAGACTCAGAGAGATCGTAGCCGGACACCGGCGCGGAGATTTTCCGTCATTGCCCTGATCATGCCATATGATCGCAGTGTATCGGGTGACAGGTTTTGTCACCATCATGTCCGATGTTCGAAAGCTGTCGGGGAGGAGTTCGCCAGCAACGATGTATAGCAAAGATGGGACGAGACGCGGCACTGCGGCGTCTCGAAAGGGCGTCCGCGCATTTCGGGCAGCTCCCCGTCGGTGGCGAGAGCTCTACTCGAGCACACGGTTCACAGATCTCGTTTCAACTGGGGCACATCCATGACCAATCTCACACAGGTTCCGTTCGGCGACGCCACCTTCGTCGACAATCCGGAGCCGCGTTGCCCGTGCGTGCTGCTCCTCGACAACTCGGGATCGATGAGTGGTGCGCCGATCGCTCAACTCAATGCCGGCCTGCGGCAATTCCAGCAAGACCTGGCCAGCGATCCGCTCGCGGCCAAGCGGGTCGAGGTCGCCATCATCACATTCGGGCCCGTGAAGGTGCAGCAGAACTTCGTCACCGCGGACATGTTCGCGGCGCCGCATCTCGACGTGGAGGGCACCACGCCCCTCGGCGAGGCCATCATGGAGGCGCTCGACCTCGTGAAACTGAGGAAGCAACAGTACCAGGCCAACGGCGTCGCTTATTATCGGCCGTGGATCTTCCTCATCACCGACGGCGCACCGACGGACACTTGGGCAGGTGCGGCGAAAGCCGTGCAGGCGGCCGAGAAGGACAAGGCGCTGGCGTTTTTCCCCGTCGGCGTCGACGGGGCCGATTTCAATGTCTTGCGCCAAATCTCACCCCGCACGCCGATCAAGCTGAGAGGGCTCGCCTTCAAGGAGCTTTTCCAATGGCTGTCGAACTCGCTCTCCAGCGTGTCGAAGAGCAAGGTCGGCGAGACTCTGGCCCTGCCTCCACCGGATACCGGTCCGAAGGGCTGGGCCTCGATCGAATGAGCGCCGCTTGGGCCTGGGCAGGAGCCCGCGTCGCCGGCACTTCGCACCTCAAACACGGGCTGCCGTGCCAGGACAGTTTCGCCTGCCGCGTCTGGCGGCAGGCGGACAAGCCTTCGGTTCTGATCGCCGCGCTGGCCGACGGCGCCGGCTCGGCCGAACGCGCCGAGGTCGGATCGGCGCTGGCGTGCTCGCTTTTCGTCGAAATCGTCTGTGAGCGCTTCGAGACGGGTGCAGCCGCCGACAGCTTCGAGGCGACGATGCGATATGCGCTCGCCGAAAGCAGGCGTGCGCTGGAGTTGAAGGCCGGGCACGACGGCCGCGATGTCGCCGACTATGCATCCACGTTCCTCGCAGCCATTCTTTCTCCGGAGGGTGGGGTCGTCGGCCAGATCGGTGATGGCGCCGCGGTGGTCGGTGAAGGGCAGGGTTCCTGGCGGCCCGTGCATTGGCCCGATCACGGCGAGTATGCCAATACGACCAGCTTTCTCACCCAGCCCGATGCGCTCGATCTGTTCCGCTTGGCCGTGCTCGAGCGGCCGGCGCGGCGCATCGCCCTGTTCTCCGACGGGCTCGAACGTCTGGTGCTGGATTTCCGCGATCACAGCGCCCACGGCCCGTTCTTCGACAGCATCTTCGCGCGCATGTGCCAGGGCGGGGAGGCCGGGCATCTCGTCGACGTCTCGCAAGAGTTCGAGGCTTTGCTCGCTTCCGACAGGGTCAGCGCCCGTACCGACGACGACAAATCCCTGCTCTGCGCCGCGCTGATGGACCCGTGAGCCGATGCCCGCCGCCGCGTTCCAGCAGTTTCGCACTCTGAGTGCGGGCGCGTCCCTGACGGGCTCGCGCAGCGGGCTTGCCTACAAGCTCGGCCAGGAGATCGGCGCGGGCGGGAACGGTGTCGTCTATACGGTGGCGCGGCGGCCCGAACTCGTGGCGAAGATCCAAAAGCACGCGGTCTCCAAGAACGATGTCGAAAAGCTCGAGGTCCTGGTCAAGGCGTCCACGCCCGAGCTGTTGGCCGTCGCGGCCTGGCCCACCGACTTGCTCAAGGACGGCAGCGGCCGCGTAATCGGGTTCGTCATGCCGCGGATCGTCGATGCCCGGCCTCTCTACGAACTCTACAGCCCGCGCTCGCGCATCCAGCAGTTTCCGGCCGCAGATTTTCGTTTCCTCGTGCACGCAGCGGCCAATGTCGCACGCCTTTTCGCCGCGGTGCACAAGGCCGGTTTCATCTGCGGCGACGTCAATCACTCCAACATCCTCGTTCGGCAGACGGCGACTGTTGCCGCCGTCGATTGCGACAGCTTCCAGGTCGGTGACGGCGCGAGGTTCCCTTGCCTTGCAGCGACCGAACTCTTCGTGCCGCCAGAACTCATGAGTGCCGGCCTCGGCGCCGGGCGGCGGACCGTCGATCACGACAGCTTCGGACTGGCGATCCTCGTTTTCCATCTTCTGTTCATGGGCCGCCATCCCTTCGCCGGACGCTACCTCGGGCGTGGCGAAATGACGATCGAGCAGGCGATAAAAGAAAGCCGCTTCGCCTACAGCCGCGATGCCTCACGCACGTCAATGGCGCCGCCGCCGTTCACGCCGCCCATGACGACGGTCGGGCCGGTCGTCGCCGAGCTGTTCGAACGCGCCTTCCATCCGAATGCGCGCAGCGTCGGGCGCCCCAAGCCGGAGGCCTGGGTCGATGCGCTCGAGTTGCTGAAATCGTCGCTGGTCTCGTGCAAGGCGGTGGCGTGGCATCATCATCCAGCGAGCGTGATTTCATGCCCGTGGTGTGCCATCGAGGCGCCAGCGAGCATCAAGCTCTTCGGCGGCGTCGTCAAGGTCGCGACGGCCGCCATCAACGATCTGGAAACTTTGTGGGCGCGCTATCTGGCGTTGACCGAGCCGGGTCCGCCGCGGCCGTTGCCCGTCTTGCCGCAAAGACCTCGCTGGAACGCGGGCTTTGCGCGCGCCAAACTGGCGAGAGTACTTTCGCCACTGTCGGCCGTGACGTCTCTCGTGCAGCGCGCGAGATCTTTCTTTCAGCGGGTCCGCGCTTCGAGTCTGATCTTCCTCTACGGCTGCTGGGCCGTCGCCTACCTCTATTGGAGCGAAGTGCAGAAATGGGGCGTGATCGCCGCGACCTCGGTGCTTCACGCCACAGCTGCATTCGTTGCGCTGAACTGGGACGCGGCGAGCGTTGCGGGTGTGTCCGCGTTCGCGATGCTCGCGGGCCCGCTCCTCGCTTCGCTTCTGGGATTGATCGGCAGAAGTCTTCTCCCGTTGTTCTTGAGCCCGCCCTCGCTCGCGGGGGTCGGTAGAGGCGCGGCGGGGGGTGCCGTGCGGCGGGGGCCGAGCCGCCGCGATGCGCGGCGGGCCTGGGCACGGGCGGCTGCCGCCTGGCGGGCGCTGCCTCCGCCTCCCGATGTTTCCGACCTGAAGGCGCCGATCGAGGCGGTCAAGATGCGACTCGATGCACTTGCCGCCGAACGGGACGCCGAGATCCGAGCCTGTGCCGCGATCGAGAGCGTCGAGGCGCAACTGGCCCGCTATCTGGGAGCCATGCGCATCGAGGACGCGAAGCTCTCGAACATCGGGGTGGCGCGTTGCGCCGTGCTGCGGTCTTGGGGCATCGACACCGCGGCCGATATCGATGCGGAGAAGATCGGCGAGATCCCGGGGTTCGGCAGGACGCTCACCGACAAGCTGGTCATCTGGCGCGAGATGAAAGAGAAGGCGTTCACCCCGTCCACGACGCCCTTCGTCGATCCTCACGTCGTCCAGCAGATCGACCGGCGACTTGCGTCGCGCCGCACGAAGCTGATGAAAGAGCTGCGCGAGCGTATCGCCGAGGTCGAGCGACGCACGAGCGCTTATGTGGCCGACAAAGATGCACGATGGGCGCGGGTGGAGGCGGCCTACCATGCGCGGCTCGCGGTGTGAACCAAGGACCCGCGGGCCTGGCCATCGAGGCCGCGCGCGCCGGTCCGCTTCCGTCGCCTTCGCCGCGTCGGCGAACCACGCGTCCCGTGCTTGAAGGGTTCGCGCAACCGGCAGCAGGCTTTCAGCCCGCGGCTCCTTCGGGACACGTCTTCAACGGTGTTGCACGGGCTGCCGCAGGGATACCCCTCTCGGCCTCGGGCAGTGCGGCGACCGTGTCCTCCGGCAGGGGGCTGTTCACCCGGTGCGATGCCGTCACCGCGGGAGCGGCAGCAGTCATTTCGAAGCGGAAGGGCTGCCAGCCGGAACCCACGCGTCGTCGGCGCGAGATCTCGAGTCCAGGCGCTTCCGGGGTCTCGGCCAGTTTGATTCCGAATGCGAATTCACTTAACGTGCGGGCATGGCTTCGGCATGGGTACGACTGTGGTCTTGGCCGGGCACGGCTTTCCTGCTGTGTCTGGTGGCCGGCGTGTTCGTGTCGTCGGGACCCGCGAACGCCCACGGCGGGCACCGCTGCGACAAGCCGGCAGTCCAGTTCACGGCGGTCGAGAGCGCGACGGGCGCATTCCAGCCCGATCCGCAGGCGGTGGTGCTTGCGCTGCCGGCCGCGTCTGCGACCGGGGCCGACCTTGTGCAGCCGGCCCGGTCGGGCGCCGAGACAAACGCGGCGGTGGTTGCGGGTGAACCGGAGAGCCGGTCGGCGGCAGCCGATCTGCGCGCCGCCGAGGACGCGTGGGCACAAGCTTTTCCGGCGCTGGAGGCTTACACGGGCCGTGCTGCCTGCCCCTGCGGCACCGGGTGTGGTTCGTGCACGAGTGCGTCGTGTTGCGTGGGAGCGGTTCTACCCGTCGCTTTGACCTGGTCGGGCACCGTGGACAGCGACACCCCGGTCGCGCCAGCGGCTCGCTTCGCGCAGGGGATTTACTCCGACCCTCTCCCCCGGCCACCGAATTCTTCGCGGCTCCAGTAGTCCCGCTCGCGCTTCGGCGCCCCCTGTCCCGCACTCCGGATCGATCATGACCCGCATCTTCTCGGGCCTCGCACGCGCGCGCGCCGTGCTCGCCGTTGCATACGTGTTCGTCAGCATCTCGGTTGCCCACGGCCACGAAGGCCACGACCACGGTACCGACAAGGCCGCACTCGAGATCGCCAGCCTCAACAGGGCATCAGCGACGTCGGAGGAATTCCAGGTCGTCGCAGTGCAGGACGGCGAGACGCTGCGGCTCACCGTCGACCGGCTGGCGAGCAACGCGCCAGTGGCGTCCGCGACGGTCAGTGTGATGGTCGGCACGACCGAGCACAGGGCGACCGCCCGGCCCGATGGCTCTTACGTGGTAACGGCGAGGGATATCGCAAAGCCCGGACGCCACGAACTCGTGATCTCGATCGCGGAGGGGAAGACCAACGACCTGCTGATTACCGCTCTCGACGTACCGGAGACGCCCAAGTCGCCGGGCAAGCCGCGGATCGTCGCGGATACCCCCGCGCGCCTCTCCGACGGCAGCGTGTTCCTGCCGAAAGTGACGCAGCGCCTGATCGGCCTTTCGACCGTGCCCGTAGCGGAAAAGAGCGTCGAGACGGCGGTATCTCTGGTCGGCCGCATCATCGCCGATCCCAACCGCTCCGGCGTGGTTCAGAGTACGATCGCGGGACGCATCAGCGCCGCCGAAGGCGGCCTGCCACGCCTCGGACAGCCTGTTAAGGCTGGGCAGATCCTGGCCGTCGTGACGCCCGCCTATGCCGCGATCGATCTTACGAACGTGCAGCAGACCGGCGCCGAGCTCGACCAGCAGATCGCGCTGGCACAGAACCGCGTGGATCAATTCAAGCCGCTCGTGCGCAGCAACACGCTGTCGCCCGAGCGTCTGCGCACAGTCGAGATCGAGCTGGAGAACCTCAAGAAGCGCCGCGCCACGCTGGCGACCAGCCAGCGCGGCTCCGAGCTGCTGACGGCGCCGATCGACGGCGTGATCGCGGGGATGCGCGCATTGCCGGGGCAGGTGGTGTCCCCGCAGGACGTGTTGTTCCAGATCGTCGATCCGAGCAGTCTCTGGGTCGAGGCGCTGGTGTTCGACCCCAGCATTCCCGATCTTTCGGGCGACGCGACAGCGGTGGCGCCGGGCGCGCCGTCGCTGAAGCTCGCTTTCGTGGGGCGCAGCCGCGCATTGCAACAGCTTTCGACCGTGATGCACTTCGCGGTTGCCGATCCTCCCCCGACGTTGAACATCGGAAGCCCGGTGTCCGTCTTCGCCAGTACCAAGGAGCGCACCAGCGGCTTCGTGGTGGCAAAAGCGGCCGTCGTGACGTCGCCGTCGGGACAGCGGATCGTATGGGTGCACGGCGACCCCGAACGCTTCCAGCCGCGCGAAGTCAAGGCACGGCCGATCGACGGAGATCGCATGCTGATCGAGGCCGGCCTGAGTGCCGGCGATCGGGTCGTCGTCAGCGGTGCGGAACTGGTCAATCAGGTGCGCTGATGTTCAACCTCCTCGTTTCCCAGAGCCTGAGAAACCGATTGTTCGTCGTCGCGGCGGCGTTGATGCTGGCGCTCTACGGCGCGAGCGTCCTGCCGCGGGTGCCCGTAGATGTCTTTCCGGACCTCAACAAGCCGCTCGTCACGCTGATGACTGAGGCGGAAGGCCTGGCCCCCCAGGAGGTCGAAAGCCTGGTGACCTTTCCCATCGAAAGTTCGGTCGCGGGGCTGCCGGGTGTTTCGCGGGTTCGCTCCGTGTCCGGCATCGGCCTCTCCATCGTCTATGTGGAGTTCGACTGGGGCACGGACATCTACCGCAATCGCCAGCAGGTATCCGAGCGTCTCGGTGTCATCCAGGCACAGTTGCCGCGCGGCGTGCAGCCTCAGATGGG
>CAYMEB010000162.1:0-11002 GCA_964389095.1 uncultured Hyphomicrobiaceae bacterium
TCGGCGATCTCCTCGATCTGCGCGAGTGTGCCATACTCGTCGTCCGTTCCCTGGATCAGCAAAAGGGGCGCGGAGAGCTTCGCCGCCTCGGCGTGCAGCGACCAGTCGCGAAAGGCCGGATCGAGCCAGATGTCCGACCAGCCACGGAACGCATCATCGACATGGTCATGATAGCGGTACAGCCGCTCGCGCAGCCCGCTCGTCTCGTAGGACGCCGCGATCCGGGCAATGCTGTCGACGCTGACGGGCTCGACCTTCACGTGCGGCGCCATCAGCACGGCGCCACGCGCTGCGGCCGGCGACGAGGCGGCGTGGATCAGCGCGATCGACGCCCCGTCCGAATGGCCGACGAGAATCGGGCGTTCTATCCCGTGCCGGCGCAGCAGGTCCGGCAGAACGGAGTTCGCCTCCTCGTGCATGAAGTCCGGCCTGCGTCGGCTCGCGAGGCCGTCGGACCTGCCGTAGCCGCGCCGCGAGTAGATCAGCGCCGGGCAGCCCGTGCGCCGCGCGACCAGATCTGGAAACTCTCGCCACAGGGCGACGCAGCCGAGTCCTTCGTGCAGGAACACGAGCCAAGGCTTGGCAGCGCTCCCTGGGATGATCCTCGTTTCGAGACGCACGCCTCCGACGACGACGTGACTCATCGCGTCACACCCCGAGCATGCGCTGCAGGAGATCGCGATCCGACAAGAGCTCGGCGGATTTGCCCTCGAACGACACGACCCCTTTGACGAGAACAACCACGCGATCGGCGACCGCCGTCGTCTCCGAGATCGACTTGTCGACGACCAGCGTGGTGAGCCCGAGCGACTTGACCAGGCGCACCGTCTTCCAGATCTCCTCGCGGATCAGCGGCGCGAGCCCCTCGGTCGCTTCGTCGAGGATGAGAACGCGCGGATTGGTCAGCAGCGCGCGGGAGATCGCGAGCATCTGCTGCTCGCCGCCGGAAAGCTGATCACCCCGATTTGTGATGCGTTCGCCCAGGCGCGGAAACAGCTCGAGCACGCGCGCGATCGTCCAGGCAGGGCCGCCGCTCTTGGGCTGACGCTCGCTGATTTCGAGGTTCTCGCGCACCGTAAGCGTGCCGAAGATGCCGCGACCCTCCGGCACGTAGGCGATGCCGGACTGCGCGATCTTGAAGGTGGGCGCCTGCGTCATGTCCTGGCCGAACAGCGTGACGCGGCCTGCGCGCGGACGCACCAATCCCATGATGGTACGGATCAGCGTGGTCTTGCCCATGCCGTTGCGCCCCATCAGGCCGACGGTCTCGCCCGAGGCCAAGGTGAGATCGACGCCGTGCAGAATGTGACTTGCGCCATAGTACGTATGCACGCCCTTGGCCTCGACGAGCGCGGTCGCCATCACGCGTGCTCCCCGAGATAGGCGGTCTGCACCGCGCGATTGGCGCGCACGTCCGCGGGCGCTCCGCTCGCCAGAACGGCGCCCTCCACCAAGACCGTCATCCGGTCGGCGACCTTGAACACGAAGTCCATGTCGTGCTCGATCAGCATCACTGCGTGATCTTGCGCGAGGGACTTGAGCAACGAAACTATCCGCTCGCCCTCCTCCTGACCCATGCCGGCCAGAGGCTCGTCCAGCAGGAGCACCTTCGGGCTCGTGGCCAAGGTCATCGCGATCTCGAGTTGGCGCTGCTCACCGTGGCTCAGGATTCCAGCGGCGCGCCGGGCCTGGGCGCCGATCCCCGCGCGCTGCAGGGCCGCATGGGCGCGGTCGATCAGATCGCTCGCAGCGGTCGCCGCTCGAAACAGGCTGCCCGCGGGCGCGTGCACGGCTTGCGCGGCAAGCCGCACGTTCTCGAGCGCGGAGAGTTCCTTCAGGACGTTCGTGCGCTGGAACGAGCGGGCGATCCCAGCCTGCACCCGCCGATGCACGGCAAGCTCCGTCACATCCTTGCCGGCGAGCTCGACGCGGCCGCGGCTCGGCGGGAGTTCGCCCGAGAGCAGGTTCACCAGGGTCGATTTGCCGGCCCCATTCGGGCCGATCACGGCGTGGAGCTGGCCCTGCGAAAGCTCGATGTCGACATTGCGGACGGCCTGGAGACCGCCGAAACTGCGGCTGAGGCCCGTGGTGCGCAGGAGCGGCGCCGTCATCTGGCGTTCTCCTCTTGCGGAGGCTTCGCCGCCTCGCGGCTCACGCCGAACGGCCAGCGGATGCAGGTGATGCCGCGCGGGAGCAACAGGACGACGGCGAGGATGACGACGCCTTCCACCAGCAGCTTGCGTTCCGTCAGCAGTTGGGAAACCTCGCCTAGCGCCGCATAGGCCAGAGCACCGACGACGGCGCCGCTGAGCGAGCCCAATCCCCCGAGCAGGATCATCAGCAGCGTTTCCGCCGACTTGTGCCAGCCGACGATCTCGGGGTTCACGAAACCGCGGTGCATCGCCCACATGTGGCCGGCCGCGCCCGCGAGCATTCCCGCGACCACGAAGGCGATGAGCTTGTAGCGGTAGGTGTCGAAGCCCACCGCGGCCATGCGGTGCTCGTTGACGCGGATGCCCTCGAGCACGCGCCCGAACAACGATCGCAACAACCACACCAGCAACATGTACGTGACCACGAGCTGGACCAGCGCCATGTAGTAGGGACCCAGCGGGCGCTGGCGCCGAGGCAGGTCGAGCTGGTAGCCGAATGCAGAGATCAGCGGCTTGGCAAGATAGGCCCCGTCGGTGCCGCCGCCGAGCTTCGTGTCGTGGAAGACGAAATAGATCATCTGCCCGAACGCCAGCGTCACCATCAGGAAGAAGAAGCCGCGCGTCCTGAGCGATACCGTGCCCACCAGGTAGGCGGCGATGCCTGCGACGATCATGGCGATGGGCAGCGTCTGCCAGAACGGGCGCGCCGAACCCTCCGGCGACATTAGGTACACCGTATATGCGGCCAGGCCGTAGAACGCGGCATGCCCGAGGCTGACGAGCCCCGCACCGCCGGCCAACAGATGCATGGAGAGGGCCAGCATGGCGGCGATCATCGCCGTCGTTCCCAGCTCGACGTAGTAGATCGGGGCGAACGCAGGCAAGGCGGCAAGCCCTGTCAGGAGCACGGCCAGGCCGCCCCATCCGGCGACGCCACGCGGGAGCATGCGAGGGGGATCGATCATGCCCGTTGCCCCGATATACCGGTCGGCCAGAAGAGCAGGACGAGCACCATGAGAATGTAGATTGCCAGGTTGGCGCTCGCGGCGACGACGTCGCCGAGCAGCGACCCCTTGAACGCCGGGCCGTAAGCCTTACCGAGCGTATCGACCATCCCGATCAGCAGCGCGGAACGGAACGCGCCGGAGACAGAGCCGAGCCCGCCGATCACGACCACCACGAACGAGATGATCAGGAACCCGTCACCCATGTTCGGGTAGACCGAATAGAGCGGCGCCGCCAGCGCGCCCGCGATCATCGCGAGGGCGGTGCCGACCGCGAAGACCGTCATGTGAACGCGGCGCGCATCGATGCCGAGCACGTCGACGATCTCCGGCTTCTCGGCAGCGGCGCGGATCACGGCGCCCATCCGCGTGCGCTCGATCCACCAGAACAGCAGGGCGGCCAGCGCCAGACATATGGCGATCACGGCGAGGCGATAGGCCGAGTAGCTGAAGCCCGCGGTGATCGGTACGGAGAAGTCGAGCAGCGAGGGCACCGGCACGGCATGGAAGTCGTTGCCGATGGCGAGCGAGCGCAACTCCTCGAAAATCAGGATCAACGCGAAGGTGAGCAGAACCTGATCGAGATGCTCGCGCGCATAGAAGTAGCGAAACAGGAATCGCTCCAGCAGGCTGCCGAGAATGATGCCGCCGAGCAGCGCGGCCGGCAGCGCGATCCAGAAGGAGCCCGTCGTCTTGGCGACGAGGAACGCCAGGTAGGCGCCCACCATGAAGAGCGAGCCGTGGGCCAGATTGATGATTCCCAGCACGCCGAACACCAGCGTCAGACCACTGGCGATGAGGAACAGCAGCAGCCCGTACTGAAGTCCGTTGAGGAGCTGGGCGAGAAGTCCCGACACGCGTACCGCCGCAAGATGGTCCCTGAGGGAGGCTGGGATGAAAGGGTGTCCAGTAGCGCGAAGACCGGGATAGCCGCCGGACGACTGGCGTCCGGCGGCCGTTACTCCCGCGTGACGATCGCGCTCAGGCGAGCTTGCAGCCCGTGCCGGGGTCTGCAAGGTTCTCCGCGGCGACGCCGGTCACCTTGTTGAGACCGCCTTCGACCTTGCGCAGGTAGATGTTGTGGACGGCATCCTGCGACGGGGAGAGCGAGAGCGGGCCGCGCGGGCTGTCGATCTTTGCTGCGCGCATGGCCTTGTAGAGATTGGCCTCGTCCTCGATCTTGCCCTGGACCGCTTCGAGACCGATCGCGAGAAGCTGCGCGGAGTCGTAACCCTGGACCGCATAGACGTCCGCATCGCGTCCCGCCTTCGCCTTGAAGGCGTCGCGGAACTTCTTGTTGGCCGGATTGTCGAGACCATCGCCGTAGTGCAGCGCCGTCTCGACGCCGTTGCCGGCCGGGCCGATCGCTTCCAGTACGCCTTCGGTCAGGAAGCCCGATCCGCACAGCGGAACCTTGATGCCGGCGGCCGCATACTCCTTGACGAACTGGATGGCGCCGCCGCCCGCGAAGAACGAGCCCACCGCCTCGACGCCGAGACCCGGTATTTGAGCCAGGAGCGGCTGGAAGTTCGTCTCGGGGAACTTGAGCGTGAGCGTCGCGACGACCTGGCCGCCGCCCTTCTCGAGCCCTTCCTTGAAGCCGGCGCCGCTTTCCGCACCCGCCGCATAGTCCCAGGTAACCCAGGCGGCCTTCTTCACGCCGCGCTTGCCGAGCGCCAGGCCCATGCCGTACGCCGGCTGCCAGTTCGAAAACGACGTGCGGAACACGTTCTTGATGCAGAGATTGCGGTTGGTCGCGACCACGCCTGCATTGGGAATGATGCACAGCGTGCCGCTCTCGCTGACGACCTTGTGGATGCCCATCTGCACGCCGGAGTGCACGGTGCCGATCAGCACGTCGACCTGATCGCGCTTGACCAGACGGTCGGCGTTCTGCGGGCCGAGCTCGGGCTTCGACTCGTCGTCGAGCTTGATCAGCTGAATCTCGCGGCCGCCGAGTTTGCCGCCCTTTTCAGCGATCACCATTTCGACGGCGTGCGTGATGTTCTCACCGAGCTTCGCGAACGTGCCGGAGTAGGGCAGCATGAGCCCGACCTTCAACGGCTTCGCCTGGGCGATCGCCCAGCCGGTCGGCACCGCGCTCGCCGCTGCCGTCGCAGCGCCGGTGGCAATGAAAGTCCGGCGATCCAGTCCTCTTGCACGCGTCATGCTCTTCCTCCCTGGTCTTTCTCGATTTCGGGCTCGTGCCCCGTCACGCAGGCCTCGTACTCCGGCCGGTCGGAAGTTGGTCTCCCGATCGCCGGTGAATTTATTTCACATTTAAACTACCGGCAAGTCCTGCGGACCAACCGGCCATGAACAACCCCACTTGAACCCTATCGCAAATTCCGCTGCAAGACAGCGCCACCCGGGCTATGACCGCGGCGCGGGCCCGATGGTCGGGCACCCGCGACGTCATCGATCGCATGGTGCCATGCCCGAGTTGCAAGATCGCCGATCCTCCAGCGGCGGGATAGCCGGAATTCGCAGCCTCGTCGCGCTCGCCCGTGATCCGTCCGGCGATGCGCAGCGCCGCGCTTTCCTCACCTTTCTGGTCCTCCACGTCGTGTGCTGGACGCTCTATGCGTCGCTGTCGCGGCCGAATCTCGACGTTCACGCGGACATGGTGGAAAACTTCGCCTGGTCGCGCGAACTCCAGCTCGGCTACTTCAAGCATCCCCCATTCTTCGCCTGGGTGGTCGCCGTCTGGTTCGCGGTCTTTCCCAGTCACGATTGGGCCTATTACCTTCTGTCGTTTCTCAACGTGTCCCTGGGACTCGCGGGTGTCTGGGCGTTGATCGGCCTTTTCGACCGGTCGCCGCGCCGCTTGGCCGCCTGCGTCGCGCTTGCGGTCACGCCGTTCATGACTTTCAGCGCAATCAAGTTCAACGCCAACACGATCCTGCTGTCGGTGTGGCCCTGGCTTGCCTACACCGGCCTGCGCGCGCTGATCGACGACGATTGGCGCGCGGGGGCAGCCGCCGGAGCGCTCGGCGCCGTCGCCTTGCTGTCGAAGTACGTTTCGGTGGTCATGCTTGCGGCCCTCGTCGCGACCGCTCTCACGATGCCGCAATGGCGCCGGTTCTTCGTTTCGCGCGCCTTCGCCGTGGCGATCATCGCCTTCTTCGTCGTGCTCGGGCCGCATCTGGCCTGGCTCCATGATGCCGGCTACCCGACCCTGCGGTACGTCGACACCAACAAGGCGCGCGACCTTTGGCATCTGGTCAGCGGGGTGCTCAATTTCAGCGGCGCCCAGGCGGCGTGGCTCCTTGCTGGTCTGCTGGTCCTGCTCGCGGCGATCCGTTCCGGTGTGAGCTTCGAAGACCGCATGCGGCAGATGCTCGCCGCGGACAACCGCGCGGTGCCGCGTCCTGTCCTCGCCCTCGCGATCATGCCGTTCGTGTTCATGGTGCTCGCGGCCGTGACGACCGGCACGCGGCTGTCCGCGCCATGGGGCATACCGCTGTGGTTCGCCGCCACCTTCCTGCTGGCGCTGCGCCTCGATCCGGACGACCGTCTCATCGATGCTGGACGGGCACTGGCGATCGCCTTGGGCGTGAGCCTCCTCGCCGTGCCGGCCGCGCCGCTGGTGCGGGCCGCGGAGTACTTCGGCGCCAATTCAGTCGCCCTGCAGCCGCGCAAGGCCGCCGCGCTGCACCTGTCCGAGCAGTGGCGGCAGTTGACCGGCGCACCGCTTCGCAATGTGGCGGGAACGCAAAGCTATGCCTCCAGCGTGACGTTCTACGCACCCGATCGGCCATCCGAGCTGATCGAGTTCAACTCCGCGCATGCGCCGTGGATGACGCCGGAGCGCTTGCGCAGATCCGGCCTCGCGATCGTGTGCGCCACGTGGGATGGCGACTGCCTGAAGGAAGCGCAGCGGCGGACCACTCCTACGGCGCGCAGGCTCGAGGTCACACTGCAGCAGGACTACCTCTTCATGAAAGGGGTTCCCGCGAGCCTGGTCATGGTGCTGGTCCCGCCAGCCCCATGATGGGGACCGTCGCTCAATACGTTTCGAGGTGATAACGGCCCTCGCCGCGCAGCTTCGGCTTCATCGCCATCCAGTCCATACCGGCGGCGCGGCAGATGTCCGCCAACGCTTCGTCGACGCCGCTCTCCATGCCCTTGAGACCGCAGATGAAAATGTGCGTCGTGGACTTGCGCAGCAGCTCCGAGAGGCGGTCGCCTTCCTTGCGCATGCGGTCCTGCACGTATTCCTTGGGCTTCTCCTTCAGCCGCGAAAAAACGAGATGACTCTCGAGCAGGCTCGACGGCACCTTCTGCAGCGGGCCGAAGTAAGGCAGCTCACCCGGCGTCCGCGCGCCGAAAAACATCACCAGCTTGCCGGCCGCGTTCTGCATCGCGCGGCGGCGGCGCTCGGTGAAGGCTCGGAACGGTGCCGAGCCCGTCCCCGTGCAGATCATCACGATGTCGGCGTTCGCGTCGTTGGGCATCAAGAACGTCGCCCCGAACGGACCGGTCACCTGCACTTTGTCCCCGACCTTGAGATCGCACATGTAATTGGACGCGACGCCACCCGGCATCCGCTTGATCGTCAAGGCGACGTTGTTGGCATTGCGCTTCTCGCCGTCGCGCGAGGAGGCGATGGAGTACAGGCGGATGTCGTGCGGTTTGCCGTCGGGACGCACGCCGGGCGGAACGATGCCGATCGACTGCCCTTCAAGCACCGGCATCACGGTTTCACCGAACCCCAGTACGATATGGCGCACGTCGCTTTCCGCATCCGCCGCCGTGATCCGGAAATTGCCTTGAACGGTCGCGGTCGCCGACTTGGCGCGCGTGTAGATGTTGACTACCGGCTTCGACGCGGTGGCCGGCGCCACAGCCTTGCCCCCCGTGCCCGAATGCGCCGCAGCAAGCAGCGCGCCGACCTCGGCCTCGACGGCTTCGGCCGCTGCCTCAAGCGCCTCGCCCAGGTCCTCCTGGCGCGGCAGTTCCGTCCATCCCAGCTGCTCGTCCAGCGAATAGGGAGCGCGCACCATCCGCCAGTTGTCGATCGAGCCCGTCGGGCAAGGCGCGATGCAGTCCATGCAGTAGTTGCACTTCTCCGCATCGACGACATAGTTCACGTCGTCGTGGGTCACCGCGCCGACCGGACAGGTCGCCTCGCAGGTGTTGCAGCGTATGCAGATCTCGGGATCGATGAGATGCTGCTTCTTCAGCGCGGCGCGATGCTCGGAGAGGGTGGTGGTCATCGTGTCAGTACCAGAGGCGCTTGAGGGAGGTGGTCGTGAGGCTGTGGTGGTTCCGATCGGTCCGGCGGCGTCCCGCGTGCGGTGAGCGCCGCGATTTGTCCAATGCCGCAAAACCGTGCACAACGGTACGATCCGAACCTGATCCAGGGTCGAGGTGCCGTTTCGATCGCAACCCGCTTGGCGAGAGGGCTAGAGTCACATGATGCGCATTTCCAGGGAGATGCTGGCGCTTGCCGCCATCGCGTGGATTTCGTGCACCGCTGCGATCGCGCAAGGGCGCCCAGCTCCCAAACCGGTGTGGGAGCTGCTCGGCGAGACGCGCGTGGGGTTCAACGTCGATCGCGACGTCATCTCGGTCGGGCAGCCAGATTCCTTCTACAGCAACCGAAGCTACGATCGCCTGCGCCTCACGGCAGACCGCGGCGAAGTGAGGCTGTTGAGCTTGACGGTGCGCTACATCAACGGCTTCGAAGAGATACTGCCGATGGACCGCGCCGTCCGCCCCGGTGATAGCGCCATCATCGACCTGCCGGGACGCCGCAGCTACATCGCGCAGCTCGAACTGACGTACAAGGCAGAAGGCAAATCCAGCGTGTTCGACACCTGGCTCAAGCCGCGCATGCGCATTTTCGGCCTCAACAGCCGTGTCGGCCTGGCGTCCACCGAGGAGGGGCCGCGCCCGAACTGGCATCTGCTCGGCGGCAAGACCGTCAGCTTCCGGGGCGAGCGCGACGTCATCCGCCTCACGCACGACGAGGGCTGGTACCGCACCCGCAGTTTCAACAAGCTGCATCTCGTGGTGTCCGACGGTCACGTGTTGCTGGAGGAAATCCGCATCGTCTACATCAACGGCTATTCAGAAACGATCGGTGTCGGCCGTGGTCTACGGGCGGGAACCGAAATGACGATCGATCTGCGTGGTGAGCGGAGCTATCTGCGCCAGATCGCCATGCGCTATCGATTGCAGCCGGGCGAAACCCAGCGGGGACTGGTGAAGGTGTACGGCGAGGGGCCGGCGCGATAGCCCTGCTGGAGCGGTCCGCAAGCAGAGGCTCTGCCTGCGATCGACATACGCAGTGGCGCGAAGACGATCGGGCACAGCGCGTGCAGACCACGCGCCACCAACGCCGTGACGGACATGCGCGAAACCTGGCTCGGCGCGATCAAGGTCGTGGCGAGCGGCTGTCAGTCGGATGGCCATACACGTCCCCCGGGCCGGCGCCTCATCCAGCGATGATGGAACGCTTCTCGGCGGCGTCTTCGATCACATGGACGCACGCCGGCACGCCCCATCCGAAGCGCTCCTCGAAGGCCGTGAGTGCGGCCTCCTCTGAAGCCGCGGCAACGATCTCGCCGGTTTCGGCGTTGATCGCCACCACCGTCCGCGGAGGCAACTGCGACAGCTGCGTCCTGCATGTGTCGAGCACTGCGTGTCCCATTGATTTCCAAGCCCCACTGGAAAACTGGCCGTCACCGGCCGCGCGCCGTCCTGGCTGCATGCGGCCGGCCGTTCGGCGGATCAGGCGCGATGGATCTTCACGTACTCGAAGTCGCCGCCCTTATTGTCGATGCCGACCTTGGGCGCCGCGATCCACGGCGCATACTTGCCGCGGTCCCAGCAGGGATGCATCAGCGAGGCGATGAAGTCGCCGTCCTCCTTCGAGGGCAACCACTGGTCACGCATCTTGATCCATTCGGCCTCGGTGAGGACGCGGCCGTCGGGCGAGGCCTTCACGTTCCGGAACTCGCCGATCTGTCGATGGAAAGCCACCGACGGCAGGGTGATCTGGAACTTGATGCCGGCCTTCTCGATGATCTTGTTCCAGCGGTTGACCCCGCCCTGGCAATCCTTCGAGTAGTCGTCGCGCAGCCGCATGTTGATGGCGGTCAGGGCCGGCTCCTCGACAGTGCGAATCTGACCGTCGACGAGCTTGAGCACGGGATAGGTGGCGTTGGTCAGGACGTGATCGTCCTCGATCTTCGTCTCCATGAAGCGGCCCTTGAGCCCGCCGTTGTAGAAATTGGCGGCGTTCGTGGAGACTTCGGAGCCGAACAGGTCCAGCGACAGCGTATAGTGCAGGTTCGCCTTCTTCTGGATCGTGGGCAGGTCGATGACGCCCAGCGCACGAATGCGCGCGATGTCGTAGGGGTCCTCGATGCCGGCTGCCTTCATCGCCTCGCAGGTCCGTTCGATGGTGCGGCCGACGCCGGTCTCGCCGACGAACATGTGGTGCGCTTCCTCGGTCAACATGAAGCGGCAGGTGCGCGAGAGCGGATCGAAGCCCGATTGGGCGAGGCTTTCGAGCTGCATCTTGCCGTCGCGGTCGGTGAAGTAGGTGAACATGAAGAACGACAGCCAGTCGGGCGTCTTCTCGTTGAAGGCGCCCAGGATGCGCGGGTTGTCCTGGTCACCCGAGCGTCGCTCCAGCAGGGCCTCGCCTTCCTCGCGGCCGTCGCGGCCGAAGTGGGCGTGCAGCAGGTAGACCATGGCCCAGAGGTGGCGGCCTTCCTCGACGTTGACCTGGAAAATGTTCCTCAGGTCGTAGAGCGAGGGGCAGGTGAGGCCGAGATGGCGCTGCTGCTCGACCGAGGCGGGCTCGGTATCGCCTTGCGTGACGATCAGGCG
>CAYMEB010000163.1:0-10905 GCA_964389095.1 uncultured Hyphomicrobiaceae bacterium
AGCCGGCCCGGAACGGTTGCATTCCGTTTCCCAGCGTTTCCCAGAGTTTCCATAAACCACTGATATTGGACATCTTTTATTTCTTGTGATGTCCTAGCGATCTTTCGGGGCGCCCCCGGTTTGGGAGCCTCGGTGGTAGCTCGGTGGTAGCAAAACTCTGGCGGCGACGGCGGTTCAAATCGACCGCCGCAGGGGTCTTGCAGGCCGTCTCGAAGTTCAGCGCTCGGAGCGGAACGAGAGGCGAAGGACGATGACGAAGGCGCTGACCAAACGTGATGTCGATGGGCTCGAGCCGCGCGACAAACCCTATGTGGTCTGGGACCCGGGGCTCAAAGGGTTCGGGGTTCGCGTGCCGTCGAGCGGCGCCAAGACCTTCGTGGTGAAGGTGCGTGTCGGGCGCGGCCGCTTCGCCGAGCAGCGCTGGATCACGATCGGCCGCTACGGTCCCCTCACCCTCGACAAGGCGCGCGTGGAGGCGCGCCTCGCGATCGCGCGCGCGATGACCGGGAACGAACCGGCGGCGCGCCCGAAGGTCACCGAACTGGACGTCATGACGGTCGCAGATCTCTGCAAGAGATGGTTGGAGACCGGAGCATTGCGCTCGCGGGCGCTCGGCAGACGGTTTGGCGAGCTCCGCGATCCGGCCAACGTCAATGTCGATCGCGGCCGGGTCTATGCGCACATCCTCCCCCTGATCGGCAAGGTGAAGCTCCAGGAGCTCGAGCGCCGGCACATCACCGCGCTGCGGGACCAGATCGCCAACGGGACGACTGCGAAGAAGGAGAAGACCAAGCCGCGCGGAAAGCGGGTCGTGCGCGGGGGCGACGGGACTGCGACGCGGACCGTGCGGCTCATATCGTCGATTTTGTCGTTCGGGGTCCGCGAGGGCTATCTCAAGGCCAACCCGGCCATCGGCGTCGAGACGACGCCGGACAAAGCCCGGGAGCGCTTCCTCAGCGATGAGGAGGCCGTCAGGCTGGGGAAGGCCATTGCCGAAGCTGAGACTGAGGGGGCGCACCCGTTTGCGATTGCGATCATTCGGCTTCTCGCGCTGTCGGGCGCCCGGAAGTCTGAGATCGAAAAGCTGAGGTGGTCGGACGTCGACTTCGGGACTGGGTATCTCCGGATCGCGAAGGGCAAGACGGGCGCGCGGCTCATCCCGCTGACGAGCCATATGCGGGCGATCTTTGACCGCGTGTCGAGGATGGCTGGAACGGACTACGTCTTTCCTGCCCGGACGCTGCAAGGGCCGTTTCAAGGGTTGCCGAAGGTTTGGAATGACGTTCGCAAAAAGGCCGAGATGCCGGACCTGCGGCTGCACGATCTGCGACACTCAGCGGCTTCGTTTGCGCTCGCGAATGGTGTGCCGCTCGAGGTGATTGGACGCCTTCTGGGGCACACAGATTTGAAGACGACGCGGCGCTATGCGCACTTGGCTGACGCCGTTGCAAAGCAGGCTGCAGAACGAGCCGCAAGCGTTGTGGCAGATCTCATGATGAAGCCTCGTTCTGATTGATCGTCCATCCCAGCGCACCTTACATGCGGCGCACCTGACCGAGCCAGGATGCCCTCGGCCTCAAGTTCGCAGCACGGCCCACCCGCCCAAAAAGAAAGAAAGCGCTCCACATCAAAAAGGTCGCCCGAAAGCCTTGGGCAAGGCTTTCGGGCTAAAGGGACCAGACGCAATGGGAGGCCTCAAATGGAGCGCCTGGGCGCCTGCCGCGGTCGCAAAGAAACTCAACACAGCGCGAGTGCCCTACCGGGCGCGGCGCCGGAGCCCTCTCGAAGGCTCGGATACACCGATGAACGATGGGCTTTGGTGCTGAAAGCTCAGGATCGCCAAACAGACTTCCATATACTAGTCTATGGCTCGGACTTGTCGAGGTTGCGCTGCGCGAGCACGATGATCCCAGGCTCCGAGCTCACGAACGATGGCTTCTGCTTGGGTAGCTCATAGGTCTGCAGACTGCATTTGGGCGCAACAATCATTAGGTGGCGCGGCTCGTGAGCGATATTGACGACGCAGACCGGCGCATTCTTCGCGCACTCCAGGAAAACTCGGGCCAGTCAACCGCAGATCTCGCCGACAAAGTCGGGCTTTCGCATTCGGCTTGCTGGAGGCGGACGCAGCGTCTTCGGACCGAGGGCTACATTCTGCGCGAAGTCGCCATCCTCGATCGCGGCAAACTCGGACTTGATGCGCAGATCTTTGCGCTCGTGAAGCTCACAAATGTGGGTCGAAGCAACCTATCTGGCGTCGCTTTGCAGATTCGCAACATGCCCGAAGTCGTCGAGTGCCACGTTCTGATGGGCGCAGCGGACTTTCTGCTTAAGATCGTTACCGCCGATATTCACGCCTATGAGCGATTTTTCTTTGAAAAGCTCTCGACGCTCGACGGCGTCCAAGACATCACTTCTTCGGTCGCACTTTCCGAAATCAAGCCACCCTCAGGCCTGCCCATCTAGGGTGAAGACCTAAGCGCGGCGTCGCAGCACTCGATTTCAACGGAAGCGATACAGGCTTGGGCCGCAAGGCGCGCCTGAAAGAGTTCGGCGCGCCTTTGGTCGGCGAGGACGTCGATCGAAGCGGAAAACCCCTCCCCATTCGGTCGACACGATATCAGGACGATCTCTAGGTCAAACAGTGCGAGAACATTCATCACACGGCTCAGGTCGGCCGCGCGCCCTAATGTCAGCACGGTGATCCGGAAGAGACTCACAACGCCCCGCGGGCGTCGCGCGTGCGGCCAATACAGTCCTGTGCCATTTCATCCGCAAGAACGTGAGGAAGCATCTTCAGCGCATGCGCCTGGTCGAAAAGGGTCTTGAGTCTTGGACCGATCTCGAGCACGCGATGCTCGACGTGCGCAACCGCCTCGCCGGTGTACTCAGCCACGACATTGATGATCCCACCATCGTTGACGACATAGTCGGGCGCATAAACAACGCCTTTGGGCGCGAGCCGGTCTCCGTCTTCAGCGGCGCCGAGCTGATTTTTGGCGCCGCCACAAACAACCGGCGCCTGGAGGTCGCCGATCACCTCGCGATTGAGTGCGCCACCTCGTGCGTTCGGGCTGAAGACGTCTGCGTCAACGCGATGGATCAGGTCGACAGGCCTTCGTTCAGCACCGAATTTCTCTCGCGCAGCGAGCGCCTTCTCGGCATTAACGTCAGCGACAACGAGGCGCGCGCCCGCGCGGTGCAGCAGCTCGCACAAACGCCAACCAACCGCACCAACGCCCTGAACCGCGACCCGCGCGCCAGCCAAAGGACGTTGGAGCGCGACCTTCATGGCCTCGAAAACGCCCAGCGCCGTCCAAGGCGACGGATCGCCACACGCGCGGACTCCCGCTTGCGGTAAACCAGAGACAAAGCGCGTGCGCTTGGCGATCGTCAGCATGTCGGCCGCCGAAGTTCCGACGTCTTCAGCCGTTACATTGGCTCCACCAGGAGATTGGACGACGTCCGCAAACTCGTCGAACATGATGTTGCGCCCGCTTCCTTCTGGGACGCGATCGAGGACGGCCTTTCCTCCGCCTGCAGGAAGTAGCGTCATCGCGTTCTTGTAGCTCATGCCACGAGACAGCCGCAGCGCGTCGGCGATGGCTTCCTCCGCGCAGGCATAGGTCGATACGCGACACCCCCAGTCGCCGGCCCCAGATGCGTCGAATGGATCGCGATAACGCCAAAAGTCCCGCGCTTTGGGCTGGCGCACGCGATGATCTGTACATGATCGTCAAAATCGGGGAGATGTCGCATCGGCGTCACACTGCTCTCCTACGCCGGAAATGTTGCGCTATGTCTTCAGTGAATTCTTCTCTTTTGAGCTACGCGAACAGGGCACACGTGAGAAAATAATCCGCAGGATGTCGATCGCGCGAAATCTCGCGATCGCCGCTGCGCTGCCCGTTCACGTAGCGACGGCCAAGCGCCATCGGACCGGGCGCACGAGAGAGACCTGTACTGGGGTTGGATCTTCAGGCAGTCGGGAACGGCATACATCACCTCACGATGGCGATGGGTGTTCCATGCGTACGTCACTACGCGATGGCCATGCTTAACTCCCAATGCGCCTCCTTCGCGCCAGCGCGAAGCGTTCCCAGGCCTAGAAGGGCCATGGTCTTCATTGTGCAACGACGGTTTTGTTGCCGTTGAGGAAAACACGATGCTCAGCGTGCCATCTGACGGCGCGCGCCAAGACTGAGGCTTCCACCTCTCGCCCGATCTCTACCATCTCGTTCGCTGTAACCGCATGCGAGACGCGGCGGACATCCTGCTCAATAATCGGGCCTTCATCGAGGTCTGGCGTCACATAGTGCGCCGTCGCGCCGATGATTTTGACGCCGCGCGCGTGAGCCTGATGATACGGACGCGCACCCTTGAAGCTTGGCAGGAAGCTATGGTGGATATTGATGCATCGCCCGGCGAGCCGCTTGGAGAACTCATCTGAAAGGATCTGCATGTAGCGGGCCAACACGACAAGCTCAGCACCGGAATCTTCGATGACTTGATGAAATGCGCGCTCTTGCGTCGACTTGTCCGCGGTCACGGGCAAATGGTGATACGCCAGCTCATGCCATTCGACTTCACCGCGCATCGTATCGTGATTGGAAACGACGCCAACGATGTCGATCGGCAGCTGCCCGATCTTCGTCTTGTGGATCAGATCGACTAGGCAGTGTCCGAATTTTGAGACCGCGATGAGCACGCGCATGCGGTGGGAGAGATCGTGCAGCTGCCAATCGAGCGCCATCTCTTCGGCCAATGGGCGCAGGAGATCAGCAAATGCATCGCGCGGAAGCGGACCAGACAACGCCATGCGGACGAAGAACCCGCCCGTGTCTGGATCGCCATAGACTTGGGCTTCGCGTATGTCGAACCCATGGATCGCGGCGAGCGATGAAACGCCGGCCACGATGCCGGGACGATCGGGCGCGCGGAATCGAAGTACGAAGCTGAACAGCATCAACACTCAGATCACTCCTTCGCGCGGACGGATCATCCGCACGGCATAGTCGGCGAGCGTTTGATCCACGATCAGCCGAAAGCACGGATGGCCGGCCTCACCGTCCGGAAGCCGAGCGACGAACACCCCTGCCTCGCCCAGGAGAGAGCGAGCAGACACGCCCTTCGGAAAGGCGTGATCGGCGATGTCCAAGGGACAGTGCGCGGACAAAGCGGCGCGCGCGCTGGGTCCGCTCAAGACAAACGACGCACTCGCGTGCGTCACATCCGTTACAAGCGCCAGCCCATCGGCATAGGCTTCGCGCAATCCCCCAATCACAGGTGTGAGGTCACGCCCCATCAGGAGCCACTCTCGTGGCCCCAGCCATGCGATCTCGACCGTGCGACACCAGACGATCGTCCGCGCCGACGGAAGGGCGCCGCCCAGCACCTGAGCCGCACGATCCGGCGACTCTTGTCGCCCCAAGCATAGACGAACGACCTCAAGCCCGCTCTCCAAAGCCAACTCGAGGCCCGGCCCCTGCCACCTGAAACAAGGGGAAACCGGGTTTAGCAAAGGCGCGTCAGGCATCGAGACGCACTCCGTCCGGATCAAAAAACTTGGGATCCGCAATGCGCGCCGTCCGCCAGACGCCCAGGTCCCAAACGCGCACCGCCTCGCCCATACGAGACCGTCCGGCACGCACAAGCGCAAGCGCGACGGGTCTGCCAAGCGTCGGCGACTGCGTTGATGAGGTCACCCAGCCATCCGTTCCCCGCGGCGCCGTCGCGCGGGGGGGAAGAACGTGCGCGCCGGGGTTCAACGCCGGGCCGCCGTCCGAAACCTCAAGCCCAACGAGCTGCCGGCGGTCGGAGCGCAACGCATCAGGACGCATCGTTGATCGACGCCCGACGAAGTCGCCCTTTTTCGCTGCAATGATGCCTCCAAACCCGACATCCTCAGGCACCGTGGCGCCGTCAGTATCCGAGCCGACATGCAGGAAGCCCTTCTCGATGCGCATCGTCATGAGCGCCTCTACACCGAACGGCGCGATGTCGTGCTCATGGCCCGCTTCGAGTAAGGCGGACCAGAGGGCCGCGCCGTACCGCCAAGGGACGGCGACTTCATAGCTGAGTTCGCCGCAGAAGCTCACCCGCTGCACACGCGCTGGCGCGCCGGCGACATGCCCCTCACGATAGGCCATGTGCGGGAAAAGCTGCGGCGAGAGGTCGAAATCGACATTCAGACTCGACAGGATTTCGCGCGCTTTGGGACCAGCGATCGTCATGACCGCCCAGCCTGTCGTCACATTCTCCACGAGGACACGCAGGTGCGGCCACTCGCACTGAAGCCATTCCTCCAGCATGTCGGCGACGGCGCGCGCGTGACCGCTCGTCGTCCCGACGAGGAAGTGATCGTCGGCCGTCCGGGCGAGAATGCCGTCGTCGAAAATGGAGCCGTTCTCGTTGAGGATCAGCCCGTAGCGACACTGGCCTATCTTCAAGGTCTTGACCTTGTTGATGTAGATCCGGTCCAAGAACTCGGCGGCGTCAGGGCCTTTGACTTCGATCTTCCCCAGGGGCGAAGCGTCAAATACGCCGGCTCTCTCGCGAACGGTTTTGACCTCCCTGGTGACCGCCTCGGTCTCCGTTTCTCCCGGGCGCGCGAAGAACGCGGCCCGTCGCCATCCTCCATAGTTCTCATAGGCTCCCCCGAGCGCACGTCCGGACTCCTCAGATGGCGTGTGCGCAATCGGCAAGAGGTCTTCAGCCACGGCGCGCCCGGCGAACGCACCGATCGTCACGGGGTCAAATGGCGGACGAAACTTCGTCGTCCCAACGCTTCCCGGAGGCACGCCCAAGAGGCCGGCCACAACGCCGATCCCTGAGACGTTCGAGGTCTTTCCCTGGTCTGACGCCATGCCGAGCGTGGTGTACCGCTTGACGTGCTCGACCGAGCGGAAGTTTTCGCGGACGGCAAGTTGAAGGTCGCCAACCGTGACATCATTCTGGAAATCGATCCATGCCTTCGCAGCGTCGTCCTCGCCATCGGCGTAAGCGCGAAGGGGGCCGATGGATTGCGTGAGGCGCGGCGAGGCAAACGCTCTGCGTTCGGCAACCGCTCGAGCCTGCTCGACCGCCATCTCATAGGAAAAGAAACCCGCAGCGGCGCCCACGCAAACAGCGTTCTGGTGCATTTCCGAGGGCGCGAACGCCTGAATCGCAGGATCGAATGTCAGGCGTCCGCCAGCCTGCGAATGGAGGTGAACCGTGGGGCTCCATCCTGCTGATGTCAGGAGGGCATCACAAGCAATCGTCTCGCTTGCACCGCCATCGACAGGACCGATCACGACGCCGCGAACCTGCGATCCCCCTTTGGCCTTGATCGGCGCAACGCCGCATCGGACATCGAAATCAAACGCGCCAATGGCTTCGGTCACACGCGGCGGGGCGCGGCGTGTATCCAGCACCGCTGGAACCTCCACGCCCGCAGCGCGCAGGGCCGCCGCGGTCGCATAGGCGCTGTCGTTATTCGTCGCGATCACGACACGCTTGCCCACCGCCACGCCGTAGCGGGCGGCATAGGTTTGCGCGGCCGAAGCCAGCATGACGCCGGGCCGATCATTGTCCACAAAGCTAAGGGGCCGCTCGATAGCGCCTGTGGCGATGATCACGCGACCGCACCGCACCTTGATAAGCCGTTGGCGCGGACCGTGCCGCGCGGACAGAGGCACGTGATCGGTTACGCGCTCAAGGAGACCGACGAGGTCGTCGTCGTAATAGCCGAAGGCCATCGTCCGCGTCATGACGCGCGCATGGCTCAGGCGCGCAAGCGCGTCGGCTCGCCACGCCTCCGCAGGACGCCGCTCGACCGTGGACGAGGTCGTCAGAAGATCCCCGCCGAGTGTCGCTTCCATTTCGACGAGGAGGACGTCCTCGCCCCGCGTCGACGCGGCAACGGCAGCTGCAAGACCCGCAGCGCCCGAGCCAATGACCAGCGTTTCGCAGTGGGCATAGGCGTGCTCGTAGATGTCCGGATCAGGTTCGCTTGGCGCTTTCCCAAGCCCGGCCGCACATCGTATCGCCGGCTCGAACAACCGCCAATGGGGCCACATGAACGTCTTGTAGTAAAAGGCGGCGGGAATGAAGCGCTTCACGACATTGTTCAGCGCGAGCGCATCGAATTCGACGCTTGGCCAGGCGTTGACGGGAGAAGCGCGCAATCCGTCGTAAAGCTCGATGAGCGTGGCCTTGACGTTCGGAATGGTGTGCGCCCCGTCTTCGAGCTGCACGACGCCATTCGGCTCTTCGACGCCTGCCGCCAGGAGCCCGCGTGGCCGATGGTATTTGAAACTGCGCCCGACGACACTGACGCCGTTGGCGAGCAGAGCAGAAGCAAGCGTATCGCCGGAGAATCCGGACAGCGTCCGCCCCGCCCAGGAAAACGAAATCGGACGCGACCGATCGACGATCCGTCCCCCGCTTTGGAGGCGCCACCCCATCATGCTTCAGCCATGCCTGGATCAGAAGGCGGTGGGCATGCCGCGCCCATCGCGTAGGTGACGCGGATCTGATGCGTCACCGTATCGCGTGCAACATTGAACCACTGCCGACACCCAGCCGCGTGGAGCCAGCGTTCACGGTGCTCGCCTTTCGGGTTTTCTCGGTAGAAGAGATAGTCCGCCCACGTTGCATCATCGACGTCGAAATAAGGCTCGGGGCGCTGGATGTGGCTTTCTCCGCCACAGCGAAACTCGATCTCGGCGCGTGGACCGCAATAAGGGCAGTCGATTAATAGCATCAGTGGGCGATCCCGGAGGCGGCGGCTTCGTCAATGAGAGCGCCGGTTCTGAAGCGATCGAGCGTGAAGCCCGCAGCGAGTGGATGTTGCGTGCCGGTCGCCATCACATGCGCCAGACACCACCCGCCGGCGGGGATCGCCTTGAACCCGCCAGTCCCCCACCCGCAGTTGAGATAGAGCCCAGGGACCGCTGTTTCGCCGATAATCGGCGAGGAATCATGGACCACGTCGACGATACCCGCCCATTGTCTCAGAAACCGGAGGCGCGAGAACGCGGGAAACAATTCGATCACGCCGGCCGCCGCCCGCTCCATCCACGGCAGATTGCCGCGCTGAGCGTATGACAGGTACAGATCGAGCCCGGCGCCAATGACCAGCTCGCCCTTGTCGGATTGGCTCAGATAAGTGCCCGTCGCGGGCGACAAGACCACGGTGTCAAGACATGGCTTGACTGGCTCCGAAACGAACGCCTGCAACGCATACGACGAGATCGGCAAGCGGAGGCCCAATTTCGCCGCGAGCACCGATGTGTGCCCAGCGACGGCGAGACCAACGCGATCACTTCGGATCGTTCCGAGGCTCGTCTCAACGCCAGTGACGCGCCCACTCGCCGTCGTGAAGCCTGTGACTTCGCAATTTTGGATGATGTCGACGCCGAGCGCGGACGCCGCCCGTGCGTAGGCCCACGCGACGGCGTCATGGCGCGCCGAGCCTGCGCGGGGCTGGCACAGGCCGCCACGTACGGGGAAACGCCGGGGCGAAAGGCCTGGAATCCGCCGCAAGGTCTCATCGCCATCGTGAAGCTCTGCGTCGACGCCATTGAGCCGCATCGCGTTGGCGGAACGGCGCAACATCTCAAGCCCGTGGCGGTCGTGCGCCAAGGTCCAGATCCCGCGCTGGGAGAACATGATATTGTAGTTCAGCGTCTGGGACAGCTTCTCGTAAAGCTGTACCGAGAAGTCATAGAACTTGGCGCTCTCGGGGAAGAAATAGTTCGACCGAATGATCGTCGTGTTGCGACCGGTGTTCCCTCCTCCGATCCAGCCACGCTCGATAAGGGCGACGTTCCTGATCCCGTGATTTTTCGCCAAGTAGTAGGCCGTGGCGAGTCCGTGTCCGCCGCCACCGATGACGATCGCCTCGTACTCCGGCTTGGGGCGTGCGTCGCGCCAAGCCGGAGCCCAACCGCGTTGGCCGTTGAGCCCCTCGCGAACGAGCGACAGGACTGAATAGCGCCTTGACACAGGAACTCCCGTCGATCGCTCGCGCCGCGTACATAGACTACTCTATGGTTTGTGATGCGGCCTCGTAAAGAGGGGCTCTGCGCCCGAATGGCAAACCGTGTCCGCCTCGTCCTTCTCCAGGACGATCACCTGTGGCGACGGCTGCGACCGTCCCACAGCGCCGCCCTCATCGAATGATGTAGAATGCCGAAAGCGCGGGCGGATTGCCAACCAAGGCTGCGACCCGGCGCGCTTTTGGCTTGACTTGCTTCCGGCGCAAACAAAGTTGGTCGCCAATGAAATCGCCTACTCAATCACCTACCCGCCGCCGAGCCGCGGGACGCCAACAGCCCGATCGCATGGGACGAGCCGAGTGGATCGCGGCGGCACGCGCAGCGCTCATTAAAGGTGGGATCGCGGCCGTAAAGGTCGCCCCTTTGGCGACAACCCTCGGTGTTACGACGGGAAGCTTCTATTGGCACTTCAAGGACCGCCCAGACCTCCTTGGCGCGCTTCTTGACGACTGGAAAGCCACAAACACCAGACCGCTGTTCGAAGCGGCTGCAAAGGCGGGCCCCAACCCTGACGCGCGCTTTCTCGCAGTCTGCAAAGTCTGGATTGCGGAAGATGATTTCGATCCAGCCTACGATTCGAGCGTCCGGGACTGGGCGCGCGCATCGTCCAAAGTCGACGCGGCTGTTCGGCGTGTCGACGGTGATCGTATCGAATTGCTGCGCGGCATCTTCCTCGACATGGGCGACTCGGAAGCAGACGCGTTCTTGCGCGCACGCATCGTCTATTTTCACCAGGTCGGCTATTACGCGCTGCACATCCGCGAGACGACAAAGAAAAGGCTGAAGCTGCTTCCGAGCTACGTGCGCCTTCTTCTTGGTCGGACGACGGGCGACGGCTGAGCCCACCGACAAGATTGCTCGC
>CAYMEB010000164.1:0-783 GCA_964389095.1 uncultured Hyphomicrobiaceae bacterium
CCTGGACGTTGGAGACCTCAGTGAAACAGCCTTTGCTCGTGTACGCCGGCATGCCGATCGGCCAGCTGATCTATTTTGTGGTCAGCGGCGAAGTGGGAACGGCCTACAACAAGAAAGCCTCGGCGAAATACGGCAAGCGCAATGTGAAGCCGGTGGAATCAATGATGTTCAAGAACTTCGGCAAAAAGCTGCGGTAGTCCGTTCGGATCGGTCATATCACCATGAAGCGAGAGTCAGAATTCCGCGAGCAGTTGCGTGAACGGGCACGGGAACGGAACGCGCGCATCGTGTTCCCCGACGCGACCGACGCGCGGACGCTCCATGCCGTGCGGACTCTCGCCGATGAACAGCTTGCCCGCCCGATCCTTGTCGGACATTCCATTGCGATCCACGAGGTGGCGAAGCGCGAAGGGGTGGCGCTGAAGGGGATCGCCGTGCATGATCCGGTGAGACGGCTGCGAATACGTCATTGCTGCTCAATCAGGTGGCTCTGCATTGGAGCGCGCGCGCCGGCTACGCCGCGGCCGAGCCGCTGATGCGCCGGGCGCTGGCGATCGACGAGGCGAGCCTTGGCGCCGAGCATCCCACGGTCGCTATTCGCCTCAACAGCCTGGCACATGTGCTGCAGGACACGGACCGCCTCGGCGAGGCCGAGCCGCTGATCCGCCGGGCGCTGGCGATCGACAAGGCGAGCTATGGCGCGGATCATCCCAGCGTCGCCAGAGACCTCAACAACCTGGCCTCGCTGCTGCAGGCCACGAACCGCCTGGGCGAGGCCGAGCC
>CAYMEB010000164.1:883-10772 GCA_964389095.1 uncultured Hyphomicrobiaceae bacterium
GCTGATGCGCCGGGCGCTGGCGATCGACGAGGCGAGCTATGGCGCGGATCATCCCAAGATCGCCATTCGGCTCAACAACCTGGCCCACCTGCTGCAGGCCACGAACCGCCTGGGCGAGGCCGAGCCGCTGATGCGCCGGGCGCTGGCGATCGACGAGGCGAGCTATGGCGCGGATCATCCCGATGTCGCCGTAGACCTCAACAACCTGGCGCAGCTGCTCCAGGACACCAACCGCCTCGGCGAGGCCGAGCCGCTGATGCGCCGATCAGTGGAGATAATGATAGCAGGCCTCGGCTTCGACCATCCCGGCACAAAACTCGGGCAGGAGAACCTCGCCGGCCTGCTCGACGCGATCGAGGCTGCGCGCGGGAACACGCCAGCCGAGCCGCACGCCGACCGGCCGGCGCCGCAACAGCAGCCGGAGAGCTGGTGGCAGCGCCTGCTCGGACGGAAGCGACCGCCACGCTGACTCCGGTTCCCCGGACTGCGCCGCAAGCAGAGCGAGCGGCGCAGATCCGGGGTCTTTACGCGGTGCGGCTCCGGCTCCGCTCTCGACCCGTAAAGATCCCGGATATTCGCTCCGCGTGTGTCGCGCGTCGCGAATTCCGGGAGAACGGGACGTGTGAAACGTGGGAAAGCTCGGGACGCGGATCGCGAGCCGAAGTCCAGTGCCGCCGTTGTCAGTTCCCCGGAACGGGCGAGGCCCCTAAAACCCGCCGCGCACGGAATCCGCGCTGCCGGAAGCGTCCTCCCGCCGCCGCCGGGCGTGCGAGACGACGGCGCCCGGGCGGTCCTCGTCCGCAGGGCGGCTCGTGGCGCGGCGCAGCACCGCACGATAGCCCCGCTCGACCTCGGCCCGGCCGCCGAGCGGGCCCGCCATCAGCAGGCGATGGACGCGCGGCAGGTTGTAGGCCGGTACGTAGAACAGCAGGTGATGCTCCAGGTGGTAGTTGACGAAGTAGGGCGCGATCAGCGCGCGCTCCCATAGGCCGGCGCGCGTGGTGCGGGTGTTGCGCAGCGGGTCGGCGGCATCGGGCACCACCGCGTGCTCGGCGATGTTGCGGATGCGCGTGACGACCATGAACCAGGTGGCGAGCGGCAGCAGCCACAGGACGGGATAGGCCCACCACGCGCCGGCCGAGGCGAGGCCCGCAGCCAGCAGCACGTTCGTCAGAATCTGCGGCCCGAGCGCTCCCCGCAGATGGCTCAGCCGCCGTCGCCAGGGCCAGGCCGGATCGCCCAGTGCGGAGAGCAGTTGCGCCTTGCGCTGCTCGTAGGCGGTCTGGCCCGTGATGTCGCGCAGGAACTTGCGGCGATAGCTCGCCGAGGTGATCGGGAACGGCGCCGAGAGGACGAGATCGGGATCGTCCCGGGTCTGGGTGTGCGCATGATGCTGGAGGTGATAGCGGCGGTAGGCGCGGGTTTCGGCGAACACCGGATAGGCGCACAGCCATTGGCTGACGCCGAGATTAGTGCGCTCGTCGGGTGAGAGCAGCCCGTGCGCGCCCTCGTGCATCAGGATCGCGAGGCCGAGCTGGCGCGAGCCGATCAGGACGATGGCCACGAGGATCGTGAGCGGGTTCGGCCAGACGATCGCCAAGGCCATCGCGCCGAGGATCACGAGCCAGGCGTGCGCCACCATGGCGAGGCCGCGCCACGGCGAGCGGACACGAACCGCCGCGAGATCGCTCTCGCTCAGGATTTCGCGTGCGGGAATGCGGCGGGCGCGCGCCGTGTCGGCCGTCATGGGCTTCCTCCCTGGCTGCGCTCACGTCCGGGGCAGTCTAGTGTGCCGTGCGCCCTGCTTTCAACCGCCGATCTGACGTGTTTCCGGCGCGGGCGCCGCGCCTCTCATCTCAACGGCACGGCCGGTTCGGCGGCCTCAAGGAATTCGACGATCGCACGGATGGAGCCGGCGTCCTTCAGCAACGGGGCGTGACCCTCGGCTGGCGCCGTATACGTCCGCAGCCGCGGATGCCGCCGCGCCATCTCGGCGACGGTGTCGGCGGAGAGCAGATCGGAGTTGGCGCCGCGGATCGCCAGGACGGGCACACGCGCCAGAGCGGCGAACTGCGGCCACAACGCCGGCCGGGGCCCCGAACCGATCGAGATCGCCTTGGCGAGCGACTTGTCGTAGGCCGGCGCCGGGCGGCCGTTCTCCTCGTTGAAGACCTGGCGGGCGAACTCTTCCCACTCCGCATCGCTCAAGGCCGTGAAGTCGCGGCGGTTGATGCTGCGGACCTGGGCGGCCGCCTCGTTCCAGTCGCGCGGCAGCGGCATCCGGCCGACATAGGCGATGATGCGCGCGAGGCCAGCCGCCTCGAGGACCGGGCCGATGTCGTTGAGCACGACGGCGCCGAGCGCTCCGGGGCGGGCCGCCGCCATCGCCATGGCGATCAGGCCGCCGCGCGAGGTGCCCACGATCGCCGCATCGGCAATCCCTTCGATCGTCATCAGGTCGAGCACGTCGCCGAGCTCGTTGAGCACGGTGTAGCGCGTGGGATCGGGATCGGGATCGGAAAGGCCGCGACCACGGTAGTCGACCGCATAGACGGTCCGCCGGGCGCCGCGCGGGTCGGAAAGCACGGTCGCCAGCGTATGGAAATCCCGGGAGTTCCGCGTCAGTCCGGGCAGGCACACGACCGGACGGCGCAGGGCGTCCGGCGCGGGATACTTGCGCGCATGAAGCCGCAACCCGTCGCGCGAGCTGTAGGCGATGTCGATCCAGTTTCGGGAAGCGGCAGCCGGGATCATGCGCGGACAATGCCTCAGTCGGAGCTGGCCGTCTGGCCGGCGCGGGCGCCGCCCCGGCCGCGCGCGAGATCGGTCGTGATCTGCAGCGCGCGGGCCTCGTCACCCAGGCGCGCGCGATAGATCTGGAGGTTCGAGAGCACCTTCTGGACGTACTCGCGCGTCTCCTCGAACGGGATGCGATGGATCCACTCGACCACGTCGACCTTGGGGTCGCGGGGGTCGCCGAATTCCCGGATCCACTGACGCGCGCGGCCCGGCCCCGCATTGTAGCCGGCGATCGCCAGCACATAGGAGCCGGCGAAATCGTCCATGCGGTCGGCGATGTAGGCGGACGCCAGCGTGGCATTGTAGGCGGGATCGGACATCAGCCGGTCGATGTCGCAGCGGATCTTGTAGTCCTTGCAGACATGACGCGCGGTGATCGGCATCACCTGCAGGAGACCGCGAGCGCCGGCTCCCGACTGGGTCTGGGGATTGAACTCGCTCTCCTGCCGCGCGATCGCCAGCAGCAGCGCGGGTTCCGGCGGCTTGCGCAGCGGCTTGTAGCCCGGCATCGGGTGCGTGGGATAACCGTAGACGACGAGGTTCATGCCCCGCGCCACCGCGGACTTCGCGATGCGCACGGCCATCTGCGTGTCGTCGAGCGCCTCCGCGAGATGCGACAGCAGGACCGCCTCCGGCTCGTCGGCCATGGCATTGCGCAGATGGGTCAGGAAGATGCGCGATATGGAGGGATCGAGTCCGGCGCGCCGCGCGACCACCACAGCCTTCACCGCCTCGCGCGTCAGGAAGCGATCGACGACCGCCCCGCCGGGGATCGCGGGCATCTCGAGCGACAGTTTCGTCCGGTTCGGCTCCAGCGTCTGCATGGCGAGCAGGCCGTGGAACGTGTCACCGTTGCGGGCCGCCGCCTGCAACGCCGCGCGGGCGTCCTGTGTCCGTCCCTGCTGTTCGAGGGCGCGGGCCAGCCAGAAATTGGCCGCAGCCCTGCTGAGCGGTCCGTCGGCGGCAGCGACGAAGGCGCGGAAATGCCCCTCGGCGAGCTTGGGATCGTTGCGATGCCTCAGCGCGATCCAGCCGGCCATGAAGGTCGCTTCCTTCAGGGGATTGGCCGTCAGCGGGCCAGGTTCCTTCACCAGATCGTAGGCGAGGGCGCTGTCCGTGGCCTTCAGCGCCTCGTAGGCGGCACGGCGTCGTTCCGCCCACCAGCCGTCCAGATCGACCAGCGCGGCGGCATCGGACATCGGCGCCGCGCGCAGCAGCGCTCCGGCGGCGGCGAGCTTTCCAGACCGTCTTTGATGCTGGGCCATCTGCAGCGTGAGGCCCCAATCGGCCTTGGGCTGGCGTGCCGCATCCGCCGGCAGATCCGCGAGCAGCTTCGTCGCGGTCGCGCTGCGGAGGTATACGGCGATCCGCGCGTTCGCCTTGGCGCGCTCGCCTTCGGGCAAGAGTGGGACGACGCGGCGGGCGATCGCGGCGCGCTCGGCGCGCTCGTCCTCCCACCGGCTTTCGCTCGCCAGCAAGCGATCGAGCCGCCACTTGTGATCGGCCTCGGCCAGAAGCTTTCCGAGCCGCTCGACGAAGCGCGCTTCCACCTGGGCCGGGAGGTCGTGTTGGCGCCAACTGCGGACAGCCAGTTCCCGCGCGCGCTTTTCATCTCCCGACGCCAGAAGCGACACCGCGCGCAGGGCGAGACCCAATCCGCTCCTGGGCTCCTGTCCGCCGTAGAACGCCTGCACGGCGGCGGGATCGGCATCCGCTTTCCACAGCAGCTCCTCGCCCTTCTGCAGGAGTTGCTCGCGGCTCGGCCAATCCGGGTTCGAGTCGACGAACGCCCTGATCTCGGCGGGCGTGCCGGCTCCACGGCGAAAGCGGGCCCAGTCCACCAGTTTGCGGCCGATGGGGTCGCCGATCTGTTCACGCGCGCCTGCCGCAGCGGCGTTCTCGGCGCCGGGCTGGAACTGCTCCTTGATCCGCTTGGCGTCCTCGGCAGACAGCGGCAGATCGCGCAGGGGAGCGATCAGCGCGTCCATGCGCTTCACGAACTCGATCTCGCGCCGGCTGCGCGCGGCGGCCGCGACCGGTTCGGGCGGCTCCTTTTTATCGGCGGCCTGCGCGGGTTCCGCGGGGCTTTGCTGCTTGGCGGCTGCGGCCGCGGGAGCATTCGCTTCCTGCGCCAGGGCGACGGGAGCGGCGAAGGCTGCGGCGCAGATCGTGGCCAGCCAGCTTGCCGCGCGGGGCGGGCGGGCAGCGACGCGCCGGCGAATGTCAGGGGAGTTCGGGGTCAAGCGTGTGGTCCTCGCCTGTCCCGGTGTCGACAGCGCACATCTTCCACGGGCCTCGCACCGGACACCTTGCAGGCCTGCTTTCCAAGTCATAATCTGAGCGATGTCGGTTCGGCCGGCTTCGAGCCGCCAGAGAGGGTCCGCATGCGTCGCGTTTCGGCGGCCGGACCCTACCAAGGCGCGGTGCCGCATTCAAGGATCGCCCGCTCGTGGGCGGCGCCGGATCGGCGATAGGAGAAAATCATGTCCACCCCCGTTCTGCAGGGCTCCCTGACCGCCATCATCACGCCGTTCTCCGGCGGGAAAGTGGACGCGGACGGGCTCAAGCGGTTCGTCGAGTGGCAGATCGCGGAAGGCAGCAACGGGCTCGTCCCGGTCGGGACGACGGGCGAGACGCCGACGCTGTCGCACGAGGAGCACAAGCAGGTCGTCGAGATCACGGTGAAGACCGCACGCGGTCGCGTGCCGATCGTCGCGGGCGCGGGCTCCAATTCCACCGAGGAAGCCATCGAGCTGACGCGATTCGCCAAATCTGTCGGCGCAGACGCCGTGCTCCACTCGACCGGGTACTACAACAAGCCGACGCAGGAGGGACTGTACCTCCACTTCAAGGCGATCAACGACGCCGTCGACCTGCCGTTCATCGTCTACAACGTCCCGGTCCGCACCATCGTCGACATCTCGGCGCAGACCATGGCCCGGATCTCGGAGCTGAAGAATTTCGCCGGGATCAAGGACGCCACGGCGAACATGGCGCGCCAGTCGATGCACAGACAGCTCATCAGCCGGCCGTTCGCGGCTCTGTCCGGCGAGGACGCCACCGCGCTCGGGTTCAATGCGCACGGCGGCAACGGCTGCATCTCCGTCACCTCGAACGTGGCGCCGCGCCTGTGTTCGCAGTTCCAGGCCACGTGCCGTGCGGGCGACTTCAAGACGGCGCTGCAGATGCACGACCGTCTGATGCCGCTGCACGAGGCGCTGTTCATCGAGACCAATCCGGCGCCGGTGAAGTATGCGGCATGGCGGATAGGCATGATCGCGTCGCCCGAATGCCGGCTGCCGCTGGCGCCGCTCGCGGACAGCACACGCAAGACGCTGGACGGCGTCCTGGCCAAGCTGGGCCTGCTGCAGACCAAAGCGGCAGAGTGAGTATTCGCGTCTTCGACGTCGACGCCGGCACGGGTCGGTCGCATGCCGTGAGCGCGGCGAGCCGGTGGCGCGGGCGCGAACAGGGCAAGTGCGGTGGCCAAGCTTGCAAAGCCGGCGGAACCCAGTTGTCGCCTCTATGCGCTGCAGGCGCGTGACGGGCGTTCAGCGGTCGTCTTCCGGCGTGGACCATCGAAGCAAGTCTGTCTCGTTCGCTGGAACCTCGCCACCGACGCGCTGGAGGTCGGCCAGTGGTTCAAAGGCCGCGTCTACGAGCGCCGTTCGGACCTCAGCCCCGACGGCGCATTGCTGGTCTATTTTGCGCGCGGTATCGCGGTACGCCGTCGACATGGACGGCAGTGAGCAGGCCACCGTACTTTACCGCGCTCGCGCTCTGGGAAGGGCTCGGCACCTGGGGCGGCGGCGGTCTCTTCGTTCACGGCAGGCGGCTGGGCCTCAATCACGTGGAGGCGTGTCGAACGCTCTTCCAAGGCTTCGCTCTGCCGAAGGGCTTCGAGGTCGAGCATGTCGCGGACTGGGCCGGTCACGGAGAAGACGACCCGATCGAGCATGTGCGGATGGAGCGCGATGGCTGGCGCATGGTCAGTGCAGGCCAGAGATCGGATTACCGCCGCGAGGCGCCCGCTCGTTGGATCTTCACCGAACCGCAGGTCTACGAACGCCGGCAGCCCGGTGCGGGAGCCTCCCGCGCAGCCGTTGTCACGCTTCGCCGGGAACTGCGCGCGATCGGCGTCACGGAGGGGCCGTGGTTGCAGCACGATTTCGCGGTGCATGGCTCCACGGGAGAATTGCGCCGCTTTCCCGGCTGCGACTGGGCCGATTGGCATCTCGGCGGAGACCTGTTGATCGCGATCGGCGGCGCGCTGTTCCGGCTTCCCGCGGCGGCAGCGCAAAGCGCGGCTCAAGACCCGCTGGCCGATGCGCGGCTCATCGCCGATCTCGCGGAACTTCGCTTCGTGGCGACGGCTGCCCCCGCGTCAGCCCGCAAATGGCCATGACGGACGGCAGCGCAGCATTTCACGCCAGGACCGGACCTCCCCGTCGATACGCGCGCCTTGGGCGCGTCAGCTCTTCACGATCACAACGCACATCCTCCGCGGGCCGTGCGCGCCCATCACCAGCTTGCCGCCGATATCGCCGGTCCGCGACGGTCCCGAGACGAAGTTGACTGTTCTCGGCATCGCGCCGCCGAGTTCCTTGCGCAGGGCCGACCAGGCTTCCTCGTAAGTGCCCACGATATCCTTCGCGTCGATCATCACGATGTGATTTTCCGGCACGAACGTCACCGTGACGGGGTTGTCCTCGCCCGAGGTCAGCACCAGCGTCCCGGTTTCGGCGACGCCGCTGCGGGCCCGGCTGAGCCCGACCTCGTCGGTGAGCGAAGCCGCGCCCGTCACGCGCTCGAGCTGCGGCTCTCCCGACCACGGCAGCTGGGCGAGCGCGGCGTCGCTGCCGCAGCGCAGCCGCTGGGGAAGATTGTTCTTGCGCAGATAACCAGCCACCGCCTGCGGCACGGCATCCCGCGTGGCGACTTCGAGGACGGTTGCCGACTGGCCTTCGAGGTAGCCGCGGAACATCGCGAGCAACTCGTCCGCCGGCTTTTCGGCGCGCGAGGGGCGGATCTGAACCTCGTGCTTCTGGATGCGGGCGGCCGCTCCGGCGCGGCGCTGATCGGCTGTGCCGTCGGTGTCGAGGGCGCGGCGGATCTTCTCGAGCATGCGGCTGCGCCCGGCGTCGGAGATATGTCGGCTCACCGCATCGCTCCGTCATTGCCGACGCCTGCGGCGCGTTCGGCCCAAAGCTGCTGGAACGTCCGGCCTTGCGGGGCGGGCATATCACGATGGCGCGTCCATCCGCCGGCGAGCGGCAGGCGCCGGAACCGTCCTTTGCGCCGGCCGAATGCGCCGAGCGACGTCACGGCCAGACGCATGATCGCCTGATACAGGCGCGGCCGCTTGGCGAGAAATGCCCAGGTTGCGAGGCCGAGGCGCTGGGAGCGCGTCATGTCGCCCTGCTGGAACGCTGCTTCACGCCAATGCCGCATCAGCTTGGGCAGTGGGATCTTCATCGGGCAGACCTGCTCGCAGCGCCCGCAGAACGTGGATGCGTTGGGAAGGCTCGCGCCGTCCCTGACGCCGATCAGTGCCGGTGTCAGCACGGACCCGATCGGGCCGGGGTAGACCCAGCCGTAGGCATGGCCGCCCACGGCGCCGTAAACCGGGCAATGGTTCATGCAGGCGCCGCAGCGGATGCAGCGCAGCACTTCCCGGAACTCGGTGGCGAGCAGGTCGGAGCGGCCGTTGTCGAGGATCACCACGTGGTAGTCCTTCGGCCCGTCGGGATCCGACAGGCGGCGCGGCCCGGTGGAGAAGGTGGTGTAGGTCGAAATCTCCTGTCCGGTCGCCGAGCGGGCGAGCAGCCGCATGATCGCGGAGACGTCCTCGAGGGTCGGCACCAGTTTCTCGATCGAGGCGATGACCACGTGCGTCTTCGCCAGCGACTGGGTGAGATCGCCGTTGCCCTCGTTGGTGACGATCACCGACGAGCCGGTCTCGGCGACGAGGAAATTCGCTCCGGTGATGCCGACATCGGCAGAGGCGAACTTCTGGCGGAGCACCTGACGTGCTTCGCCCACCAGGGTGGAAGCTTCCTCGAGCCGGCGGTCCTTCGGCAGATGGGTGTGCAGCTGCCGGAAATCGGCCTCGACCTGCTCCTGGGTCAGGTGGATCGCCGGTGCGATGATGTGGCTCGGGGTCTCCTTGCGGATCTGGACGAGGTATTCGCCCAGATCGGTCTCGACGACTTCGAGCCCCTCGCCTTCGAGGTGGGCGTTGAGCCCGATCTCTTCCGAGATCATCGACTTGCCTTTGGTGACGACCCGCGCGCCGACGTCACGGCAGATCGACGCGATGATCTCGCGCGCATCCGCGGCCGTCTCGGCGAAGTGGACCCGCGCCCCCGCGGCAGTCGCGTTGCGCTCGTAAATTTCGAGATACTGGTCGAGGTGCGCCAGCGTGTGGTTCTTGATGTCGCGCGCGATGTCTCGCAGCGGCTCGAACTCCGGCAGGCGGGCGCGCGCCGTGGCACGGCGGGTGACGAGGCTGTCGCCGCTGGTCAGTCCCGTGAGTGCCTTCTGGAGCTGCTCGTTGCCCAGGGCAGCCCGCGAGTTGGCGGCGAGATCGATACGTTGCGCCTTCATTTGCGCTCCCCGATCGGCGGCTCGTTCAGTTCGCCCGCCAGGACCTCGGCGACGTGGCGGACCGTGATCGCACTGTCCTGGCGCTTGAGTTTTCCGGCCATGTTCAGAAGGCAGCCGAGGTCGCCGGCCAGAAGCATGTCGGGCGCGGCCTGGGCAGCATTGTCGATCTTCTTCTGCACGATGGCGTTGGAGATGTCAGGATACTTGACGGAGAAGGTGCCGCCGAAACCACAGCAGATCTCGCTGTCGTGCATTTCGACCAGCTCCAGGCCCGGCACCTTGGCGAGCAACGCGCGGGGTTGATCCTTGATGCCGAGCTCGCGCAGGCCCGAGCAGCTGTCGTGATAGGTCACGCGACCGGCGAAACGCCCCGGCACGCTCTCCAGGCGGCGGACGTCGCTCAGGAACGAGACGAGTTCGTGCGTCTTCGCCGCGAGCGCCGCCGCCCGCGCACCCCATTGCCCGTCAGAGGCGAGCAGCTTGG
>CAYMEB010000165.1:0-10729 GCA_964389095.1 uncultured Hyphomicrobiaceae bacterium
GCCATGGCCACTCGCCCTCGGGCAGCGCGTGCTCGCGCTGCAGCAGTCGATCCCGGTGCAGGACCGCGTCGTGCTCGTGCCGGACGAGGCGACCTTCCTCGACGAGATCGGCCGATGGTCCCCCGCGGGTCGCTGGCCGGTGCTGATCGAGGACCCGGTGCACGCTTCCATGTTCATCCGCGCCTTCGCGCCGAAGCAGGTGGTCCGTCGCAACGATCGTGTCCCGCCACCTGCAGATGCCGACGCACTGCGCCGGACGCTGGATGCGGCAGTCACGCGCGCGCTTGGTGGGGATCCTGCTCGGCTGACACCGCTTCAGGCGCTGCAGTCGCGCGAGATCGCGCCGCTCGGTCTGGCCGCGTACTCGGCCAAGGATCCCGCGTACGTGGCCGCCGCCGCACTTGCCATCGGACGCGGACTCGTGCCTGTGCCGCTGGAGGGCGACTTCGGGGCGCCGAACGACCAGCTTGACTCGGGGCGTTTCGCGTCGCTCGACCGTGCCGTGCTCGAGGCGTTCAGTGCCACGCAGATTCCGTTTGCACAGATGGGCGATGCGCTCGACGCGCTCGTGATCTGCCGCGACGTGGCGCATGCGACGTCGCTCGACCTGTCGATCACCCGGGTGCCGACGGCACAAGGCATGCCGCCGATCAAGCCGGAGGACCCCTTCGCGGTCACGGATGCGCTGTGTCGCGGCTCCTCCGGCGCGCGCTATGCCGTGTGCGGGGCGATTCACGGCCCACCCGCCCGCGCGGCGTGCATGGCCATGTCCAGCCTCTTCCTTCAGCGGGAGAGCGTGTGGACCATCGACAGTTATCCCACCGGCGAGAAGTGGCTCGACGAGTTTCATGTCGCAGGCCTGGAGCGAGGGCTCGCAGAGGCGGGCTTCTCCGCGCTCGTGCGTTCAGGCGATGAGGCCAACCTCAGCGCCTGGCGTGAGCTTGCGGCGAAGGGCTTCGCCTGCGACCTCCTCCTGCTGAACAGTTCGGGCAACGCCGACTTCTTCGACCTGGGGTTGCCCGGCAAGACGCCCGCATCGAGCTGCGGCGCTCCTGGCGACGTTCCCGTGCTGACGCGACCACTGGCGCTGGCGATGGTGCACTCCTTCTCGCTGCAGCGGCCCGCCGATCGGGAGACCGTGGGTGGCCGGTGGCTCGACGCCGGGGTCTACGCCTACGCGGGCAGCGTGCACGAGCCGTACCTCTTCGCGTTCGTTCCGCCAGCACGCGTGCTCGAGCAGGTCGCCAACGGAGTGCCGTTCGGGGTGGCGGCACGCGTGTGGGAGGGACCGTTCGGCCTCCCGTGGCGCATCACGATGCTCGGCGACCCCCTCATGCCCTGCGTCGCGCCGAGAGGGCTTCCTCCGAATCCGCGCGTGAAGGCCACGCCGATGCTGCCTGGCGAGGAGGATGCGATCGGGCAGTGCCGAGTGCTGCTTGCGCGCTGCAAGGACGACACGAAGGGTGACGCCACGCTCGCTGCCATGAAGGCACTTGCCGCTGTGGGACAGGATCGTCTGGCGGCACAACTCTGGAAGATCGCGGCCGGACAACCATGGGCAGCGCGCGTCGCGCCCGCTGCGCTCGAATCCCTGCATGCGCAGCGGGATGCGGATGGCTTTCTCAAGGCCTATGGGCTGTCCGCCAATCCCACGCCGCGGCAGCGGGACATGCTGTGGCAACTGTGCGGTCCGCTGCTCCCCACGCTGCGCGACGCCGACGCAATCCTGCTGTTCGAGGCGTCCGTTCGTCCGACGTGGCCCAGCAAGGACCTCGAGCGGCTGATCGCCCCAGCGAAGGCCGCACTCGGCGTCGAGCACGTGCGGGCGCTCGTCGTCAAGGTCCAGAAGTCGACGCGGAATCGCCAGCAGCAGGCTGCGGTGGAGGCGCTGCTGCAGGGGCTGTAGGCGCGGGCTGCGCCTCCCCACTGAGCCGTTCACGCACCTTCCGCGGGTCCAGCTCGAAGGCCGACGAGCAGGCTCCGGCGGTCTTGGCGTCGGCCGCCTGCAGGGCCGCAGCGACCACCGTGAGCGTTCCATGGAGGGTGGGATGCAGGCGATCGCGCTGCATCAACGGACCAAGGTCCGCCTCGCACCAGTCTCGGTTGCAGGCCCGAATCGGCTGACGCTCCAGAGTTCGTCGCACCAGATCACGCAGGTCGAGCATCGCCACGTTCCTTCGCTCCGCGCACCACGCGCCGATGCGCGCGTTCAAGCGTGTCAGGCACTCGGCATCGGGAACCATGGACTCCGTGAGCATGCCGCCGTCGACGGCGCAGTGCATGTCGGGCAGGTCGCCGAGCACGATGGGAACGCCCGTGTCCACCAGGGGCTGGAGCGTCTTGAGCGCACGCTCGAGCCGTTCCAGGCGGTCGTCGCATCCGCGGATCGGTCCGCCCTCCGCACGGCGGCTTCCGTAGCTGCTCCAGAAGAGCCAGTCCACCGCCAGGATCATCGAAGGTCTTGCGGCGAGCGCCTGCTCCACCGAATCCCGTGCCGCCTTCTCGGGCATCGCGAAGAAGTTGCTGGTGGAGAGCGAGACGACTCGGGTGGCTGCGGGATCCTTCGCGGCGGCACGGAGCAGCGCGGCCATGTTCACCCCGGTCACGGGACGCGCGCCATCGGGCCGTGTCTGCGCCGCTCGCAGGCGCACACCGAACCCGTCGCTCACGCTCGCGCCGATCACGGCGATGCATCGGGTTGGAGCGGACGGGTCGCCCGCGGCAGCGAGGCCGACGAGCAGCAGGACGCACCATCGAAGACGTGAGGCGGACATAGAGGAATGCTACGCGGGCGTGGGGGAGAGGCGAGATGGCCGCGTTGGGCAAAGGTGATCACCCACGTTCAGCATCCGTTGTCCCCTTCCGCCAACGGCCCAAGGCCGGATGGGACATCTCTTCGTGGCGTCGGGGTCGATCCAGACTTAGTCAGCCTGTGTAGGGGCCGTATCATCGACTGCTCGTGCAAGCCTCGAACGAAATGTTAGTGCTGATCTGGAGACTGTGGGGCCATGTGCGGCCGCTTCGACGCAGGCAGCTCGCGCTCGTGCTTGCGCTGATGGCGCTCGCTTCTCTCGCCGAACTTACCGCCGTGGCCCTGGTGGTTCCGTTTATGGCGCTGCTCTCCGATCCGGCAAATGCCGCCAATTCCAGTCTGGCCCGCCGCCTGTCTGCTCTGACACACCTCACAGATCCGGTCGAACTTTTGCTGGCATTCAGCGGCGTCTTTGTCGCTAGCACGATTTTGGCAGCCGTTGGGCGACTTCTGGTCCTGCATCGGAGCACGAGGCTCTCCTTCGCGATCGGATCCGACCTGAATGCCGACATCTATCGCCGTACGCTGCATCAGCCCTATCGAGTGCACATTGCTCGCAACAGCAGTGAGGTGATCGATGGGATCACCACAAAGACCTGGGCCGTCCTGTTCAGCACCTTGATGCCGGCATTGCTCATCGTAAGTTCGCTGCTGATGCTTGTGGCATTCCTCGTGCCCCTCCTAGTCGTCGATCCATGGATCGCACTGGCAGCGTTCGCGGGATTCGGGCTGTCCTATGTGGGAATTGCGTGGTACGCCCGTGGGCATCTCTCCCGCGGAGGAGCCATTGCTGCGAAGAAGTCGACCGAAGCAATGCGGGTCCTGCAGGAGGGCCTTGGGGGCATTCGCGACGTCCTGCTTGATGGAACGCAGAACACCTACTGCGAGGCATACGCGTCGGCGGATCGAGAGCTTCGGAGAGTGCAGGCATCGTTGACCTTCATTGCACAGTCACCGCGATTCATTCTCGAAGCGCTCGGCATGGCCATGATCGCAGGGCTCGCGTGCATGCTCGCTCGCCGCCCCGGGGGCTTGACGGAGACACTTCCGGTGCTGGCTCTGCTCGCGCTCGGAGCGCAGCGACTCCTGCCGGTGCTGCAACAGGCCTACAGCGCCTGGGCCTCGATGAGAGGGGGCGCTGCAGCGCTAAAGGACGCCCTTGATCTTCTAGATCAGCCGCTTGCCGAGGATGGAGGTCTGCCTGCTCCAGATCCGCTTCGGTTTGAGCGATCGATCGAACTTCGGGGTGTCTCCTTCAGGTACTCCCCGGAGGCGCCCCACGTGCTCCAAGATATCGATCTGGTGATTCCGCGAGGTGCACGCGTCGGGTTCATCGGCCCCACGGGCAGTGGCAAGAGTACGCTGCTCGACATCGTGATGGGTCTTCTTGAGCCGTCCGAAGGCGTGCTTGCTGTCGATGGGCTGATCATCGGTTCGGATTCGGTGCGGTCCTGGCAAGTTCACGTGGCGCACGTCCCACAGTCCATCTTCCTTGCCGATGCGTCGATCTTGGAGAATATCGCACTCGGAGTCCCACTCGACCGCATCGATCCGGATCGAGTGCGTCGTGCGGCGGAGCAGGCGTGCATCGACGAGGTCGTGAGGCATTGGACCGGCGGCTACGGCACGAGAGCTGGCGAGCGAGGAGTCCGCCTCTCAGGCGGACAACGTCAGAGGATCGGCATCGCCCGCGCGCTCTATCGGCGCACCGACGTGATAGTTTTTGACGAGGCGACAAGCGCTCTCGACGGCGAGACTGAGGCGGACGTGATGCAGGCGATCCGGAGTCTGGGGCGCGAACTCACGGTGCTGATCATCGCGCACCGGCTCTCGACACTCCGTGGCTGCGACATGGTCGTGGAGTTGGGCAGGGACGGCCGAATCGTTCGTACGCTCCATGGTTCCGAGGTCCCTGCCTGACTCCGTATCGGTGTAGAACTGCTCCGAATCAGTCTCCGGACGCCAGTCAGTTGAAGCGTCGAAACACGGGCTTGATAGCGGGACCTGCAAGTAGCGGCTCAGCTCCCTCCTCGATTCCGCGTGCGACAAGCGGCAGCGCATCGAGCAGAGCCTGTCGCATCGTCTCAAGCTCGTCCGGTCCATGGCGGTAGGCGATCGTTACCTGTGGCATGAGAACTCCTTGGGCGACCATCTGCTGTAGAAACAACGTCCGCAATGGCTGTGACGGTCGGCCTTCGGCATCAGTGATCGTCAGGACAGGCTTGCAGGCAGGACCTCCCGCACGAACATGTGGCCAGGTTCCGGATCGGCGAGACGCCTCGTTGAACAACTGGATGAATCGAGCTCCGGTTTTCCAGATGTGGCCGCACACGTCAAGCCGCTCCATGAAGTTCACCGTCTCGACGAAGGCGGCTAAGCCGCACATCTCGGCACCATGAGTCGTTGACAGTAGAAAGACCCGCTCGCGACCCTCGAATTCAATCGATCCGTGCTCCATGACCTCCCTGCGCCCGGCCACGCAGGCCACGGAGAAGCCATTGGCCATCGCCTTCCCAAATGTGCTGAGGTCGGGTTCGACATCAAGCAGCGCCTGAGCACCGCCGACGTGCCATCTGAAGCCGGTGATCATCTCATCCAGGATCAGAAGCGCGCCGTGATTCCGGCAGAGATCCTGAACTTGATGCAGGAAATTGCGTCCCCCGCAGATGCCGGCACTGCATGGAGCGGCGCTGCAGCAGCCCGCGAGCAGACCACCGTCCACTGGAGCGGGACAGACCGCGGTCGCCGGCTCAAGCACCACCGCCGCCACTTGACCACGATGGGTCTCAAGAATCCGCTCAAGACCTGCAGCATCATTGAAGTCGAATAGAAGCGTGTCCTCGCGAACCTTTTCGGGTACGCCTCGCGCGACCGTGGTCGATCCGATGAACCAGTCGTCGTAGGAGAAGAAAGGATGCTGAGCGCAGCGAAGGATAAGATCCCGGCCCGTGTGGGCACGGGCTAACTTCACGGCCGCCGTCACGGCAGTGGAACCATTCTTTGTGAACTTCACCATCTCCGCAGACCGAACCTTCGATACGAAGAGTTCGGCGGCCTCCAGTTCGATCATGCTAGGCCGAGTGAGGCCATTGCCCGCCCTCATCCCGCGAGCGGCCGCCTCGACGATCGACGGTTCACCGTACCCGATCCCGACGGAGGCCAACCCCATGCCGAAGTCGAGGAAACGCCGTCCGTCTGGATCGCGCACATACACACCGACTCCATCCTGCAAGATCTCAGGTGCATTCGCGGGAAACTGGTCAAACCCCCGTGAGTAGGTGTGTGCTCCGCCAGGGATTACTCGGAGCAGTCGCTCGCGCCATCTGTGAGGATCCGAGCCGGATTCGTTTGCGCCCAAGCGCCGCTGCGCGCGGTTGGACTTCGCCTCGTCGGTCATGTGCATGCCCTCGTTACGCGGGATTCGTCGATTGACGGACTCGATTGCAGGGTTTGAGTCGAGCCACTGTAGCACCTCGACCCAACGGAAGTCGCGCCGCGGCGCGAAGTGTCGGAATACTGCCTGTACAACGTCGAAATCCTGCCGCTCGTCGACGGTCCACCTTCTGTGTGATAGATCCGTCGCGTGAAACACGTTCCATCGTTGGAAAGGAGCGGAGCGCATCCGCAGCGTCACGTGCTCACGCTCAGCGTCGGAGAGAGCCAAGTCCGTGCAGCGTCGGAGCGCCGACGCCGTGAACGCCTCCACATCCAGTCCGTCCGGAAACGTCGGGGGATCGATGTTGCTCGCGTAGTCGACGCCGCGTGCCTGGAGAGACGAGACCACTTCGTCCACGAGCTCAGGGTCAACGATCGGACAGTCTCCGGTGATCCGTACAATGACGTCGGCTCTGGACTGCTCAAGCGCTGTTACGAAGCGTGCTAGTACATCCTCTAAAGGACCCCGGACAATAGGAACACCTAACCGCTCAACATGCAGGGCGAGTGGATCGTCGGATGGATCGGTCGAGGTGGCGAGGAGGGTGGAGTGGACTCTCCGGGCGAGACGCAGCCGGCTGAGCAGTCGCTCGATCATCGGTGCTCCATCAAGGGACATCATCACCTTGCCCGGGAGACGCGAGGAGTTCATGCGGGCTTGGACCACGGCGATCACGCGCATCAAGCGAGACTCCAAAGCCGAGGATCAAGAACACGATCACTGACTGGTTCTGCGCCTAGCCTTCGGTGAAGCGAGTCGCGGAAGTGCTCGACGCTCGCTCTGTCCAACATGCAGCCGTCTCGGAGTGCACTCAGCTCTTCGGGAACGTCAACACCCACAACGATCCGGTCTTCGGCGCCGAGATCCGTCAATGCAGCGGCGATGAGCGCGGACGCCGGTGAGACATTGGCGTCCCCTGCTGCGGCGCTCACCGCGGCGGCGAGTCGTCCCGTGCCCGGTGCTCGTCGCTCGGCATCGTTTGGCTTCTCAAGAAGGACTCCTTGCAGGAATATCGAGCGACCATCGAACGGCACGCGAGTGTCGGATGCCGCCTTGCGTTGACGCAAATCGAGGACGTTGAGAGGCGCCTGAATGCGGCGGGCGCCGGCTTCCGCCATCGTGCTGACTTCCGCGGCTTCGTACACGCTTGCGCCCGGAGTCGCACCAAGCCGAATCACTTGGCTGCTGAATTCTGCAAAAACGGCTGCGCTGACGATGCCGTGTGTCAGCATTGTGCAGCGACCCACGCCGCGGAAGCGCGACCACGCAACCCTGATAGCCGCCGAGTCCCTCACTTCGGCAGCGCGTACCTTGGTCACGACCTCACAGTACTGCTCGATGCCGCGATGCACGATCCAGTTCGAAAGCCGCTCCGCCGCTTCACCATAGGCCTCCGCGGTGTCGAATGCACGCACTCCGATTTCCCAAGCCGCATCGAGTGTTTCTGCGGCGTGCTGCGCATCCGGAGGGGGGCAACCCATCCGTCGTCCGTAGGCAAGCCCAAGTTGAACCGTCCCGAGCACGATGCGCGAGAGATTTTCTTTCGCAACGAGGGTCACCGAAGAAGTCTAGGTTCTCGCAGCCGGTCCTTGTAGACTTCCGGCATGGACTTGGCCGATCAGTCGATCCTCGTGACCGGGGGAACCGGAAGTTTTGGTCAGAAATTTGTAGAGACGGTGCTTGCGCGCGCACCCGGTATCCGCCGCCTCGTGGTCTACAGCCGTGACGAACTGAAACAGTGGCAGATGCAACAACGATTTCCGGGTTCGCACTTTCCGGGGCTGCGCTTCTTCATCGGCGATGTCCGGGACGCGCAGCGTCTGAACAGGGCGATGGAGGGGATCGACACCGTTGTGCACGCGGCGGCGCTGAAGCAGGTTCCCACAGCCGAGTACAATCCGATGGAATGCATTCACACGAACGTGATGGGTGCCGAGAACGTGATCAATGCGTGCTTGGACAATGAGGTCCGACGTGTGGTGGCGCTTTCGACCGATAAAGCTGCGGCCCCCATCAATCTCTATGGAGCCACGAAACTTTGCTCCGACAAGTTGTTCGTCAGCGCCAACAATATCCGTGGCAGTCGTGACAGCCGCTTTGCAGTGGTCCGCTACGGAAACGTACTCGGTTCCCGGGGGAGCGTGGTGCCGTTCTTCCTAGAGCATCGACGCCTCGGCTGGCTTCCGATCACCGACGACCGCATGACCCGATTCAACATCACCTTGAATCAGGGCGTCTCCATGGTTCTTGAGGCCCTCGAAAGCATCTGGGGAGGCGAGATTCTTGTTCCCCGTATTCCTTCGTTCCGCATCCTTGATCTTGCCGAGGCCATCGCCCCGGACGCGGAGTTTCGGCGGGTGGGCATTCGGGCTGGAGAGAAACTCCATGAGCAGATGATCACGCCGGCGGACGCACCATTCTGCGTCGATCGACGCAGTTACTTCGCGATCCTCCCGTCCTCGGATCATGCGCGCGCGTACTGCTCGCACTGGAAGGGTAGAATGGTGGAATCAGAGTTCAGCTATGACAGCGGCACCAACGACACCTTTCTGGACGTTTCTGCCATCCGAAGGCTGATCTCGGAGCATGTGGATGTTGGCTTCACGCCGGGGGTTGAGATCGCACGGGCCTCGGGAATGCGCTGAATGATCCCATATGGTCGGCAGTGGATCGACGCATCCGACGAGGCTGCGGTCCTCGAGGCCCTTCGCAGCGAGTTCCTGACGCAGGGTCCGGCGGTTCCGCTGTTCGAGGAGGTGCTTTGCTCCTACTCGGGCGGCGCCCACGCGATCGCCGTCAACAGTGCGACAAGTGCCTTGCATGTCGCGTGCTTGGCGCTCGGCCTCGGCCCTGGCGATCGTCTGTGGACCTCACCGAACACCTTTGTTGCGAGTGCCAACTGCGCGCGCCTATGCGGTGCCGAGGTCGACTTCGTGGACATCGACGAGGCGACCTTGAACATGAATCCTGTGGCGCTTGAGCTGATGCTGGAGCGGGCGGCAGGTCTTGGGACGCTCCCCAAGATCGTCGTGCCCGTCGACTTCGCCGGACTCCCTGTGGGGCTCGCCCAATTCCGTCGGTTAGCGGACCGATATGGATTCCGGATTCTCGAGGACGCCTCGCATGCCATCGGCGCGATCGACGAGGGCCGTCGTGTCGGTGCTGGTCGCGTTGCCGACATCACCGTCTTTAGTTTCCACCCAGTGAAGATTGTGACCACGGCGGAGGGGGGTGCTGCTCTCACTGATGACGCCGAGCTTGCGCTCCGCATGCGTCTTGCGCGCACGCACGGCATCACCCGCGACTCTGCCCAGATGCGGGCGGCCTCAGAGGGTGCATGGTACTACGAGCAGATCGGACTTGGCCTGAACTACCGGATGACTGACATTCAGGCAGCGCTCGGCGTAAGCCAGATGCGTCGGATCGACGCGTTGCTCCTTCGTAGGGCCGAGATCGCGTGTCTCTACAGCGACCTGCTTCGCGAACTGCCAGTGCTGCCGGCACCGCGCCGGCCCGGTGCGGTCAGTGCCTGGCACCTCTACGTAGTCCAGCTTGGTGCTGAGATCGAGGCTCGTCGCCGTACGATCTTCGAGAAAATGCGCGAAGCGGGTATCGGGGTGAACGTGCACTACATCCCTGTGCATCTCCAACCGTACTATCGAGATCGCGGGTTTGGTCCGGGCCATTGCCCCGTCGCCGAGCGTTACTACCGAAGAGCCATCTCTTTGCCGATGCATCCGCTTCTGACCGACTCGGAGGTTCGGCGCGTGGTCGACACGCTGCGCCGCGCAATCGGTTGAACATGCGCCGTGGCCCTCGCATCCTTGTTCGGACCGTGGGCTCCGGTATGGTCGGCGGGGGCCACGTGGCGCGCTGTGGGTCGGTCGGACTGGAACTCGCTCGGGCGGGAGCCGATGTTCGCTGGGCGTGTGATTGTACGACTCGGTCATTTCTCGCTTCGCGGTCGATCGAGATGGAGCGGGTTTGTGTGCTGACGGCGGCCGGGACCGAGGGGCGGTTCGGCGAGTCGGAACTACCTCCAGAGAGGCAGATAGCCGACGCGGAGCACATGCTTCGAGAGACGTCGTCGCTCGAGCCCTTCGATCTGGTGCTCGTTGACACCTATCTGCTCGGAGCCGTCTGGCAGCGGTCCATCCGTGCGCGGGTTCCGCGTCTCGCAACATTTGACGATCTGTTGGACAGGCCCATCCAAACCGACATTGTGATCAATGCCGCGGCCGAAGCCGGCGAGTACCGATCTGTCGCCCCTGGAGCCCATGCGCTGTGCGGTCTGCAGTACGCGGTTGCGGCTGGCATTCCGAGACACGCGCCGACGTTCGATGGGTCAGAGGATCTGCTCGTCGCATTCGGCGCGTCCGACGCGCATAACATGACTTCGCGTGTGCTGGTAGAACTCGCCGCTCTCCGGAACTCCAGATTTTGCTGTCGCGTCTTGATTCAACTCGGTGCAGCTGCGCCAC
>CAYMEB010000166.1:0-10652 GCA_964389095.1 uncultured Hyphomicrobiaceae bacterium
GCGGACGTCCACACCCTGCCAGAAGCTCGCGGCACCGAGCAGCACGCTGCGATCTCGGTCACCGAGCAGGCGCGCCCGCACTTGGCCAGGCAGCCGAGCAGCTTCAGCCGGGTCGGATCGCCCAGCGCCCTGAAGAACGCCGCGTCGAGCAGCCCGTCCACCGGCCGGCAGCACGCCGCTGCCTGCGCAGGCGACATCGCCGGGAGTCGTTTGCGCGTTTGCGCCATGATGCAAGTATAGCGTGGGCCCCCGTGGGCGGCGCCCCCGCGCGTGCCCTCGGTTCAGGGCGGGAACACCTGCAGCGCGCCTTCCTTCAGGTCCGCGAGGAGCATCGGGTCCGTCACCGCGGCGGCGGGCATCACCACGACCGCCCGGCCGAGGATGCCGGCGAAGTCCTCGCGCAGCTGCTGACGCGACCGGTGCGCCGTGGAGGGGTCGCCGTCGAGCTCCACGAGGAAGTCGATGTCCGAGATGGCCCCGGACTGGTCGCCACGGGCGATCGGCCCGGTGATCACCAGCGATCGGACCCCATGGCGCGCGCACGCCGCCCGGACCGCCTCGAGGTTCCGTGCGACCAGGTGGATCATTCCTCGGGGCCGATCGCCCCCGTCCGCTCGACGATCATCTTGTAGGCGTGCGGCTGGCGATGGCGCGCGAAGTTGAATGTCGTCGACTTGTAGCTCTTGCCGATATCGAGATCGCAACGGGCGATCACGAGTTCGTCGTCCTGGGTCAGGGCTTGGCCGATCACCTCGCCGGTCGGGGCGATGATGGACGAGTTGCCGATCATCTCGCAGCCTTCTTCGACCCCGCACTTCGCGACTCCGACGACCCAGGTCCCGTTCTGATACGCACCGGCCTGCATCGAAAGTTGATTGTGGAATTCAGAAAGCCGATCGTGATCGGGAGCCGGAGGGTTGTGGCGCGGCGTGTTGTAGCCGAGCAGGACCATCTCGACATCCTGGAGACCCATCACGCGGTAGGTTTCGGGCCAGCGCCTGTCGTTGCAGATCGCCATTCCGAAATTGCTGCCCATGGTGCGCCAGACGCCCCATCCGAGATCTCCGACCTCGAAATACCGCTTCTCCAGGTGCTGGAACGCGCGCCAGGGCTCGTGCTCGGCATGCCCCGGGAGATGGATCTTCCGGTACTTGCCCGCGATCTTGCCGCCGCGGTCGACGAGGATCGAGGTGTTGAACCGGTGAATGCCGTCCGCCCGCCGCTCCAGTTCGGCAAAACCCAGATAGAAGCCCATGCCGGCTTCCTTGGCGGCATTGAAGAGCGGAGCGGTCTCGTTCGACGGCATCTCGTGCTCGAAGAATGCGTCGATCTCGTCCTGATCCTGCATGTACCAGCGTGGAAAGAACGTCGTCAGGGCGAGCTCCGGGAACACGACGAGGTCGCAACGATGGTGCGCGGCCTGCTTCACCAGCTCGAGCATCCGCCCCACGACCCTCCGACGCGAATCCGAGCGTTGGATCGGCCCCAGCTGTGCCGCACCGACAGTGATCACTCTCGCCATGGTTGGCCGTGCTCCTCGTTCAAGTCATTGCCAGCGGCATTGCGCGCCGCGGCGGAGGGAATGCCGCGTCGAGTGCGGCAAGATCGTCGGCATCGAGGATCACATCGAGCGCCTTCAGGTTCGCGCGCACATGGTCAGGCTGCGTCGCCTTGGGGATCGTGACCAGACCCGGATGTAGAAGCACGAACGCCAGGGCGACGGCTGCCGGATCGCAATCGTGCTTGCGTGCGATGGTCCGGAGCGCGGCATGCCTCAGGAGCGGCCCCTGACCGAGCGGCGAATAGGCCATCACCGCGACGTCGGAGCGCTGGCACAACGCCAGCAGGTCGAACTCGATGCCACGCTCGCCCAGGTGATAGAGGACCTGATTGGAGGTGCATTCGAGTCCGCCGGTGACAGAGGCCAGTTCCTGCATGTCGTGAATGTCGAAGTTGGAAACGCCCCATGCCCCGATGCTGCCGTCGCGCTGCAGCTTCTGGAAGGCCGCGACCGTCTCCTCGAGCGGATGAGAGCCGCGCCAATGCAGAAGATACAGATCTATCCGGTCGGTCTTCAGGCGTTTCAGGCTGCGCTCGCACGCAGCGATCGCGCCCTTGCGCGAGGCGTTGTGTGGATAGACCTTCGAGACGATCATGATTTCGTCGCGGCGCCCAGCGATCGCGTCGGCCACGATCGTCTCGGCCTCGCCCTCGCCGTACATCTCGGCGGTGTCGATCAGGCGGATGCCGAGATCGAGTCCGAGGCGCAGAGCCGCGACCTCGTCGGCGCGGCGGGCCCGGCTCTCGCCCATGCGCCACGTGCCCAGCCCCAGCACCGGCATGGCCGCTCCCGATCGCAGAGCGACGTTCTTCATCTTCTGCCTCCATCAACAACCGTGACGCCGGCGACAATCATCTGTTGTCCCGGATCGGTTCGTTGGCAGTCCAATCGAAGGTGCCCTGGTCGCGCTCGTCGACAGCGTGCTTCCAGCCCTTCTCCTCGGCGCGGCGCTTGAAGTTGATGCCCTCGGGAGAGTGGCGCGTGATCCCGTCGAAGATGGTCGCGATCATCTGGGTGTTGGCGAGACCCATGTTCGAAAGCGCCTGGTTGAGCATCAGCTTCTGCATCATGAGCTGGTTCTGCGGCACGCTCGCGATGCGCCGCGCCAGGGCCTCCACTTCCTCGTCGAGCTGCGAGGCGGGAACCGCCTTGAGCACGAGACCGAGCTTCTCGGCTTGCCGGCCGTCGATCTTGTCGCCGGTGAAGAGCATGCGCTTGGCCTTTTCGGGCCCGAGCCGGTAGAGCCACATCGCCGTCGTGGGGCAGCCCCATACGCGCGTCGGCGGGTAGCCGATCTGGGCATCTTCGGCCATGATGATGATATCGGAGCACAACGCGATGTCCGACCCGCCGGCCACGGCAAACCCGTGCACCTTGCAGATCACGGGACGCTTCGAACGGAACAGGCTCATGAAGTGTTCCGTGTTGCGCGCCATGAAGGTGAAGTCCTTCATGGGGTCCCACGGCATCGACTGCGTGTAGCGATTGGTGCGGTCGCCCTGGGCGTAGTACGTCAGGTCGTAACCGGCGCAGAAGGCACGGCCCGCGCCCGAAAGCACGATGACGTGAACCTTCTCGTCGCTGTCGGCGCGCGCCACGGCCTCCGCGAGAGCCGCGGGCATCTCGTCGTCGATCGCGTTGAGGACGTCCGGGCGGTCGAGCGTGATGCGTGCGATGCGGCCATCGCGCTCATACCGGACCTTGGCGTCGTGCGCAGCCATGGTGATCTCTCTCGGGTTTCGGCCAGAAAGGCCGGGGATTGGGACAGGCGGCTTCACATGCAGGGCGGCTCACCCCTCCTCCTGGCCGTCGGCACGCGCGCGCCCTTGTTGCTTGCGACGCTTGAGGTTCTGACGCAGGGCGTCGGCGAGCCGCTCGGAGCGCTCCTCCCGCTCGCGCACGAGTTGGGGATGAGGCGCGCGACGGTCCGCGGCCGCGGGGTCGGCGCCGGGATCGCGGCGGTTGCCCTGGTGACCTTTTTGGTCTGACATGAGCCTCTCCAGCCTCTGACGCGCGCCGTGTTGCGTCTGTTCGCCCACGGCAGCATCAGAATTAGCACGCCGAAGCGAGAGGAAAACAGCATGATCGTGCGCGCGGCCGTCGCCATCCTGATGGTCCTGATCTCGCTGCCGTGCGCGTCGGCGGCGCAGGGGGAGATCGAGGCACCCGGTCCCCAAGGTCCTCTGCGCGGACTGATAATGCGAGCGGAACGGTCGCCCGCTCCGCTGGCCCTCATCATTCCCGGGTCGGGTTCTACGGACCGCGACGGCAACAATCCCTTCGGTGTGCGAGCCTCGCAATACCGGCTCCTGGCGGAGGCACTGGCCGCAGCCGGCATATCGAGTGTGCGGATCGACAAGCGCGGCATGTACTCCAGCGCCGCAGCCACCCCGGATGCGAACGCAGTAACGATCGCTGAGTACGTCGACGACGTCGCCGCATGGATCGCCTCGATTCGAGCGAAAACGGCGGCATCGTGTGTCTGGCTCATCGGGCACAGCGAGGGCGGCCTGGTCGCGCTCGCGGCAGCCCAGCGTCAGCAGGGACTCTGCGGCCTCGTTCTCGTGGCGACGCCCGGGCGCAGACTGGGCGAGATCGTCCGACGACAGCTTCGAGCGAACCCCGCGAACGCTCCTCTTCTCGCCCAGGCATCCGAGGTCCTCAGCGCGCTGGAGGCGGGCACCACCTATGATGCACGCAAACTCGATTCGGCCCTGGTTCCGCTCTTTCACAGCGGCGTACAGAAGTTCCTGATCAGCGTTCTGGCCCTCGATCCCGCCGCACTGGCCTCCGCCTATCGCGGGCCGATCCTGATCGTCCAAGGACAGAGGGACATCCAGATCGGCGAGGAAGACGCACGCGGCCTGAGCGCGGCGCGGCCGGATGCGGAATTGCTGCTCGTGAGAGCGATGAACCACGTTCTCAAGGATGTCGAAACGGAAGACCGGGCGGCCAACCTTGCGGCTTATTCCGATCCCACGAGACCGATATCCGCAGAATTGCCGGCCGGAATAGCTCGGTTCATCGGCGCGCACTCTTGCTGAGCGGCGCGCGAGCAACCGAAGAACCCGACACGCCTGGTTGACGCTGCCCCCCACTCCGGCGAATGTGCCGGCGAGGGGACCGCGGGAACGGATGGGGGAACGATGAGTGGTGTGCTGGTGGCCATCATGGCCTACATCGCGCTTCAGATCGCTATCGGCATATCACTTTCGCGGCGCATCAAGAGTGACGACGACTACATCGTCGCCGGCCGTTCGCTCGGCACCACCCTGGTCGCATTTTCGGTCTTCGCCACCTTCTTCGGTTCGGAAGCGGTAACCGCAGCCGCTGCCGGCATCTACGACAAGGGCCTGTCCGGCGCCGTCGTCGATCCGATCTGTTACGCGGTCGCGATCGTGCTGATGGGTGTGTTCCTGGCGGCGCGGCTGCGAGCGAAGGAACTCACGACGTTCGCCGACCTCTTCCGCAATCGATACTCCCCCGGCGTCGAACGCCTGGTGGTGTTGGTCCTGGTTCCGGGCTCCCTGTTCTGGGCGGCGGCCCAGATACGGGTCTTCGGCGTCGTGCTCGAAAGCAATGCCGGTGTCGGCCTGCAGAAGGCGCTGTTGATCGCCGCAGTGAGCGTGGCCGTCTACTCGATCATCGGTGGACTGCTCGCCGACGCCGTCACGGACACCATTCAGGGCATCGTCGTCATGCTCGGGCTCGCGATCCTGGGCATTGCGATCGCGTCAAAGTTCGGAGGTCCGGCGACTGCGATCGCGACCGCCGGCGACGGTCGGCTGTCCCTCATCGGCGACGATGCCACCGCGCTGACGTTCGTCGAGAAAATCGCCATACCGTTGTGCGGCACCATCGTCGCGGTCGAGCTGATCTCGCGCTTTCTGGGGGCCCAATCACCGGCGGTCGCAGCCCGGGGTACGTCGATCGGCGGCGGCCTGTACTTGCTGGTCGGGCTGATCCCGATCTATCTCGGCCTGATCGGGCCCACCGCCTTGCCAGGCCTCAAAGAGACGGAGGAACTGGTGCCCAGGCTGGCCGAGGCCCACCTTCCCGGCGTCTTGCATATCGTCTTCGTGGGGGCGATCATCTCGGCCGTCCTCTCGACGGTGCACTCGACCCTCCACGCACCCGCGGCGCAGGTCTCCCACAACCTGATCGTGCAGATGTTCCCCGACTGGACCGCGACGACCAGACTTTGGTCCGTGAGGCTCACCGTCGCAGCGCTGACCGTGGTCGCCTACCTGCTGGCCGCGACGTCGACCAGCATCAAGGACCTTGTGGAAACCGCCTCGGCCTTCGGCTCCGCCGGCATCTTCGTGACGCTCATGTTTGCCCTCTTTACGAATTATGGTTCTTCATCAAGCGCTTATGCCGCCATATCGAGCGGTATGATCGTGTGGGCGGGGGCCAAGTACGGCCTCGAACTTAGCACCCCGTACGTGCTGGCGCTGGCGGCGTCGGCCACTGCCTACGTCGCTGCCGGCATGCTCGCGACGCGCAGCCCTGTGCGATCGTCTCCCTAGCCAAATCCTGATTGTCGCCCCATTTAGCCAACCAATGGCGGCCGCTGGGTAAACCCGGCGGGGCTACCGAGGCGGGCGCTGGCCCGCTCTCGAGGACGGCGTGGGGTACGCCGGCCGTAACGGCAACCGCTTTTCGTGCCGCGTTCGAACGCTCGATACGCGGCGTTAACGATGACATGTCGCGCGAGGTTCGCGGGGGCTCGATCTGGCGTAAAAGCTTCAATCCAGTCTCAGGCGCCTCAAGACCGGTCAATCCAACAAAGAGTTCTCAGGACGTGTCGATTTCGCGTGTGAAATGCCATGTGTTCGTCGACTTCGACGGCACCATCGTCCCTCAGGATGCGACCGATACGCTCCTGGAGCGGTTCGCGGAGCCGTCGTGGCTCGAGGTCGAGGCCGAGTGGAAAGCCGGCAAGATCGGCTCACGCGAGTGCCTGTCCCGTCAGGCCGCACTGATCCGCGCGACCCCGGCCGAACTCGACGCGGCGATCGCCGATATCTCGGTAGATCCCGGCTTTGCCGGCTTCGTGGCCTTCTGCCAATCCAAACAGATCGGCATCAGCGTGCTCTCCGACGGCTTCGACCGGGCAGTCAAGGGCGTCCTGCGCCGCGCCGGCATCGAACTTCATTCCGCCGCGAACCATCTCGCCCACCGTGGTGAAAATCGCTGGGAACTCGAATTCCCCTTCCGCAAGCAGGCCTGTATTTCGGATTCCGGCAACTGCAAGTGCGCAGCTGCGATGGGGATCGGAGCACCCGCCACGATCATGGTGGGCGATGGCCGATCGGACTTCTGCGTGTCGGCCCGGACCACTTTCGTGCTGGCCAAGGGCGCCCTCGCCCGTCACTGCGAGACCAACAACATCCCCCACGGCCGGTTCGAGGTCTTCGACGAGGCGACGCAGCTTCTGACCGCCTGGCTCGGCGAACAGGGCTATCTCGACGTCCCCAGGGTGGCGGAGGAAGCCGCAAGCCGCTTCCGCCGTCGCGGCCTCGGCAAGGTGGGCGCCTGACCGCCGTGGCAATCTCGATCACAAACACCGAGCCGAAGGCACCGCGCGACCACGGCTATCGCCTCGGCGACGGGCGCACCGGCTTCCTGCTGCTGCATGGGCTGTCGGGAACGCCGATGGAGCTGCGCTATCAGGCGCTCGGGCTGTCGCGGGCCGGCTTCCGGGTGCACGTGCCCCAGCTCGCGGGCCATTGCGGAACGCTCGACGACCTGCGCGCCACCACATGGCGCGACTGGAGCGACAGCGCGTCTGCCGCCCTCACGGAGCTCGCCCGGGACTGCGACACCGTCGTCGTCGGCGGGCTTTCGATGGGCGCCGTTCTGTCGGCGCAACTCGCGATCGAGAGCCCGGATCTCGTCGACGGCGTCGCGATGCTGGCCCCGACCTTCCGTTTCGACGGCTGGGCTGTTCCCTGGTATGCGCCGCTGTTCAATCTCGTCAACGATCGCTGGACGGCGGACCGCTTCATGTTCCGCGAGATCGAGCCTTACGGGATCAAGGACAGGCGGCTGCGGGACTTCGTGCTGAGGGCACTGACCAGTGACGTCAGTGCGACCGCCGGCCTTCCCGGCACGCCGGGACGGTCGATGCTGGAATTCCGCCGGCTGGTGAAGGGTGTCGAGAGCCGCCTCGGCGTCATCCGTCAGCCCGCGCTTGTCGTTCATCCGCGCGAGGACGATCGCGCCTCGCTGGGCAACGCCGCCATGTTGCAGAAGCGCCTCGGCGGGCTCGTGTACACAGTGGTCCTGGACGATAGCTACCACGTGGTGACGCTCGACCGTCAGCGGGACCTCGTCAACGAAAGCCTCATCGACTTCGGCCATAAGGTTGCCCGGCGCGCGGGAGCCGACGTGGCCAGGGCGCGCGCCAGGCAGGCAGCCTGAGGAGCAGAGCGGGAAGAGCGATATGCAGGACAGTCACCCAACGACAGCGCAACTCAGCGAAGCAGAACTCCTCGCGCTCGAGGCCACCTACTGCTCGCATGGCGACACCGTCCACTATACCGACCCGCCGAAGATCTTCACCGGCTGCAACGGATCGTTCATGTACGATTCGCAGGGACGCGAGTTCCTCGATCTGCAGATGTGGTACTCGGCCGTCAACTTCGGCTACAAGAACGAGCGTCTCGCCAATGCGGTTCGCCGGCAGCTCGACACGCTGCCGCAGGTCGCATCGCAGTATCTGCACCGCGAGAAGATCGAGCTCGCCACGATCATCGCGCGCGACGCCGAGCGCAAGTTCGGCGCCAAGGGTCGCGTCCATTTCAATGTCGGCGGCAGCCAGGCTGTCGAAGACAGCCTGAAGATCGTGCGCAACTTCAAGGGCGGCAAGTCGTTGATGATCGCGTTCGAGGGCGGCTATCACGGCCGGACGCTCGGCGCCTCGGCGATCACCTCCTCCTATCGCTACCGCCGCCGTTACGGTCATTTCGGCGACCGCGCGATGTTCATTCCGTTCCCGTATCACTTCCGCGGCCCCAAGGGCATGACCAAGGAAGAATACGGAGAGAAGTGCGTGAAGGACTTCGCGCGCCTCTTCGAGAGCGAATACTACGGCCTGTGGGATCCGAAAGTCGGTGAGGCCGAGTACGCCGCACTGTACCTCGAGCCGCTGCAGGGCACGGGCGGCTACGTCGTCCCGCCCATGAACTTCTTCAAAGGCCTCAAGAAGGTTCTCGACGACCACGGCATCCTGATGGTCGTTGACGAGATCCAGATGGGCTTCTTCCGCACCGGAAAACTCTGGTCGATCGAGCATTTCGGCGTCGTTCCCGACGCGATCGTGTTCGGCAAGGCGATCACGAACGGCCTCAACCCGCTCGCCGGTGTGTGGGCGAAGGAGGCGATGATCAACCCCAAGACCTTCCCGGTCGGATCGACGCACTCCACGTTCAACGCCAACCCGATGGGGACGGGCGTCGCGCTGGAAGCGATGCGCATGATGCAGGAAACCGACTACGAGACGATGGTCAGTGAGAAGGGCGCTCTGTTCCTCGCCGGCCTGCAGGAACTGAAAAAGAAATACCGGATCGTCGGCGACGTCGATGGACTGGGCCTCGCGCTCCGCATGGAGATCTGCGAACCAGCCGACAGCTTCACGCCGGCCAAGCGGCTCGTCGACAAGATGGTCGATCTCGGCCTCGCCGGTGGCATCGACGTCGGCGGGCGACGCACCTACGGCTGCGTCCTCGACATCGGCGGCTACTACAAGAACGTCATAACGCTGGCGCCCAGCCTGCACATCTCCCGGGAGGAGATCGACCTCGCGATCAAGCTGCTCGACAAGCTGCTCGATCACGCCACGCAAAACGCCTGACGCGGCTCTCAGCCTCGCTCCTCGGCAGGGAGCGCGGGAGCCCGCGCATGATCATGGAAAGCATTCGGAACTGATGTCGACACAGATCGAAGCCCCGATCCCTGACCGCAGCGAGTTCGTCGCGGGCGGGCGTCTCGGAGTTCTCCTCATCCACGGGCTCGGCGGCACGCCGCTCGAGATGCGCTTCGTCGCGCGCGCGCTCGCGCAGGCCGGCCACACCGTCTACACGATGCAGCTCGCCGGCCACTGCGGCACGCCCGAGGAACTGCGCCGCTCCACGTGGCGCGAGTGGTACCGCAGCGTCGAGATCGCTCACGACCGGCTCAAGGAGCATTGCGACACCATCATCGCAGGCGGCCTGTCGATGGGCGGCATTCTGGCGACCCATCTGGCGCAGAACCGCCCCGACGAGGTTCACGGGCTTCTGTTGCTTGCTCCGACGCTGAAGCTCGACGGTTGGTCGATGCCCTGGTACTCCCGGATCATCAACTACGTCCTGCCGACCCGAATCCCCTTCGAGATCGAGCTGCCCGAGCACGAGCCCTATGGCCTCAAGGACGAGCGCGTGCGCGCGCTGTTGGTCAATGCGATGCAGAGCGGGGATGCGGGCCAGGCCGGTGTGTTCTCCACGCCGATCCGCTCCTTCGCCAACTTCAACGCCCTCGTCCGCCAGGTGAAGAAGCGGCTCGGCACCGTGCGTCAGCCCGCACTCGTAATCCATCCGCGCGACGACGACATGGCGAGCCTGAAGAACGCGCAATATCTGCAGACGCATCTGGCCGGCATGGTGGAAACGGTCGTCCTCGAAGACAGCTACCACATCATCACGCTCGATCAGCAGCGCCATGTCGTGGTCGAACGGACCGCCGACTTCGTCGAGCGCGTCGCGCGGCGGCGCGCTGCCGCCGCGGAGGGCAGGGCTGCGCGGGAGAAGCTCGAGGCTGCCCGTCGCGCTCAGGGCTGAGCGTTTCGCAAGATCGCCGTCGTGCTCGGGCGTGAGCGGCGCGCCTCTTGCGCCGTGATGCTCCCGCCGCCGCCGTGAAGGCGAGCAAGATCGGCGACGATCCGGCTCCTCGAGCGATACCGCGAGGGTGCGGCCGGCGTTTCGAGGCCTTTTCAGGCCGTCAGCCGGCCAGGCGTCGCGGCGCAGGCTCGGACAGCGCACGCGCTGCCGGCGCGGGAGCTATCGCCAAATCTTGGTGACGGCCTGATGGCTCAGGCGGCGGCTTTGGG
>CAYMEB010000167.1:0-10636 GCA_964389095.1 uncultured Hyphomicrobiaceae bacterium
GATATGCCGCCTTCACCGATTCACGCCGTCACCAACTTCCGCGCATAGCTCGCTGATCGATCATCGTCCGCAACGAGGTGGCTGGCCTGCGGAGCGTTACGGCCTTGCGGTAGGCGTGGACGATCGAGACTTCGAAGGAGAGGCTTGTGACGGCGCGGTCACCACGGGAGGTGGTGTCGACGGCGGTTGAAAAGCTACACCCGCGGTCACCGGGGGAGTGATCGCCCAGCCGCTCCTTTATCTGTAAGAAATCCTGTAATGCCGAATTCAAGGCTATCAAGAGATGGTTTACGCGCGGCGCTCAAATGGTAGCGCGCTCAAAGCGCGAAGCCGCCAAGCAGCGCAGTGCGTAGGGCGCGCGGCTCGTGGAGCGCCCATGGCTTACGGCGTACGGCGTTTAGGGCACCCCACTTACGGCCGCCGGCAGGCCGCGCGCGAGAGTTTTCACGATGGAGCCAAGCGCCTCGAAATCACGAACAGCTGAAGAGCTGCCTCCCCCCAACGCGCACGAAGTCGCCGCGATTCAAGTTGCGGTCGGACAGGTGAGCAACAAAGCTCCCCGCCTGCTGGTTCGGATCGGCCGTGGCAACAAGAACGACGCCGACAAGATCGGCCCACCTCACAACGATTACGCAGGATGGGTCGCAAGGCTTGAATCCGCCTTCGGGACAAAAGGGACCGCGTTCGCAGTCTCACAGCTCAATGCCATCATGAATTCCTGCCGAACCTCGGATGGAGGCATCGAAGAGGTGCGGGTCAACGCGATGCTGACGATGGTCGAGGCCGCCAAGCCAGCAGATGAGCTGCAGGCTGCCCTCGCCGTGCAGATGGCTATGACCCACTATCTAGCCCAGGAGAGCCTGAGGCGATCCGCGCGTGTGAGCGAGATCCCGCAGTTCGACTGTGCCGGCAACATGGCCGTGAAGCTGCTGCGCACTTTCACGATGCAGGTCGAGGCGCTCGCGAAGTTGCAGCGTGACGGCGAGCAGACCGTTCGTGTCGTCCACGTTCACCCGGGCGCCCAGGCCGTGATTGGCCCCGTCAACACTGGAACAATGCACCCTGGGGGAGGGGGGACACTTGAAAACAGCAATCAACCCCATGCAAAGGAGCACCTGCCAGCCCCCAGCACTCAGCCAATGCCCGAAGTGCGGCGCGCGGACGCGGACGGGGAGCCAGTGCCGGTCGCCCGCTGTGGCGGGCAAGAAGCGCTGCAGAATGCAGGGCGGAGCCGCCGGCAGCGGAGCGCCTGAAGGCGAGAGGAATGGTCGCTACCGGTCTGGCCTGTTCACTCGGGACGCAATCGAAGTACGACGCGAGGTTGCGCAGCTGTGCCAGTCTGCCCGATCGTTGAGGCAAGCGTGCCAAGAAAGCTGAAACCAGCTCTCGTGCTTCCCATGTGCTTCCCAGTTCGTCGCCGAACAGGTCGCCGCCTGTTGAGCGCTTCGTAAGTCATTAATTTTATTGACAAAACTGGTGGGCGCGACAGGGATTGAACCTGTGACCCCACCCGTGTGAAGGGTGTGCTCTACCGCTGAGCTACGCGCCCGAAGCCAATGACCGGCTGGTGCCGCGTTATGGAAGCCGTGGCGCTCGTTGTCAAGGAAGTCGGCCCTTGCCGGAATGATGCGTCCTAACGCCTCGATCCGCTCGAGTTCCGCATCTCTTCACCGCCCGCCGCGGGACGCACACCCGGCACGCGTCGGATCAGGCACCAGCCCTCGCTCCCGCAACGCCCTCCGGCGTCAACAGCCCGCCAGACAGTCCCTTGGCAATGAGTGCACGGGTTTCGGACACACCGTACAGCGCGATGAACGAGCCGAAGCGCGGGCCTTGCGACTGGCCGAGCAGGACCTCGTATATCGCCTGGAACCAGCTGCGCAGCTTGTCGGCGAAGCCGTGCGCCTTGCCCGCCTCGTAGACGAGGTTCTGGAGTTCTTCCGCGCTGGCTCCCGCTGGAGCCGCGGCGAGTGCAGCATCGAGCGCCTTCAGTGCCGCCGCCTCCTCGGCACTCGCCGCGCGATAGGTCTTCGTCGGCTTTACTAAGTCGCGGTAGTAGTTGACCGCGTAGCCCACAAGGTGGTCGAGCACCGGATAGCGCTGCGGCGTCGCCTCGGGCGCATAGCGGCGGATGAAGCCCCACAGTACCGCCTTGTCCTCGGTGTTCGAGACCGCGACGAGGTTGAGCAGCAGCGCGAACGTCAGCGGCAATTCGGCCGGCGGGGGCTGACCGCCGTGGATATGCCAGGCGGGATTGTCGAGCTTGGCCTTCGGCTCGTCCGCAGGATAGCGCGCGACGAAGGCGAGGTAGTCGTCGACCGCGCGCGGGATCACGTCGAAGTGCAGCTTCTTGGCCGCCTTCGGCTTCTGGTACATGAAAAGGGAAAGGCTCTCCGGAGAGGCGTAGGTGAGCCATTCGTCGATGGTCAGGCCGTTGCCCTTGGACTTGGAGATCTTCTCGCCCTTCTCGTCGAGGAAGAGTTCGTAATTGAAGCCTTCGGGCGGCGTTCCGCCGAGCGCCTTGCAGATGCGCGAGGACAACGTCACCGAGTCGATCAGATCCTTGCCCGCCATTTCGTAGTCGACGCCGAGCGCGGCCCATCGCATCGCCCAGTCCGCCTTCCACTGGCACTTCACCGCTCCGCCCGTGACCTTCGTTTCGACCTTCTTGCCGGTCTCGGGATCGAGGTAGACGACGGTGCCCTTGCGGCGGTGCAGTTTCACCATCGGCACCTGCAGCACGCGTCCGGTTCGCGGGCAGATCGGCAGGAACGGCGAATAGGTCTTGCGGCGCTCCTCGCCGAGAGTAGGCAGGATTATCGCCATGACGTCGTCATAGACGCGCAGCATGCGCAGCAGTGTCTCGTCCATCATGCCCGAGGTGTAACACTCGGTGGCGGAGAAGAACTCGTACTGGAACCCGAACCGGTCGAGGAAGGCTCGCAGGCGCGCGTTGTTGTGGTGCGCGAAGCTCGGATACTGGTCCGAGAACGGGTCGGGCACGCGGGTCAGCGGCTTGCCCAGATGGGCGGCCATCGCCTCCTTGTTCGGCACGTTGTCGGGCACCTTGCGGAAGCCGTCCATGTCGTCGGAAAAGCAGATCAGGCGGGTCGCGCGCTTGCCTTGCGTCAGCACCTCGAAGGCGTGGCGGACCATGCTGGTGCGCGCCACCTCGCCGAAGGTGCCGATGTGCGGCAGGCCCGAGGGGCCGTAGCCGGTCTCGAAGATCACCGTCTTCTCGGCGCCGCCCTTGATCCGCTCCAGGCGCTGGATCAACCGGCGCGCCTCCTCGAACGGCCAGGCGCGGGCGTCGCCGGCGGCAGCGACAAGGGCGGACTCATCGAGCGAAGTCATGGGAGTTCTGGAGTTTTCCGGGGGCGATTTGGCAAGCGCGGGACCCTAGGGGCTCGCCGACGCGTCGTCAAATGCGTCCGCGAACGCGACACCACGAAGCGCGCCGCGCTTCCACAGGCTGCCCTACTCCCCGGGCCGACGCACGGACTTGGCGGCGGCGGCTGCCGCCCCGGGCTTGCCGTCCACCGCGATCACTTGCGGGACGACTTCGCCGACCGCCTGGCCGACCAGCTCCTCGACGACCTTTCTGTGCTGCTGGCTCGCAAGCACCGCCTCCTTCTGGATGCGCCAGGACTGGTCGAGCTCGCGGTGAGGACCTCTGACGGTGCCGGCGAACAGGCTCGGCCCGGGGTGGGTGTTGGCCCAGGTGACCTGCTTCATGGAATTCGCTTCGTAGAGTTGGAGCGACAGCAGGGCGTGGAGGATGGTCTTGCCGCCGGTGAACGGCGGAGCCGCGGTCTCCAGCAGTCCGATGCCGGCAACCCCTTGGTTGGTCGATCCGACACGCGAGTACCCCAATGTCACGGTCAAGACGGCGGCGCAGGCGGGATCGGCCGCCGCTTTGCGCTTCTCGTTCTCCCAGGCCGGATTGTCCCTCGAGAAGGGGCCGCGGGTGGAGCTGATGTACTCCACCGCCTCGGCCGGATCGGCGATCGTCACCGGCACCGACTTGGTCGCGATCCGACCGCCGGTGGCGACGCCCACCTAGCGGGCGATCAGTTCGTCCAGGCCCCAGACGGAGATGTCGACCGTGTCGTGGCTGTTGCCGAAGACGGTGAACCCGACCCGCTGCAACGCGAAGCGCTTGCCGACGACCGAGAGCACGCAGACGGTTCCCGCGGGGCCGCCCGGCGCCTGCAGCGACGTGGTGACGAGTTGAGGTCCGGGTGCACAGCCGCCCACCGCGATGATCAACAAGCCGAGGCTGGCCAGAATGGTCCGGTGAGCCCACTTCAACCGGCGTCGGGAAGCTGCGTCCCTCGTCATGTGTCTCGCGTCCAACCCCATGCAGATCTGCCGCGCCCGCCGCACGGGTGGCGCGCTCAGCCGCTCAACCTCAGGGCGGTCTTGGACGAAGAGCGGGCCTCCAGTCAAGCCGATCGGGCGTACCATGAACATCTTCGACCGGAGGTCGGTCGTCGGCAGCCGGAACCACGCGCAGGCGCGGCCGTATGGAGCCCGGACGTGCCGTGAGGCTCAGCCGCCTCTGGTGGACGCGACGCGGCACGGAGCGTCGCGACCTTGCCGCCCAGCCAACGACGAGCATCGCCCACCACGGGATGGGGCCCGGCAAGGCGGCCTGGGAAGCGCGCCTCGTAGAGTTGGAGCCAGCCCGCGCGAGGGTTCACGGGGCGTTCCTGAGGCATGCCGTCGAGCGCGTCGAAGCGCACAGGATACTTCAGTCCCTCGTGGCAGACGCGCACCAGCCTGTGTAGCGCGCCGCCGCCGACCTCGTACCAGGCCTCGCCGCGTGAGGCGCCGAGCTCCGCCATCACCACCAGCGGGGTAACCGCGAAAACGTGATAGAACAGCCCGCGCGAGCGGCGCTCCATTTCCTTGGGCAGCGTGCCGTCGGCGGCGATGTCGCGCGCGGCGTCGGCCATGATCCCGCGCGCCATTGCCCAGTGGCGCTCGCTGTCTGCACCAATCCCGACCGCCGCCAGACCAAGTCCAAGCCAGTACCAGTGATTGTTGCGGGTGCGCGCCGGGTCGTCGAAGAACGCCCGCGATGCATCGGCGAGCCGGATCAACCAAGGCTCTACGACGGCGCGCTCGGCCGGGGCTGCGGCATGGCGCAGTTTTATCCAGGCAAGGGCCAGGCCGACAAAATCCCATTTCCGCTGGTACTCGGCCTGGCGGGTGGTCATCCGGCCCAACAGCGCACCGCCCTTGGCCCATGCGGCGAGCAGTGCCGCGCCGCACCTGCCTGCCTCGCCACGGGCGGACGGAGACGCACACGACCACGCCCGATCCGCAAGCTGCACGGTCGAGCGCACGAATTCGTTCAACGGGGCGGCCGCATGGGCGTCCTTGGCTTCCGGATCGACAACGGAGCCGGCTGCATTGCCGTAGAAGCGCGGCAGGTCCAGATCGACGATGGCTGGCGGGGCCGTTGGACAGGCAGCGCCGGCGGCATCGGCCGGGACCGCCGGACCCAGAACGACGCCGATCGACAACAGCGCGGCCATGCATGCGCCTCGCAGCGGCATCCCGGCGACCGCATTTGCTTCGCCCCGCGTCACGGCTACCGTTCTGCATCGCATGTTATCGTTCGAGGACACTGCCATGACCTGGTCCATCGTTGCCCACGATCCCGTCTCCGGCGCCTTCGCGGTTGCCGTTACGACCTGTGCGTTCGCCGTCGGTGCGCGCTGCCCGCACCTGCGCCGCGGCGTAGGGGCAGTTTGCACGCAATCGATGACGAATCCCTACCTGGGGCCAGCCATCCTCGATGCGATGGAGCGCGGGCTGAGCCCCAGCGCAGCGATCGCCAGCGCGCTGGCCGGAGACGAGGGTGCCGGCATCCGGCAGGTGCACTGCGTCGACGCCAAGGGGCGCTCGGCCGCGTGGACCGGCAAGAACTGTGTGGAGTGGGCCGGAGACCGTACGGGAGCGGGATTCTCGGTCGCCGGAAACATGCTGGCCGGCGAGGCCGTCGTCGGCGAAACCTTCAAGACGTTCGCGGCTCAGGGCGCGTTGCCACTGGCCGAGCGGCTGGTCACGGCGCTCGACGCCGGTGAAGCAGCCGGCGGCGACAAGCGAGGCCGCCAGTCCGCGGCCCTGGTGCTGACGACGACGGAAGACTTTCCAGACATCAACATCCGCGTGGACGATCATACCCAGCCGCTGGCCGAGCTGCGCCGGCTCCTCGCGCTATGGCACTCCAGCGTCGAGCCGCGTCGTCCCTGGTTTCCGAGCCGGACCAACCCCTCGGGGAACACGGACCTCGACGCCATGGAGCAGGCCTGGACCAAGGCTGGCCTGTCGCTGAGATTCCGTCGCTGAGCGGATCGGCACTGAAAGGATCGGCGGGAGGCGTCGGAAAATTGAACTGCCGGCCCCGTTTCCGGGACCGGCAGCCACATACCCCGCTACGGTGGATCGAACGAAAGCCCTCGACCGTCGATCCACCGCCCTGTTGGTGGTGCGTCGCCCATGGACGAGCACCGCCCCGCTTCAGAAGGACCCTCGCTCCTTCCCCTCGCCCGTACCCCTCAGACCTCATTGCCCTCGAGGTGAGCTGCGCCTCGGCACGAGGCCCTGCATTATCCCGGCTGAACCATCGGCAGGCAACCCTCTGACGACAGTTCAATGACGATTCCTGCCGTACAAGCGATTCAACGATTTTCGAAAAATTGCGACAGCCGGGATACTGCCCTGCGAGAGTTGCATGACTATCGATCAGTGGCGGCGGAAAGCCCGTAAAACAAAAGCGCGTGTGAGTTGCAACGGGCAGAACAAGCGACCGGTGGTGCAATGCGTCACCGCGGCGAGCACGCACCGATAGCATGAGACCTCGCATGCCGTTGCACCATGGAAACGCGCCAAGGCCGCAGCGCATCTTTCCCACGATCGCGAACGTCGGCGATCCCGTCTCGATTACTCTGCCGCGACCGGCACGGATGCTTTCTCGATACGCGCGGCGCAGAACTTGAACTCAGGTATCTTGCCCATCGGATCGAGCTGAGGGTTGGTCAGCATGTTCGCAGGCGCTTCTGCGAAGGCGAACGGAATGAACAGCATGCCGACCGCGACATCGCGATCAGCTCGGGCTTTCAATGTGATCTCGCCACGCCGCGTCGAGACGCGAACCATTTCACCTGCAACGATCCCCAAACGCTCCATCTCGTCGGGATGAATGCCGACCACCGCCTCGGGCTCGAGATGATCGAGCTTGGCCGCACGACGGGTCATGGACCCGGTGTGCCAGTGCTCCAGCATGCGCCCGGTCGTCAGCACCAGCGGGTAAGCCTCGTCGGGCAGTTCGTCCGGCGCACGCAGCTCGGCCGGGACGATCCGCGCTCTTCCGCTCTGAGTCGGGAAGGACTGCGAGAAAATGATCTCGTTGCCGGGCTTGTCGGGGGCGTCACACGGATACGTGACGACATCTTCCTTCAGCAGACGCTGCCACGTGATGTTCGCCAGCGACGGCATCACGCCCGCCATTTCGGTGAAGACGGCGCCGACGTCGGGATAGGACCAGGGCAGGCCGACGCGTTGCGCGATCGCCTGGATCAGCTCCCAATCCTGGCGCGCCTCGCCGGGCGCCGGCACCACCGGACGGGCGATCTGCACCTGCCGGTTGGTGTTGGTGAAGGTCCCCCATTTCTCGGCATGGGCCGAGGCGGGCAGGATCACGTCCGCGTGCCATGCGGTTTCAGTCAGGAAGATGTCCTGGACCACGAGATGCTCGAGGCTCGCCAAGGCCTCGCGGGCGTGCTGCACGTCGGGATCGGACATCGCCGGGTTCTCACCCATGATGTACATGCCCTTGATCACGCCATCCGAGATCGCGTGCATGATCTCGACCACGGTCAACCCGCGCTTGGCATCGAGCGTCGTGCCCCAGAGTTCCTCGTACTGTTTGCGGATATCGGCGTTCTCCACGCTACGATAATCCGGGAACACCATCGGAATGAGACCCGCGTCCGAGGCACCCTGGACGTTGTTCTGGCCGCGAAGGGGGTGCAGCCCCGTACCGGGCCGCCCGGTCTGACCGGTGACGAGGGCCAATGCAATGAGGCATCGGGCGTTGTCGGTGCCGTGGGTATGCTGGGACACGCCCATGCCCCAGAAGATGATCGAGCGCTCGGAGCGCGCGTACAGCCGCGCGACCTCGCGGATGGTCTGTGGTGCGATACCGCAGACCGGCGCCATCTTCTCGGGCGAGAACTCCGCCACCTTCGCCTTGAGGGCTTCGTACCCCTCCGTCATGCCCTGGATGTACTGCACGTCGACGAGACCTTCCTCGATGATCGTGTGCAGCATCGCATTGAGCAGTGCGACGTCGCGACCAGGCTTGAACTGGAGGATATGAGACGCATAGCGCGCGAGACCCTGGGACTGGCCGCGCGGGTCCATCACGATCAGCTTGGCGCCGCGCTTGGCGGCGTTCTTGAGGAACGTGGCGGCGACCGGATGGTTCTCGGCCGGCCGGGCACCGATCACGATGATGCAATCGGCGTCCTTTGCCGCGGTGAAGGGCGCGGTCACGGCAGCAGAGCTGAGACCTTCCATGAGCGCGGCAACGGACGAGGCATGGCACAGACGCGTGCAATGATCGACGTTGTTCGTGCCGAAGCCCTGGCGGATCAGTTTCTGGAAAAGGTAGGCTTCTTCGTTCGAGCCCTTGGCCGATCCGAACCCTGCGAGTGCCTTGCCGCCGTCGCGGGCATGAATCGTCTTCAAGCCGCCCGCCGCCTTGGCGAGCGCCTCTTCCCAAGTCGCCTCTCGGAATACCTTCGACCAATCACCCGCGCGCAACTGCATGTTCGCGTCCTTGGCCACGCCGTCCTTGCGAACGAGCGGCTTGGTCAGGCGATCTGGATGATGGATGTAGTCGAAGCCGAACCGGCCTTTCACGCAGAGGCGGTTGTTGTTTGCGGGACCGTCGCGGCCGTCGACGTAGAGGATCTTGTCGTCTTTCACGTGCGCGGTGGTCTGGCAACCGACGCCACAGTAGGGACAAAGCGTATCGACGCTCTTGGTCTCGAACGCGACACGCTTTTGCGTGGCCTTGTCGAGAAGCGCGCTCTCCATCAGCGCACCCGTGGGGCAGACCTGAACGCACTCTCCGCAGGCGACGCAGGTCGAATTGCCCATGCCCTGGTCGAAGTCGAAGATAACCTTCGAGCCGTGCCCGCGATAAGCCATGCCGATGACGTCGTTCATCTGCACCTCGCGGCAGGCGCGCACGCACAGTCCGCAGTTGATGCACGCATCGAGATTGACCGAGATGGCCGCGTGTGTGGTGTCGGACTTCGGTTTGTCGCCGCGCGGATAGCGCGAGTCGGTCGCAACACCCATCGCATCGATCCACTGCCAGAACTTGGCGCTGGGATCGTGACTGTCCTCCCGCGCCGGCTGGTCGGCAGCCAGCAGCTCGAAGACCATCTCACGGGACTTCTTTGCCCGCTCGCTCGCGGTCTTGACCTTCATGCCCGAGACGACCTTGCGCTGGCAGGAGGCGGCGAGCACCCGCTCGCCTTCGACCTCGACCATACAGGCGCGGCAGTTTCCGTCGGCGCGATAACCCGGCGCTGGATGCCAGCACAGATGCGGGATCGTGGTCCCCTGTCGCTGGGCCACCTGCCAAATCGTCTCGCCGGCTTCGGCCTGGACCTCGCGGCCATCGAGCGTGAAGGTGATCTTGGTCATCGCAGGTCCTCCGGAAAGTACCTGAGCACACTCTTCATCGGATTGGCGGCCGCCTGGCCGAGCCCGCAGATCGAGGCGTCGGTCATCACTTGCGCCAGATCACCGAGCAATTCTTCGTCCCAGCGACCGGCGGCCATCAGCCGGACCATCTTTTCCGTGCCGTTGCGGCATGGCGTGCACTGGCCGCAGCTTTCGTCTTCGAAGAAGCGCAAGAGATTGAGCGCGACCGCCTTCATGTCGTCCTTGTTGGACAGGATCACGACCGCGTGGCTGCCCACGAACGACCCGTGCTTCTCGAGCGTACCGAAATCGAGCGGGATGTCGATCATGTGTGCGGGCAGGATGCCGCCGGAGGCGCCTCCCGGCAGGTAGCCCTTCAAATGATGACCGTCGGCCATACCGCCACAGGCCTCGATCAACTCGCGCGCCGTCGAACCCGCGGGAGCCAGCACCACGCCCGGGCGACGCACGCGCCCCGACACCGAGTATGATCTGAGGCCCTTTGCACCGTTCTTGCCCTGGTCGGCGAACCACTTGGCGCCCTTCGCCAGGATCTGCGGCACCCAGTAGAGCGTCTCTATGTTGTTCACGAGCGTCGGGCGTCCGAACAGCCCGACTTGGGCGACGTAGGGTGGGCGATGGCGCGGCAGCCCCCGCTTGCCCTCGATGCTCTCGATCATCGCGCTTTCTTCGCCGCATATGTAGGCGCCGGCGCCGCGTCGCAGGTGAAGGCGGGCATGATCGGCCAGGCCCGCGGCCCGGATCGCTGCGATCTCCGTCGCGAGGATCTTATGCACGGCGGGGTATTCGTCACGAATGTAGATATAGACGTCGGTCGCCTCGACGGCCCAGGCCGCCACCAGCATCCCTTCGAGGAACTGATGAGGATTACTCTCGAGATAGT
>CAYMEB010000168.1:0-10602 GCA_964389095.1 uncultured Hyphomicrobiaceae bacterium
TGGACGATCAGCCGGCGGATGTTGTGCGGCGGGAGTTTTCACACAGCCTGGGCCACAAGCGGTCGCGACAAGATGAAGCGATGCCGAGATGTTCGCGGAAGCTGGTTGGGGGGAACGGACGTGCCGACAGAGCGTGTCCTCGATCTTGATCGATGACATGATGGCACTCTCGACGCTTCATGGCGCGTTCCTTAAGGTGGATCCGCAGCCGCGGAGCCCAGGCATGGAACCCTCGCCCAAGTCACTCGTTGAACGCTTCTATTTCGAAGTCTGGAACTGCGCCGACGAGAGGGTTGCGAGGGAAATTCTGCACCCGGAATTCCGCTTCCGTGCATCGCTCGGACCCGAGAAGCATGGCCCGGATAGATTCATCGAATACATGCGCTCTATCCACGCCGCACTGGCCGACTACAAGTGCGTAATTGACGATCTCATCACGACTGAGAACCGAGCTGCGGCTCGAATGACGTTCCACGGGCGGCATCGCGGTCGCTTCTTCGACGTAGAGCCGACCGGCAAAGAAATTCGTTGGGCTGGCGGCGCGTTCTTCAAGATGGACGGAAAGCAGATCGTTGAGCTTTGGGTGCTCGGGGACGTGGATAGCGTCAAGCATCAACTGAGTGCAAATCGAGGCGCCGCGTTTGGGTGACGAGCGGACCGGACGCGAACATTCGGGGACCGGTCGCTTGGGGTCAGCAAGGTGAGTGCAGCAGTGACGTTTTTCGGCAGCAAGTCCTTCAGCACCTACCATCGCTTATCGATGGTTGGCATCCGCCGGCCCCTGCTATCGCCCGTATCGGGGGCTTCTGTTGACGCTGCGCCCCTGCCGCCCTGCGTTTGCGGTGAAGACGTGCGATCAGTTGCCGCAACACCCACATCTCCCGGTGGTCGCCCGGTGGTCACCAAAGCGTCGCGTGCGTTGGTCTCTTACCCCGATGCGCCGCGTAAATGATTGATTTCATTGGTGAGCCGGGCGGGGATCGAACCCGCGACCACATGATTAAAAGTCACGTGCTCTACCGCTGAGCTACCGGCCCCCGGGCCAGTCGCGCGGCCTCGAAGAGCGGCGCTGTTAGCACAGGATTTCCGGGCTGTCGAATGCCGGCGCGCGTGCGGCCGGCCGAGGCTGTTGATCGCAGGACACCGTGGTGCCGCTGCGCCGGGCAGCGTTCAGCCGGCGCCCGGTGGTGACGGCGGCATCTGCGCTGCAGGGCCGGGCGGCTTCGCGAAAATGAGCCGCTGATAAACCAGCCCTATCCCCATGAGGACTACCCCGAGGCAGATGAACGACAGCGGCCGCCAGATGCCGGTGACGCCGGAGGTGTCGAAGACGAAGACCTTCACCACGGCGATTGCGACCAGGATGGCGGACGCGATGCGCGCTTCGACGCAGGAGCGGACGAGGCCGTAGGCGAGGAAGATCAGTCCCAGGGCAAGCCAGACGGCGGAGTAGGCCCACATTTCGGCGCTGGACGTCGGCCGCAGAACCGTGATGTGCGCGCCCTGGAAGAGGTGGCGCGTTTCCAGCGTCGCGTAGGCGAAGATCAGCACGAGCGCCAATACGGCGGCCCCGGTCACGTACCATACGGGACGCACCCCGCGGGCGCCGCGTGCCACCGCAACGGCTGCTGCACCCGGCAGGAGATAGGCGAGCATCAGGGTGGAGACCACCGGCCAGCCGGCGACGGCATCGCCGTTGAGATAGGGGTTTTCGACCAGCAGCAGACCACCGACCGCGAGCAGGGCGCCAATCGTGCCGGCCACGATCATGGCCCAGCGGAACACCGGGTTGCCTTTCGCGAGATCGAGCCGGTTGAGAACGGCGGCGAAACCGAGTGCGGTAAAGGCGAGCAGGCCCTGCTCGACGTGGCTCGATGCCGGCGTGCGAATGTCGCCCCCGTTGAGCAGGTGGCGGATCTGGAACACGATCAGGAGTGCGGCGAAGAGCAGCCCGAGGGCGTCGGCCAAGCGTGCGGGAAGGTCGTCCTTTTCGCGCCGGAGCACGTGACCGGCAAAGAGGAAGGCCGCGGCCGGGGCACCGTAGCCGAGCAGGAGCCAGTTGAAGATCGGCGTCACGCCGACGTCCGCGCCGGCGATGCGCGGGTCCCACCCCAGCCGTGCGAGGACGACGAAGCCGATGGCGCCGACCATCCAGCGCAAGGACGGTATCTTGTCGATCACGGCGAACAACGCGGTCGTCGCGGCGGTGACGGCGAAGGCCACGGTGAGGTAGCCGCGTTCGAGCGCCATGGTGAACGCAAGCGCCATCGCGGCGGTGCAGCCGGCAGCGAAGAATGAGATCATCAGCCGCGAGTGCGCCGACTTCCGCTCCTCCGGCACGTTGTCGAAGCGGTCAGCGACGACATAGAGGATCGCCGCCAGAATCACGGCGCACAGCGCGAACGGTATCGAGCGATCGAACTGTGTCACCCGCAGGTAGACCATGATCAGGACCGCCAATGGCGTCAGAATGGCGCCGAGCGCATAGAGGCCGCTGGCCGGCATTCGCAGAGCCCGCCCCTGCCAGAGTCTCAGGGTTCCGACGGCGAGCAGTCCCAGCGAGAGCAGGACGGTGAAGGCCAGGTAGCCGCGAATGGAGTCCGGCAGTCGCACGATCTCCGCGATCGCGGGCCAGAGGAAGCGAGTGTCGGGCGGGCCGCTCAAACCGGGCCATGCCAAGGCCGCCGCGAGCGCGGCCACGCCCGCGAGCGGCAGCGCGACCGCGACGGGGCCGGCGAGCCAGGCGGTGCCAGCGAGTACGGCACACGTGGTCAGCACCGTCAGTGTCCAAGCCGCGCCGGAGGCCGTCGACGTGAGGAACACGATCACGGCGAGGAACGTGAGCGCCGCCATCGCGGCGCCTGCCACGTAGTCGGTGTTCGCGGTCGCATCGTCCGCGCCCATGTGGGGCTCGACCGCGAGGAACAGCGCGGCAAGCGCCAGTTGCACGATGAGATGGGCTTGGCGGGCGAGCGCCCAATCCAGGCTCGAAGGGCCGTCGAGGTAGAGCAGTACACCCCAGAGAACGACGCCGATCACGACGGTGGCGGCGAGCCACAGCCAGCGGCGTGCGCGAGCCAAGGCATAGGCAGCTGCGGCAACGATTGCCAGATAGATCACGAGAGGCCATGGCGAGGGATCAATGCTCTGCGACACGAGCAGCGGCGTCGCCAGCGCGCCAGCGAGTCCGAGCCCGGCGAGCGCTAGACCGTGCAGTGCCGCAGCGACCATCGTGGCGATGCCGGTGGCCCCCAGGAGGACGAAGGCCGAGCCCGTTCCGATGAATCCGTAGAGCGCGTGGGCGGCATAGATCGTTGCAAAGGCGGCCATGGTCCCGGCTGCGGTCAGGATGCCGGGAATGTGTGCGCTGGGCAGCGCCGCGAAGTCGATCGCCGTCTTTCCGCGCCGCAGCCACTCGCCGAGGCCGACGAGAACGGCTGCGAACATGGCGCCGAGGGCGACCCGGACACCGGGGCCGAACACGCCCTGCTCGATTGAGTAGCGGACGAGCAGGAGGCCTCCGGCCGCCAATGCCAGGCCGCCGATCCAGACCGCCCATCGCGTGCCGAGGCGCTCTTCCAGAGTTGCGGACGTGGGCCGAGCGGGACGGCGCGGCGCAGATGTGACCGCGGCAGGCACCGAGGTCGGAGGCGCTGGCAACGGCAGTTTCTCCGGCCCGGACGGGTCGCTCGCGGGCGGTTGCGCAGGTACGGCCGGCCGGGTGTCGCTCCCTTCATCGGTTGCTATGCCCGATCCCCGGATCGCCGCAAGCTCTTCGTGTGCCGCCCGCAACTGGGAGGCCGCGGAGGCCGCCGCGTCTTCGAGGATCTTGACCCGCGCCTTGAGGCGCCAGAGCGAGATCGACGCAGCGACGGCAATGACGAATGCCAGGAAGTCCATGAGATCGACCAGTCCGGTGGCGTTGCTCTGCCGCTCATCATGCAACTGAAATGGTATCGGAAATCTGGCTCGAGCGTGTTTTGAACGTTCCCGGCTGCCGATTGCGGGTGCAACCGGCGATCTTGTCGCGACCTCGGCATCGTGTAAGTCTTGCAATAGAAGTGATTGCATTCGGCAACGGAGCGTGCGCTTGGCCGCCTATATCGTCGATACCATTCGAAGCCCTCGCGGCGTCGCCAAGGCGACCGGCCGCTTGCACCCGGTCACCCCGGTTTCCCTGCTCGCACAGATGTTCGAGGCGATGCAGCGCCGAAACGGCCTCCAGACGTCACTGGTCAGCGACGCGGTGATCGGCTGCGTCACCCAGACCGGAGAGCAGGGTGGCAATATCGGCAAGGTCGCCGCAGCCACGGCGGGCTGGGCCCCTTCGATGTCGGCCGTGACCGTCAACCGCTTCTGCGCATCCGGCCTGACCGCGCTGAACTGGGCATCGCTCCAGGCGGAGGCTGGCAGTGATCTGGTGGTCGCCGGCGGCGTCGAGATGATGTCGCGGGTCGCGATGTTCGCCGACAAGGCGCCGTACTACTCGGATGCCGCCCAGGCGCAGCAGATCGGTTTCCTGCCCTTGCCACTAATCGCGGATCTTCTGGCGACCACGGAAGGGATAACGCGTGCCGACTGCGACGCCTATGCCGCGACATCGCAGCAGCGGGCCGAAGCAGCGCGTTCGAATGGTTCATTCGCCCGCTCGCTGGTGCCGGTGAAGGCAGACGACGGTTCGCTCGCTCTGGATGTCGATGAGACCATCCGCGCCGGCACCACCGTCGAGAAGCTTGCCGGCTTGAAGACCGTGTACGAGCCGGGCGCCGGCGGGCTCGATGCGCCGTTGCTCGCGAAATATCCGCGGCTCAAGCAGATCGAGCATGTGCATACGGTTGCCAATGCCCCCTGCATGGCCGACGGCGCCGCCTTGGTCTTGATCGGCGACGAGGCCGCGATCCGCTCAGCAGGCTTGAAACCGAGAGCGCGGATCGTCGCGCGCGCGGAAGCGTCTTCGTCGAGCGGGCTGGGCGGCGACGTGGCCGCTGCTCGCAAGGTTCTCCAACTCGCCGGCCTGAGCACGCCCCAGATCGATCTGTTCGAGGTTCGCGACAGTTTCGCGGCCGCGACCGTCTACTTCATGCGCCAGCTCGGGGTGCCGATCGACCGGTTCAACGTCAACGGATCGTCGATCGCACTCGGTCATCCGTTGGGCGCCACTGGCGCGATGCTGGTGTCCACGCTCATCGACGAGCTGGAGCGGCGCTCACTGCGCACCGGTCTTGCCGCGATCACCGGAGCGATGGGCGTCGCGAGCGCGGTCATCATCGAAACGGTTGCTTGAAGCGAGGCCGATCATGCTCGAAATCAACTATCGCGCCAAACTGACGTGCCTGCCGTCCGACAACCCGTATCTGCAGGGCGCGTGGGAGCCTTGCGATACCGAGTACACGGCTACCGCCCCGGACTTGCAGGTGATCGGGAAGATTCCCAGAGATCTCAACGGCGTCTATCTGCGTAACGGGCACAACCAGATTCATGCTCCGATCGGGAAGTTCCATCCCTTCGACGGAGACGGGATGATCCACGGCATGCGGTTCCGGGATGGTCGCGCGGAGTACCGGAACCGTTGGGTGCGTACGACGGGCTTCCTCGCCGAGCAGGCTGCGGGACAGTCGCTGTGGCCTGGCATCATCGAGCCGCGAAAGGCGACCCGGCGGGGGTGGGGCTCGATCGGCGCCATGAAAGACAACGCCGGCACGGACATCGTCGTGCACAACGGCCGCGCCTACGTGGCGATGAGCCAGTGCAGCGAGCCTTACATCATGGATCCGATCACGCTCGAGACGCTCGGCATCGATACCGAGGTCGCCAAGGTCGTGAAGGAGCGGGGCATCTGCTCGCACTTCAAAGTGGACGAGCAGAGCGGCCACATGATGTTCTTCAACTACGGCGAGAAGCCGCCGTACATGAACTACGGCGTCCTGGATGCCAGCGGAAAGGTCATCCACTATCAGCCGATCGACCTGCCCGGCGCGCGCTGGCCGCACGATCTCGGCATGACCGAGAACTACTCGGTTCTGCATGATCTGCCGATGTTCTTCGACCCCGTGGCCCTGCAGAAGGGCAGCCATCGGCTCAAGTTTCACCGGGACGTCCCCTCCCGCTTCGGCGTGATGCCGCGTTTCGGCAGCAATGCGGACGTGCGATGGTTCGAAGGCGAGCCCTGCTACATCCTTCATCTCGCCAATACCTACGAGGATGGCGACGAGATCGTGATGGACGGATGCATCCAGCGCAACCCGATCCCGGAGATCGCGCACCTGCCGCATGAAGGCTACGAGCGCATGAAGCGGCTGCTCGACCTGCATGCGCAGGAGACCGTGATGCACCAGTGGCGGTTCAACCTGAAAACGGGACAGACGACGGAGCGCGATCTGGATGACCAGGTCACGGAATTCCCGATGGTGTGGGGTAAGCACGGCGGGCGAAAATACCGCTATAGTTACAATGCGTTGTCGATTTCCGGTTTCTGGCTGCTCAACGGCTTGAAGCGTTTCGACATGAAGACCGGACGTACCCAGGAATGGCATGCGCCGGCCGGCGTCACGGTCAGCGAGGCGCCGTTTGCCGCGCGCGACAACGCGCGGGACGAGGACGATGGCTACCTTCTGACGTTCTGTAACAACCTGAACTCCGGGCGCAGCGAATGCGCCATCTTCGACGCATCGGACATATCGCAAGGACCGGTCTGCCGGATCGTCCTGCCGCACAACATTCCGACCGGCGCGCATGCCTTCTGGGCACCGGAGAGCATGCTGCGGAACTGAATTGTGACTTCGCCGGAGGCAGCATGAACACGGTCAGGATTCCCGACTACAGCTTCCATGGTGCAGGCGGGCTGACCGTCTACCTGCTGCATGGGGCGTTCGGCGCAAAGGAGTATTGGCGATCGCAGATCGAGGCACTTGCGGGCGCCGGCTATCGTGTCGTCGCTTGGGACGCTCCAGGCTATGGCATCTCGCCTCTGCCACAGCCCTACTCGATCTCGACCTGTGCGGATGCGCTGGTTGCCCTCATCGAGCAGACGGGGGCTGCTCGCAACGTCCTGCTCGGACATTCCATGGGCGGCATGATCGCGCAGCGCGCCTATGAGAAGCTCGGCCCAGAGGGCCGCAAGCGGATTGCCGGGCTGGTGCTGTCCGCAACGAGCGCTGCCTTCGGCAATCCCGACGGGGACTTCCAGAAGGAGTTCGTGCGCCAGAGAGTGGCGCCGCTCGACGCCGGCAAGCGCATCGAGGAGTTCCTTCCAGCCGGCATCCGACGGATGATGGCGCCGAGCGCATCGGGCCCGGTGGTCGATCTCGTGTTGGATACCGTCGTCCACATGCGCGCGGAGACCTTCCGTGCGGCGATCTCGGCAATCGCGGCCTACGAGGGCCGGGACGTGCTCTCACTCATCACCTGCCCGGCTCTGTGCATCGCCGGCGAATTGGACACGACCGCGCCGGCCCCGGTCATGGAGCGCATGGCGGAGAAGATCGCGGGAGCGACCTACGCGATGATGGCCGGCTGTGGCCATTTCGGCTGGGCCGAGCAGCCCGATGACTTCAACCGGCGCCTGCTCGCTTTTCTCGAGGGGATCGACGCGCGCTGAGGCGAACTGGCGCTCACTTGGTCAACCGGGCTTCGGCAATTCTCGATGAGACGGGGTTGCGGCGGGCGAGATCGTCGATGCGGGCGCGCTCGCGCTGGAAGTCGGCCTGCTGCTTGCCGGACAGCCGGCGTTCGCGCGGCACCTGGATCGACATGGGGTCGACGTGCTGGTTGTTGACGAGCACTTCGTAGTGCAGGTGGGGGCCGGCAGAAACGCCTGTGTTTCCGAGGAAACCGATCACCTGGCCCTGGCGGACGCGCACGCCCTCGCTGATTCCTGAGGCGAAGCGCTGCATGTGGGCGTAGGCGGTCTTGTAGCCGTTGGCGTGGCGAATTCGGATGTAGTTGCCGTACTCGCCTTTGCGGCCCGCCTCCTCGATCACGCCGCTGCCGGCGGCCATGATCGGGGTGCCTACGGGGCCGGCCCAATCGACGCCGGCGTGCAGTCGCATGAAGCCGAAAATCGGATGGCGGCGCAGGCCGAAGACCGATGCGAGGCGAAGGTTCTCGCCGCGCACCGGGCGGCGCATGAGGAACTTGCGGCTCGTGTTGCCGGCCTCGTCGTAGTAGTCGACGAGGCCGTCCGGCGTGCGGAACCGATAAAACTTCGCGGTTTCCCCGCCCGAGGTGATGGAGGTCGCGAGCAGATCGCCGAGCTGCGGTTCGCCGCCTTTCTCATCGTCTCTGACGTCGAAGAACAGCTCGACGGTATCGCCGCTGCGCACGCGCCGGCGGAAGTCCGTCTCGTAGGCATGAATCCGCATGACTTGCAGGATGGTATCTGCGTCGAGGCCTTGTGTGGCCGCCGCGTGATAGAGGCTGGCGTAGAGGCTCGACGACTGCGGCAGGTCCTCGTTGCCGAGCGCCGCTTTGGCGATGCGCTCGTCGAGCGGTGAACGCGAGGCGACGAATTCGCCGGCCGAATTGCGTGCCACCGTGACCTTGTGCTCGTGCCCTTCGCCGAACACCGAGAACCGGACCGGTTCGAGTGTGTTCTGCTTGGTGAGCGAGGGCGCCATCGTCACATGGACCTCCTGACCGGGTACGACGGCGCTGTCGGGCAGGATCGAGCGGGCTGCCTCGACCATCGCGCGCACCTGCCAGATCTCGCCGCCCATGCGTGACAGTACGCGGGTGAGGGTCTCGCCGCGCGCGACCTTTACGACGCGAACCTCCCGCGCCTCGAGGTCGTCGATGATGTCGTCCGGCTCCACCACGTTCTTCGCCAGAGCCGTCGTGTTCGGCGGCAGCGGCTCGGGAACCGCAAGTTGCGAGCGCTGGGCGAGCAGATCCTGGGCCGCCTTGCGTTCGGCGCCTTCGGGCTGGAAACCGCCTCGCATCGCGGCGGCGGCGGAGGATGCGATCTCTTCGGGTGTAGCCTGCGAACGGGCGACGATGTCGGAGACTTCGGCCATCGTGAGCTCTTGGCCATCCTCTCCCGGCAGGATGCCCCTCAGCAATTCGACCACTTTCACGGCGACCGCTTGCCCGTCGTCGGCTGCGCTCTCGCCGGCGCCGTCTGTGGTCGCGTAGAGTTTGTAAGGGTTGAATGAGGGGATCCGCTCAGCCTCGGCAGCCGAGACCGGTGCCAGCCTGGCGAGTATCCGGGCGTAGGACTTGTTGACGATCATCTCGCGCTGACCGCGGCGCTGGCGCATGGAGTCGTGAATGATGAACCGGGCCGACAGCGCACTCGTGAGGGTATGCATGCGGTCCGTCTTCGGGACCGCCCATCGCAGGCCGGTGTCCTTGCGTGCGCCGAGGCGGTTGGACCCCAGGGATTGATCCCCGCCCGTCAGATCGGCGAGATCGGCCGGTTGCCCACCCTGTTCCGAGGAGCCGAGTATCACCACGACCAGGCAGGCCGCGCCGACGAGCGCCGCCAGCGCCGTGCTCAGGAGCCAACGGAACCGCCGTTGCGGACTTATGGGGCTTTCGCCGCGCCGGTCGCCGCCCTGTCTACGGTGCCAGCGGCCGAGATAGGTGCGCGAGGCGTCAGCCGAAACGGCACCCGGCAGCGGGCGAGCCCGCCGCGCAATCGGTGCGTGCCGTTTCAAGTCCATCAGCTCGAATGCCCCCAGCTTCGTGCCCGCGAAAGCCCAAGCGGTGCCTCAGGAATTGGGCAAGGCAAGGGCCGGACGCCGAAGCACCCTACACGAGGGCATGGCGAACTGCGACATTCACGCTCGCCGCACCAGTTTTTCCAGGGATTGGGCGGTCGCGCACACCCGGCGGGCCTGGCGCATCGGTGTCATAGCGTTGTATTTATTATGCTTTTCACGGCCTCCCGGCGCGCCTTGAGCAGCCGCGAAAATTCTTCACGAAATGTGTTGACACCGGGCCGGAGATCCTATTAATTGGGTCCTCGTTGCGAGGCACACAGTGCTTCGCGCCCGACAGGGCGGCAACACTCCCGATGGATGCGAACCTCAACGGGGAAACCCGGTGAAGGTGTCGTTTTCGCTCCTGAGGATCCCGAAAGGGATGCTCAGATCGGTCTAGGTTGTCCCTGGCTCTTTGACAAGTTGATCGGAGAAAGAGAAACGCAGGCGGCGGAGTCCTGGCGGACCCGATGCGAGGCAACTCGTAAGGGTCACATGAACTCTGGCGATACTGCGTTTCAGCCATCACCATGGCGTTCTCGTGCCGAGCAGTCGGCTGAGAGCGCTTATGTGAAGGTGCCCGTTACGCAGAAATCCTTGGAGAGATTCCCTCCAAGCCGACCAGAATCCAAACTTTCAACTTGAGAGTTTGATCCTGGCTCAGAACGAACGCTGGCGGCAGGCCTAACACATGCAAGTCGAACGCTGTAGCAATACAGAGTGGCAGACGGGTGAGTAACGCGTGGGAACATGCCCTTCGGTTCGGAATAACTCAGGGAAACTTGAGCTAATACCGGATACGCCCTCAGGGGGAAAGATTTATTGCCGAAGGATTGGCCCGCGTCCGATTAGCTAGTTGGTGTGGTAATGGCGCACCAAGGCGACGATCGGTAGCTGGTCTGAG
>CAYMEB010000169.1:0-10586 GCA_964389095.1 uncultured Hyphomicrobiaceae bacterium
CGCGGGCTCCGGCGCGGACGCGGCTCCCTATTTCCGGATCTTCAATCCGATCGCGCAGGGCGAGAAGTTCGATCCCGAAGGCGGCTACGTTCGCCGATGGGTGCCCGAACTCGCGGGACTAGGACGCGAGCACCTGCATGCCCCCTGGCAGGCGCCGGCCGAGGCACTTGCCGCCGCCGGTGTCGTGCTTGGAAAGACCTACCCGCAGCCGGTCGTCGATCACATGGCGGCGCGCGAACGGGCGTTGGCGGCTTACGCGCAGATCAGCGCTGCCGGCGCGTCGTCCTGATCCGGAACACCGCTCAATCTCGTAGCGATCATGACTTAACCGCGCCGAAGCCGGCGCGAGGCTAAGAGTTTTACCGAGGCCGTGAAACTGGAGGATATTGGTCGATGTTCCTGTTGAGAGTTGGTGTAGCTGCTGCCGTTCTGGCCCTGGCGATCCCGGATGCGCGCTCGGAGGAAGCGATCGACGATGTCGCGCAGCGGGCGCCGCGGACCGTAGCGGCCGCCGAGCGACCCAAGGCCCAGGCCGTGCCCGAAGTCACGCTTTCGGCCCGGATCGATCTGAGCAGCCAGCGCATGCATGTTTCGGTCAACGGCACACCGACGTACTCCTGGGCCATCTCTTCCGGCCGCGCAGGCTACCGCACGCCGACGGGCAGCTTCCGTCCGCAGTGGACCGCGCGCATGTGATACTCGCGCAAATACGACATGGCGCCGATGCCCCATGCCGTCTTCTTCAACGGCGGCATCGCCGTGCACGCGACGTCGGCCGTCGGCATGCTCGGCCGGCCGGCCTCGCACGGCTGCATCCGTCTGGCGCCGGGCAATGCCGCGACGTTCTTCAACCTGGTGGCGCGGCACGGCAAGGGCGCGACGCGTATCGTCGTGCACGGCAGCCCGCGCAACGAGGAGCCGGCGGTCGCCTCGCGCAAGCGGAAGACTGATCCGAGGTATGCCCGTAGCCCGCGAAACGTTCCCACCGGCTACGTGGTCGTCCAGCAGCGGCGCGCGGGGCAGTACGCTGCCGTCCAGGCCCGGCGCGCGCCGGCCTATCAGCAGGCGCCGCGCGTGATCCGATATCAACAGGCTTACGCGCCGAGCGGCCTGCTCTGGTGATCCTGCAGGCGGGCCAAGTTTCCGCCATTGTGCTATGGGACCGCAACTTCATGAGGCGAGTCGTGCCGTGAGGCACGGCTCGCCGTCGGCGTCTGACGCACCGAGCCGGACATCGACCGGCGGGCGGTGTCTGGACACCACCGGGTTCCCAGCCGTGGCTTCATGAGCATTCTCGGACGCTACATCTTTCGCCAGGCCTTCGGCGCGCTGCTGCTCATCCTGCTATCGCTCACGGGGATGATCTGGATCGCGGTGGCGCTCAAGCAGATGGAGCTGATGACCGCGCAAGGGCAGGGCGCCCTGGTCTTCTTCCAGATGACGGGACTGGCGCTTCCCAGCCTCGTGGCCTTCATCGCGCCGATCGCGCTGCTGATCTCGGTCCTCCAGGTTCTCAACAGGCTCGGAACGGATAGTGAGCTGATCGTCATGACGGCAGGCGGGCAGCCGAGCTGGCGCCTGCTCTATCCGCTGATGTTCCTGGGGCTGCTCGTCTCGGGAATGATGGCGTATCTCAATCACTTCGGCGCGCCTTGGGCGAACCGGGTGCTGCGCGAGACGATCGTGCAGGTCCGTACCGACCTGATCAGTCAGGTGCTGCAGCCTGGCCGGTTCTCCTCTCCGGAGGCGAACCTGACGATCCACATCCGTGACAGACGGCCCGACGGGCAGTTGCTGGGCCTGCTGATGCACGACGGGCGGGACGCAAAGCAGCTCTCGACCTATCTGGCCGAGCGCGGGCGGATCGTGAAGCAGGGCGATGCGGCGTACCTGTTGATGGACGAGGGGCACATTCTGCGTCGAAGCGGGCCCGATCAGCCGACGGAAGTGATCACCTTCGAGAAATACGCCTTCGACATCAACAGATTGGAGCAGAAGGGCGACTCGGGCAACGTGGTTCGTCCGCGTGAGCGCACGTCGCCGGAGCTGATGCGGCCGGACCCGGATGATCCGCTCTGGAAGACTGCCCCCGGGCGCTACATCTCCGAGCTGCACGACCGGTTCGCGGCCTCTCTCTATCCGTTCGCGTTCATGCTGATCGCTGTCGCAGCCGTCGGACAGACGCAGACCACGCGGCAAAATCGAAACTCGAGCCTCGTCAGTGGTTTTGCGGCGGCCTTCGGCCTGCGGGTCCTCGGGATCGCGGCGGCGAACACGGCCGTCATCCGCCCCTCGACCTGGTGGGTGCTCTACGCCATTCCCCTCGGCGGCATGCTGCTGGCCTCGATCTCGATCGCCTACAATCTGCGTCCCCGCCCGCAAAGCGCGCTGGGACGTCACGTCGAGGCGCTCGGTTCCGCCGTCGTGCGCGGCCTATCGCGTCTGCTGCCGCGCCGCGGTGAAGCATCGAGGGCGCGCGCATGATCCTCTCGGCGCGCCTGCTCAGACGCTATCTCGCACGGCGCTTCCTGGCCATGATGCTGGGGGCCTTCATCGTCTGCATGACATTGATATTCATGATCGATCTTCTGGAGTTGCTGCGCCAGTCGCGCGATGCACGCTCGCTGACGATCTGGCGGCTGATGTGGATCGGTCTGTTGCGGTTGCCGTCGTTCTCGGAGCTGTTGTTGCCGTTCGCGGTTCTGACCGGATCGATCGGGGCGCTGCTGAGCTTTTCGCGGCGCTCCGAGCTCGCGGTCATGAGGGCCGGCGGCATGTCGGTCTGGCAGTTCACCCGGCCGGGCGTCACGCTGGCCTTCGTCATCGGCGTGTTGGCCACGGTCGCGTACAATCCGCTCGCGTCGACCGCACACAGCGAGGCCGAGCGGCTGATGGCGGAGGCGTTCGGCAAGGAGCCATCGCTCGCTGCCTATTCCGGCGGCGGAGCCTGGCTGCGCCAGAACGGGGTCGACGGCCAGTCGGTCCTGGCGGCGACAGCAGTGGCGGACGCCGGCTCGACGATGGTGAATGTGATCGCGATTCAATACGATCACGCGGGACGCTTCGTGGAGCGCATCGACGCGGACCGGGCGATTCTGGGCGACGGCCACTGGGTGCTCCAGAATGCCTGGGTCGCGCGCGTCGGGCGGGAGCCCGAGAAATTCAACACGTACTCGCTCAGCACGTACCTCGACCGGGAGCGGGTCCGGGACGCGCTGGGATCGGTGAACACCGTTTCGATCTGGGAGCTTCCCGGCATCATCGACATGGCGGAAAAAGCCAAGCTGCCAGCGGAACGTTTCCGCGTTCAATATGAGCTTCTGCTGGCTCGTCCACTGCTGCTCGCGACCATGGTCCTTTTGGCTGCAACTGTGTCTTTGAGGTCCTTCCGTCAGGGGGGTATCCAGACTATGGTCGTGACCGGAATGGTAGGGGGCATAGGGTTCTTCCTGCTGACGGAGGTGTCGCGGCAGATCGGTCTTGCCGGTCTGGTGTCGGCTCGCTTGTCGGTCTGGCTGCCGATCATGGTCGGTGCGCTGGCTGCAATTACGGTGCTCTTGCACCAGGAGGATGGGTAGGTGGTGCGTCCAGCGCTGATACCGCACAGGGGGTGCGGACCGGCGCGTGCGTCGGAGGGCTCGTTCAGCGAGCGCCGGCGGCGATGGACGACTCTTGCCGCCATCTCGCTTTCGGCATTGATTTCGTTCGCCGATTTGCCCGCTTTCGCGCAGGATCCGAGCATTCGGAACTCGACTTCGAACGGGCGGGTTTTCAATCCGGTGCCGGGCGGCATCCTCGGCGCGGCGCCGAAAGTGAATACGGCGGCGCCGCTCAACCTGCAGGGCGACCAGCTGATCTACGACTCGCGCGGCGGCAAGGTGATCGCTCGCGGCAACGTCGAGATCTTCTTCAATAATTTCGTCTTGACGGCCGACGAGGTCGTTTACGACCAGAAGGCCAGCCTGCTCACCGCGAGCGGTAACGCGCAGCTGCGCGACCCGAACGGCAACGTGACACGCGCGGAGAAGCTGCAGCTCACCGACGACTTCCGCGACGCGTTCGCGCAGTCGCTGTCGATGGTCGCGCGCGACGACACGCGCATCGCGGCTCGCGTCGCGACCCGCCGCGACGGCAATGTCTCCGAATTCGAGCAGGGCAAGTTCACGCCGTGTAAGAACGAACCGGGCTCGCCGCCGCTGTGGTGCGTCAGCGCCGCGCGCATCATCCACGATCAGCAAGCCGCGACGATCTCGTATCAGGACGCGAAGTTCGAGTTCTTCGGCGTGCCGGTGCTGGCGCTACCGTACTTCCAGCACGCCGATCCGTCGGTGAAGCGCAAGTCCGGCTTCCTCGCCCCGCACGTGGGCAATTCGTCGACGCTCGGCTTCCGCTTCGAGGTGCCGTACTACTTCGCGCTGTCGTCGAGCTACGACTTCACGTTCTCGCCTGAGTACCTCTCGAAGCAGGGCATCCTGTACAAGGGTGAATTCCGCCAGCGGCTGGACAACGGCGGCTACATGGTCCGCTTCGCCGCGATCGACCAGGATCTGTCCAAGCTGCCCGCCGGCTCCGCGGCCGGCCTGGACGGCTGGCGCGGCACACTCGAGACGCGCGGCAAATTCTCGCTGAGTTCGTGGTGGCAGACGGGCTGGGACGTGACGCTGGAAAGCGACAAGTCGTTCCGCCGCTTCTACGGCTTCGACGGCATCTTCCAGACCGACCGCGTCAACACCGGCTACCTGACCGGCATGAGCGAGCGGAACTATTTCAACGCCCAGGTCTACCACTTCGGCGGATTGCTGCTCGACGATACCGCCACGGCGCCGTCGCGTGTCCATCCGGTGGTCGACTACAACTATATCGTGAACGGACAGGTGCTCGGCGGCGAGCTGAGCTTCAACGGGCACGCCCGTTCGATGACGCGCCGCGACGGGCTCGACACCAGCAACACGTTCAGGGTCGGCACGGACACGACGCACGCAGTCGCCGATGCGTCCTGGCGCCGTAAGATCATCGACGGGATCGGCCAGCTGTGGACGCCGTTCGCGAGCGTGCGGGGTGACGTCTACGCGTTCAACGACGCGCGAGATCCGATCACCGGTACGACCGTCGCGAAGGATACCGTTCTGCGCGGCACGGGCACGGCCGGATTGACCTACGCCTATCCGTTCGTGGCCCATACGGAGCAGACGTCGCATGTGGTCGAGCCGACCGTGCAGGTGGTGTCCCGCGCGACCAGCAAGTATGATCAGCGGCTCCTGCCGAACGAGGATGCGCGCAGCCTGATCTTCGACGATACGCTGCTGTTCGACGTCAACAAGACGTCGGGCTACGATCGGCTCGAAGAGGGCACGCGGCTCAACGCCGGCATGCAGTACACGTTCCAGACCAACTCGGGCTTCCACGCCCGGGCGGCCTTCGGTCAGAGCTTCCATCTCGGGGGCACCAACATCTTCGCCGATCCCGGCCGTGACGTGACCTCGGCCGCGGCGCCCGGTTTGTTCCCGACGGCATTCAACCCGGCGAGCGGGTTGGGCACCAACCGGTCCGACTACGTGGCTGGCCTCTACCTCTCACCGCTCAAGAACCTGAGCCTGGTGGCCCAGGGCCGCTTCGACGAAGGCGATTGGTCGCTCCGCCGCCAGGATACGCTGCTGACCGCGGCGTTCGGGCCGTTCACGACGCAGCTCGGCTACACGTTCACGCGTCCGGCGATCGAGACGATGATCAGCCCGACGGAGGCGCAGACGCGCAACCAGCAGGACATCATCGGCACGCTCGGTGTGCGCCTGACCGATCACTGGAGCCTGATGGGCGTGATGCGCTTCGACATCGACGCGAAGCAGCGGATCCAGGAAATGCTCCAGGTCAAGTACACCGACGAGTGCTTCGTGCTGACCGCGACCTACACCGAGACGTTCGTGGAGCAGGCCGACCTCGGCATCAAGCCCGACCGCACGGTCATGCTGCGCTTCGAGCTGAAGCACCTCGGCGAGTTCGGCTACGGCACGAACCTGGCCAACTTCCTGACGCGCGGCGAAAATCAGTAATCGACGCATGAGCTGATGGCATCGCCTCGGGGCGAACAGCCGGGACTGTCCCGTGCGTGGGACGGTTGTGTCGAACCCGCTCGCCGCGAGGAAGCCTTGCCGAACCGGCGAGAAGCGCGGTACGCGGTCCGGCGTCACGCAGCCGTCAGGCGGCACGATCCAGCCCGAAGAGCGCACTGGCGAGAGCTGTCGACCGATGCCGAGCACGCCCGCACCCTCCCGCGCCGCCGTGCGCTACATCCTGGTCACGGTGCTGCTGGAGGTGCTCGCGCTTGGCATGGTGGCACCGGCGTTGCCCAAGCTGGTGGAGGCCTTTCTCGGCGGCGATACCGCCCGGGCGGCCGTCGTGTTCGGTGCCATGGCCATGGTCTGGGCCGTGATGCAGCTGATCTTCTCGCCGCTGCTCGGCGCGCTCTCCGACCGCTTCGGCCGGCGGCCGGTCATTCTGCTGTCGCACGCGGGCGCGGGCCTCGACTACCTCGCGATGGCGTTCGCGCCGGGGCTGATCTGGCTTTTCGCCGGGCGCGCGGTCGCGGGAATTCTGGCGGCGACTTTCTCGACGTCGGCGGCCTACATCGCGGACGTGACCCCGCCGGAACGGCGGGCTGCCGAAGTCGGCCGGATCGGGGCCGTGTTCGGATTGGGCTTCATCATCGCGCCGGCGATCGGGGGACTGCTTGCCGCGCTGGATCTGCGGCTGCCCTTCCTAGCCGCGGCCGTACTCTCACTGCTCAGCGCGATCTATGGCTATTTCATCCTGCCCGAGAGCCTGCCTCGCGAGCGCCGGCGGCCGCTGGAGCTGGCATCGGCCAACCCGATCTCGGCCTTGTCGATCTACGGGACGCAGCCGGGGCTTGCGGCGCTGGGAGCGATCGTGGCGATCAATCACATCGCGCACTCGGCCTGGCCGACGGTCGGTGTGCTCTACGTCGGTCATCGCTACGGCTGGGGACCCTACGAGACAGGCGTCCTGATGGCCGTGTTCGGTCTCGTGGGGGCTCTCACGCAAGGGCTGATGATCGGTCCGATCGTGAGCAGGATCGGCGTGCGGGCCGCGCTGCTCGCGGGATTGGCTTCGGGCGTCGCCTGTTTCGCCATTCAAGGAGCGGCGGCCACTCCTGTGGTGTTGTTCCTGTCGCTGCCGTTCTCGGGGCTATGGGGCCTGGTCGGCCCAGCGGCCTTCCAGCTGCTGAGCGCGCGGATCCCCGCCGATCGACAGGGGGCCCTGCAAGGCGCGGACGCGACGCTGATCGGCTTCGGCAACCTCGCCGGACCATTGTTGTTTTCACAGAGCCTGGCTCTGGCAGTGCCGTTGGGCGCGGCTTCGGCGCTGACGGGACTGCCGATGTTTCTCGCCGCCGGCCTGCTCGGTATCGGCCTGTGGATCCTCGTGAGCCGGGCATGGCGTTGAACTGCCCGACCTTCGCCACCTTGGCGTTCGATCATGCCGACCGAAAGACGGGAGCCAGACATGCCCAGATTGTTCAGCGCGATCGAGTTGCCTGCCACGGTGCGCGCACATCTGGGCATGATCAGGGGGCAACTCGCCGGTGCCTTCTGGATCTCTCCGGAGAACATGCATATCACGCTGCGTTTCGCCGGGCACATCGAGCCGGAGGTGGCGGACGAGTTCGCCGACCGGCTCGACGAGATCGACGCGCGTGCCTTCGAGCTGACGATCTGTGGTACCGGCGCATTCGGTGGCAGCAAGCCGCATGTCGTTTTCGCGGCGCTGAAGCCGTCGGCGGCTCTGGACGATCTCCAGCGGGCGCATGAACGGGCGGCTCGCGCGGCCGGCCTGGCGCCGGAGGCGCGGACATTTCATCCGCACGTCACTCTCGCCCGGTTGCGCAATGCGCGCCCGCAGACGGTGGCGCGGTTCCTGGAGGAGACCGCCGACCTGCGCCTGCCGCCGTTCCAGGTCGAGCGGTTCGTGCTGATGTCGTCGCGGCCCGGCAGTGGGGGCGGCCCCTACGCCGTGGAGGTCGCATACGCTTTGTCGTGAGGGCAGGCGGGCGAGATCGGCCGCCCACTTGAGGACGGCGGCATTCCCTGCGATGGAAGGGCCTGTACCGGCGAGCGGCGAAGCGGAGACGGCTGATGGATCGGGAACTGAGGGACAAGGGTCTCGCCATGCGAAAGCGTGTGCTGGGCGACGCCTACGTCGAGCGCTCCATGAGCCAGGCGGACGCGTTCAATGGGCCGTTCCAGGAGATCCTCAACGAGTACTGCTGGGGCATGGCATGGGGCGACGAACGGCTGGCGCCGAAGACGCGGTCGATGCTGAATGTCGCCATGCTTGCTGCGCTCAATCGCATGCACGAATGGGAGTTGCACCTGAAGGGCGCGCTCAACAACGGCGTGACCCGTGAGGAGATCCAGGCGATCATCCACCACGTCGCGGTGTATGCCGGCGTGCCGGTCGGCGTCGAGTGCATGCGGATCGCGCGCAAGGTGTTTGCCGAGATCGATCAAGCAAAGGCGTGAGACTTCGATGCCGGCGCGCGTCAAAATCTGCGGACTGAAGACCGACGTCATGGTCGCGGCGGCGCTGGAAGCGCGCGCCGATCTCGTCGGCTTCGTGTTCTTCCCGCCAAGTCCCCGCTACGTGTCGTTGGCCGAGGCCGCCGCACTCGCTGAGTTCGCGAGCGGTATGGCGGGCGTTGTGGCGCTGACCGTCGACGCCGATGACGACTTGCTCGAGGCCATCGTGCAGCAGGTTCGTCCCGACATGCTGCAACTGCATGGTCACGAGACGCCCGAACGGGTTGCGGAGATCCGTGCGCGATGGGGCAAGCCGGTGATGAAGGTGATCCCGGTCTCGACCAGGGACGATGCTGCGCGGGCGCTGCTCTATCGCGACGTGTCGGACATGGTGATGTTCGACGCGAAGGCGCCCAAGGGCGCCGTGCTGCCCGGGGGGAACGGCATCGCGTTCGACTGGTCGGCGCTGGACGAGGTGCGGGACAAGATCGGTTTCATGCTGTCGGGCGGGCTCACGCCAGACAATGTCGCGGAAGCTATCGCCGCGACAGGCGCACGCGCAGTGGACGTCTCGTCGGGCGTAGAGACGGCGCCGGGCGTCAAGAGCCCGGGGCTGATCCGCCAGTTCGTGCGCGCCGCAAAGTCGGCGCCCTGAGGGTCAACCGCGCCGCAGGCCTTTGTTGATCCACTCCGCAGCCCGGCGGACACCGCCGAAGGTGAAGACGTGGATGCCGACGATGTTGCGGGCGGTGCCAGCCTCGATGTGGCGGGCGATGGAAGCGACCTGCTCGCCGGGATCGGTGTGAGTGACGAGGCGGGCGGCCGCAAATCCCTGCGCGGAGAGTGCGCGGAGCGAGGCGCTGACGCCGCAGGCCTGGGCGAAGCGCAGAAGCGCCGCCGGATTGGTCGGGCCTGGCACGCCGACATAGACGGGCACGCCCGGCGCGCGCCGGTTGAGGTCGACGGCGAGTTCCAGGATGCGAGCGGGGTTGAACGAGAACTGCGTGACGATGCTCGAGCCGAGCCCTGATGCGGCGGCGAGGGCAAGCTTGCGGTCGAGCGCGCCGCGCAGCGCCTCGGTTGGAATGCGGGCATGGCCCTCGGGATAGGCGGCGAAAGCCAGCTCGCGAATGCCGGAGCGGGTGATGAGCCCGGATGCGAGCAGGTTCTCGGCATCGCCATAGGGGCCCGCGACGTCGGCCGTGTCGCCGCCGATCAACAGCAGGCGCGTCACCGAGGCTTCGCCCACCGCGCGATCGAGGAAACTTTGCAGAGCAGCCGGCGAGGCCACACGCCTGGCCGCGAGGTGAGGGACGGCGGTGAGACCGGCTCGCGAAACCGCAATGCATGCCTTGAGTGTGTCATCGAGGCTGTGGCGGGGAAGATGATTGACGAACACGGGCGTGCCCGTCGGCAGCAGCTCGGCGATGTCGCGCGCGTCGTCAGGGCGATGAGCGCCGAGCTCAAGCGACGCGGTGGCGAGAAGATCGGCAATCGCATGGTTCATCGGGGTCGCCATTCTGTGGGTGGTGCGCGAGGCGGTGTGCAGGGCAATGGTCATGATCGTGCTCCGGCTCAGTCGCGCTTGCGCGAGACGACGTAGGATTCGTCCTGGAACCACAGACTTCCGTGCTTCTGGAGCACGGTGCGCGTGGCTTCGAGGTAGTCGCGATTGCCCATCGCCGCCGATAGCCGCTCGTCGTCGATCTGGGCGACGTAGACGGCTGCGTTCCAGGCGGCGAAGAGCGTCGAGGTGCCGATCCCGCTGCCGGTGATTTCGGTCGGCAAGGTGTGCATGTCATAGCGGAAGAGCGCGCGCTGATCGGCGTAGGCATTGAGATTGAAATGCCGCGCGTCGCGCCCGAGTTCGGTGCGCACGGCTTTCAAGAGCGCGTGGCGATCATGGGTGTAGGGGTTCTCTCCGGGCCAGACGCGCTGAACGATTTCGAGACCTGGGTCGCCACCGGCAGAATGGATTCCGAGTAGGCGACCACCCGCCCGGAGCGCGCGCACCAGGGGGGTGACGACCTTCTGCGCCTTGAACTGTGGCGT
>CAYMEB010000170.1:0-10576 GCA_964389095.1 uncultured Hyphomicrobiaceae bacterium
AATGTGCCGTTGATGACGGGATTGCTGCTCCGCAGCAGCATCGCCACGTGGCCTTATCTCACCGAGCCAGAGCCGCAACTGAACGGGCGACGCCTGAAATGGCCGCGGGGCAAGGTGCTCGGCGGCTCCACATCGATCAACGGCATGGTCTGGCGGCGTGGTCTGCCTATCGATTTCGACCTGTGGGCGCAATCCGGGCTTAGTGACTGGTCCTGGGAAAAGGTAGAGCTTTGGTTTCGTCGGGCGGAACGCATAGCGGATCAAGGCGATAGCGCCCTTGGATCGGACGGAGCCATGGCCCTGTCGCGAGGCAAGCTCAGCAGCCCACTATTCGATGCGTGGTATGCGGCGGCGCGCGCGCGAGGATTGAACGTCGACATCGACACCAACGCACCCGATGTGAACGAGGGCGTAGGCCGCTATGACTTCGCAATTCGAGACGGCCGGCGCATCAGCACCAAGCGGGCTTACCTCGATCCCGCCCGCGCCCGACCCAACCTTGACGTGATGACCAATGCGCGCGTCGTCCGTTTGACGCGCACTAGCCGCCGCATCACCGGCGTCGACGTCCTCACGCCGAACGGCGAGACGACCGTGCGGGCTGCTCGCGAAGTCATCCTTTGTGGCGGCACAGTGAACTCGCCGCATCTGCTGCTCTTGTCGGGCATCGGACCAGCGGACCAGCTCCGTTCCCACGGCATATATATCGCCGCTGACGTGCCCGGCGTTGGACAAGGCCTCCAGGACCATCTGCTGGTTCGCGTCGAATACCAGGCAACGCAGCCCGTCACCATCGATCGACTGCGTCGCATCGACCATGCTGCGCTCGCCTTGTCTCGCGCGATGCTGTTCGGCACCGGCCCCGCTGCAACATTTCCGATAGAAGTCGGTGGCTTCTTCAAATCGGACCCTTCGCTCGAATTGCCGGACCTCCAATCCGCGATCATGCCGGGGTTGTCGTCTGCAGCTCTGCGTATTCCAGGCCTCGGCAAACTCCTAGCGCCCGATCGCGGCAATGGCTTCTTCGCGAATATCTTCCAGATGCGCCCGAACTCTCGTGGGGAACTGCGGCTCGCGTCTGCCGATCCGTTCGCGCTGCCATCGATCAGACCAAACTATCTCTCTGCGGCGCCCGACCGCGACGTCCTGCGGAGTGGCGTCAAGATCCTGCGTGATCTGTTTGCGGACGTTGCGTTCGACCCCTACCGCGGCGCAGAGCTTTCACCTGGCAAAGACGTAAAGACCGACGCAGACCTCGACAAGTGGATTGCTGCCACCGCAGATACGGTGTTCCATCCGACTTCCTCCTGTCGCATGGGCACAGATCGCGATTCTCTAGCCGTCGTCGATCCCGCATTTCGGGTGCGCGGTGTCGAAGGCCTGCGCATTGTCGATGCTTCCGTCATGCCCTCTGTCACGAGCGGCAACACCATGGCACCCGTCATCATGATCGCTGAACGAGCCGCGCATCTCATGCGTGGCGGCGCACCCAACCCTGCGGAGCCTCTCGCCCATGTCTGATACGAAATCGCCTGCCTTCAGCGTCGCACTCTCTTCGCGCGGGGCAGCTGTCATCGCGGATGTCGAGAAGAAGCGCGGCTATACGCTGCCCTATCACCGCATGTTCGCGGCATCCGCGCCGGACTTACTGGCTGCTTACGATGCCTTCTATCAGCAGTTGACTCTCACCCCGCGCTTTCTGACGCCCGTCGAGAAAGAAACGGTGTGGGCGACGCTGCTCGCCGCTGCGCGCGAGGTGCACGGGTTCATACATATGAAGCGCGCGCTCGCGGCTGGCATGAGCCAGAGCGACATCGCCCAGGCGGTTGCCATCGCAGCTGTCACCGAAAGCTTCTCCGTAATGGAGTTTTCCGGGAGCAACTGGTCCGCTTGGACGCTTCCCGCCGATCTTGAAGTACGCTATCTAGCCGCCTTCGACGCCGTGCGTGGTGATCTATCACCGGCCCTCGCTCATCTTGCGGCGCTCGTCGCGACCGGCTCGCGGCGCGACAGGCAGGGCACCGTTCTGCACTTGAAGCACGCCTTCGCAGCGGGCATTACACGCGAGAAAGTCTGCGAGGGCTTGAGCTACATGCTCATTCCCAGCGGCGGCAACACGCTGATCGAGGCCGTCTCGTACTGGGAAGAAGCCGCAGCGGCCGGCCTGGTGCCGCCACCATACTAAGGTTTGCGTCAGCGGCGCGCGGCTTCCGCGTGCCCGCCCTGCCCCTGCAGATCCGCCCAGGCCTGAAAGGCGGGCGATGGCTTGACCGAGCCGTCCCGGATGACATCGAGCCAAACCTTCGCTGCCTCGACGAAACGTGGGACGCTGCCCGGAAACATCATGATCGACAGCGCCTCGGCGAGCTCGAGTTCCGGTACACCCGCTTGATACGCGGCCCTAATCGCGAGGCCGACCAGCGCAAAGTCGCCTCGCGCCGCGTGCACCGGCGCGGCCGCGAGCCAAGCCAATCGAGAGTCGAGAGGCGTCGCCGCCTTGAGCAAGCCGTCGCGATAACTCCTCTCAGGATCGAAACCACCGAGGTGGGCGCTCCAATGATCGCGAAGGAAGACATAACTCCGCGCGCCGATTGCGAACGACGTCAATTGAGTAATCGCCGAAAATTCCGCCAACGTGCCACCATCGGCCATGAACTTCGGGATGTGGTGGGAGGCAATTGCCTCGTCCGTGGCAATTAGCACCGCGAGCCACACGACCTCGCGGTCGTGCACGGATAGGACCTTGTGATCGAGTGCAAGGGCCGTATAGGCATGATCGTAAGCATCCAGCAATGCCGGCGAAGCTGCTGCCATTAACCCGTGATGCGGCAGAAGATACCCGCGCTTCGCCTTTATCGCCTCAAGGCGTGCTTTCAGGTCCAGGTGGTCGTCATCAACACGCATCGGCTATTGCCTTCGGTGGCTCGTTGTGCAGAGCGGAGCTTAGCTCCATCCGCAAACCGGTTCATGTCAAGCTTTAGCTCGAGATGAATCGCAGACCGCGGGGAGCCCTGTCTGTGCTGAATTGGGCATTGAGACGGCGTGCGTCGGCACCGACTTCCTTGCCGTCTGTACAGGGAAACGATGTCGGCTGGCATGGTTCAAATGCTAACGGCTGGGAGCCTGTGATCCGTACCCTTTGATCCGTACTCAGTCCTGATGGTTGCAAAGATCCACAATCCCTCCACCCAACTAGAGCCGGCGGGCGTACCCAAGGCCGAGTGTCTGCTCTTGCATGCCGGCCGGCCTCGATGTCGGGCCCGACCAGGAAGGTCGACGGCTTTGTGATACCTTGCCTAGCGGGCGCAGCCCGTCGCCTTTGTTCGAGTACATGACCGAGTTGATTGCGACACCGATCGTCTGTCCGGCTTGCGTGAGTTGCCAACGCTGCAGTGTCGTTGTGTGGCGGTGCTGCTCGGCTCGCTCGCAGTACTGGGACGCGTCAGCGCCGCAAGCCTGCTCGCCATCACGTTCCTGTGGGGCGTCGGGTCGGCGCTGATGGCGCCCGCTGATCTGAAGCCGGCCGTGGCTCTGAATTCGCTCGGTCGCGACATCGCCCGCAACAGTAGTCCGACCCTCGGTGGACTCAAAATCGGGGCGCTTGGAGTGTCCTCGGCATTCTTCTTGAACGCCGCATCCAAACACGTCGTCGTCGCTGCTCTGCTGCTGTGGAACGCTGCGGTCGGCGTCCCGCAAAGCCTGCCGGAGCGCTTCATGCCGGCCATGATCGCCGGTGCCAGGTCAGTCGCGGATTCAGCGGCGCCGAAGAGAGTGCTTTGGCGCTCGGCCGGGTTCCTTCTGTTCACCTCGGAATTCTAGGTGCTGGAGCCGCTGGTCGCGCGCCAAAGCCTCGACGGCGATGCTTCGCATTACGCAAGCACACCAGCTTCACACGCGCCGACGAAGACTTGCAAGCCGAGGTCACGGCCTTCGTAGTACCTCGGGCTCCGCCACACGTAATGCACTGGCCGGTGAACTGAGGCAGGTTTGTAAGTCAACGCCCATGAGAGCTTGCAATCGCCTCAGGCCACACTAGCTGACAGCGGCGACAACACATGCTGCGACGCACGTAGCACCACCCACAATGTTCGGTCGCAGGGGGACTGTGCGGACAATCAGATGTCTATCTGATCTGCAACTGTGGGGAGCTGCAGGGTCCCGCAACCTCAGTGTCCCAGAGAACGCACTTTGTACGATACAAACTATGTCCGATGCTAAGCCCTTATCGTGCGCGCGACCGGGGCCGGCAGTTCAGCACACATCGACACGGTGTGGCATCGACCCCGCGATCTTTGCTAGACTGGGGGCGGCTCGCTCAGCTCGAGGGGGATTTTGGTGGCGAAGCGCGCAATTGTCGTCGGCGGCGGGATCGTGGGCGTCTCGTGCGCCGCCTACCTCCAGCGGGAGGGGCTCGAGGTCCAGCTCATTGAACGCGCCGGGATCGCGGCTGGTGCGTCGCGCGGAAATGCCGGTGCGCTGAGCCCGGAAAGCTGCGTCCCGCTCGCAATGCCCGGCATCATTAAGAAAATTCCGAGCTGGCTGATGGACCCGGGAGGCCCGCTCGTGGTTCGTCCCTCGTATCTGTTGCGGGCAGCGCCCTGGCTCCTGCGGTTCGTGGCGACGGCCCGTCATGAGCGTGTCGAGCGCATCGCAGACGCGTTGAAGGCGCTACACGAGGGTGTCTACGAGGCCTACGCTCCGATCCTATCGCAGCTCGAGCCGAACGAGCTGGTGCGCCGCTCTGGCACCCTCATCGTCTTCAAGTCACCCAGCGGCGTCGAAGGATCGCGTCGGGAAATCGAGATGCGACGGACACGCGGCGCGCGGGTGGACATCATCGGCGCCGACGATATCCGGCAACTCGAACCTTCGCTCTCGCACGACTATCAGCAGGGACTCTTTTTGCCCGAGCACGGCTACGTGACTGATCCGGAACTCGTGGTTCAGCGCATGTGCGATGCCTTTGTCAGGAATGGTGGAAACGTTACCTCAGCTGAAGTCACCGGTATCGGCCGTGCGGGCAAGGTGCCGTCTGTGATGCTGAAGTCTGGGGAATGGCTAGATGCAGATGCCGTGGTCGTCGCGGCGGGCGCATGGTCCGGCCAGCTGCTGCGCACCGCCGGCATGCGCGTACCATTGGAAACGCAGCGCGGCTATCACCTGACGCTCTCATCCCCGAACATCGCGCCGCGATGCCCGGTGACGGTCTCCGAAGAAAAGGTCTATGCGACGCCGATGCGCGGCGGATTGCGTATTGCCGGCACGGTCGAATTCGCCGGACTCGACGCTGAGCCGAATTGGCAGCGTGCGAAGCGGCTCGAGGCTGTTGCACAGCGCATGTACCCGGGCCTCGAGTACGCTCAGGCCTCGGAATGGATGGGGCACCGCCCTTGCCTTCCCGACTCGTTGCCGATGATTGGTCCCGTGCCGGCGCTTCCCGGGGTGTTTGCCGCGTTCGGCCATGGTCACAATGGCATGACGAGCGGTCCTGTCACCGGCAAACTCATCGCCGATCTGGTCACGGGCCGCAGTACGCCGTTCGACCTCTCGCCGTACAGGGTCGACCGGTTCTGAGCCCCATACCCGAAGCCGTATTGCTGGTGCGGCCCTACAAATACAAATGACCATCCGCGCTATCCCGGCTAGTCTCCTCTCCGGGCCGATGGGAGATCACATTGAAGGACGTTTCCGAGCGCGCACTCGACGAGTGGCTGGACTTTGCAACGGAACTCGCCGATACGGCGCACGCCATGCTGTCGACAGCGGGACGCGTGCGGCCGGACGCCGAGGTGAAGCCCGATCGCAGCTTCGTCACCGCCTTCGATCTGGAGATCGAGCGCCGCCTGCGCGAGGTGATCACCGCGCGCTATCCAACGCACGGCATACTCGGCGAGGAAGGCGATCCCGCATCAAACGATGCCGAACTCGTTTGGATCCTCGATCCCATAGACGGCACTGCGCCGTTCGTTGCAGGCGTACCCGTCTACGGCACGTTGATCGCACTGATGCACGAAGGCCGATCCATCCTCGGCATCATCGATCAGGCGATGACGCCGGACCGCTGGATCGGAGCGCGCGGCCGGCCGACACGGCATACCCTTGGCGTGTGCCGCACGCGCCCTTGCGCGCACCTCGGCAACGCGATCCTCACATCCTGCAACCCCGACTTTTTCACTGCCGCCGAACGGCCGGCTCTCGACGCGCTTCGCGAGACAACTGCCTGGCGGATATTCGGCAGCGCCTGCATGGCCTACGGGCTGTTGGCCTCGGGCAGAACCGACATCGCCATCGATACCGCTTTCAAGGTCCACGATTTCGCGCCCTTTGCCCCCATCATCGAGGGCGCCGGTGGCCGGATCACTGATTGGGAAGGCAAGCCCCTTACCCTGAAAAGCGGTCCGACGGTGCTCGCAGCCGGACGGTCCGAGCGTCATTCGGAGGCACTTGCGATCGTCCAGCGCGCGCTGTCGAAGTGAGGCAGACGTCATGCGAATAGCGATCGAATCACTCGGTGTACGTTACGATCAGAAGCGGGTCATCGACGGCCTTTCGCTGGTGATCGAGCCCGGTTGCTTCTTCACGCTCTTGGGCCCGAGCGGTTGCGGAAAGACGACGCTTCTGCGCGCCATCGCGGGCTTTCTCCCCGTCGAGGCCGGTCGCCTCCTGTTCGGCGCCAACGACGTCGCGCGGCTCCCGGCGCACAAGCGCAATATCGGAATGGTATTCCAGGACTACGCACTCTTTCCGGACAAGACGGTGTTCGACAATGTCGCCTATGGCCTGCGTGCGCGGCGGGTCGGCGAAACGGAGATCAAGGGGCGGGTTGCGGGTGCGCTCGAACGGGTCGGGCTGGCCGATTTCGGCGTTCGACTGCCTGCGGCACTCTCCGGCGGCCAGCGACAGCGCGTGGCCCTGGCGCGCGCGCTCGTCATCAAGCCGGATGTTCTCTTGATGGACGAGCCGCTATCCAATCTCGATGCCAAACTCAGGGTGGCGGTGCGCGAGACGATCAGCGAGCTGCAGCGCGAGTCCGGCATCACCACAGTATTCGTTACGCACGATCAGGACGAAGCGCTCGCCATGTCCGATCGGATCGGCGTGATGCGATCCGGCAAATTGGAGCAGGTTGGGTCGCCACCCGAGATCTATACCACGCCCGAGACCGCATACGTTGCCGACTTCATCGGCGCCGCCAACAACATAGACGTTACGCTTGAAACGGCGGCAGCAGCAGGCGAGGTTGTCGTTGTTGCCGTGGGTGGCGCGCGCGTTGCAGCCCGCTCGCCACGTTCTCTTCGGGCAGGTACGGCCAAACTCGTGGTCCGTCCGGAAGATGTCGCGCTGTCTGCGGCTCGAACAGAGGCCGACAAGAGTGTCCGCGGCTGCATCGCGCGGCGCCAGTACCTCGGCAGCAAGACGGCCTATGCAGTCTTGATCGACGGTGGCCCGACGCTCAGCGCCGAATGCAGCGGCGACGGGCACGCGCGGTTTACCGTGGGCGACACCGTCGAGGTGACGCTTTCGCCGAAGACGTCGCTGGTGCTCGCGTCATGACCAGCCAACTACGATCGATCTGGACCTGGCTGTCGCTTGCGATGTTGGCGCTCCTCGGCGTCTTCCTCGTCTATCCAGTTGCAAACATTTTCTACGCGAGCTTCGGAGCGAGCGGCGCAACAGCCTCCGGTTGGACATTGCTCGTGAGCGATGTCCGCAACGGCCGCGCCGTCCTCAATACCGTCCTGCTTGGCACGATTGTGACCGTCACCGCGACGATAATCGGCGTGCCCCTCGCCTACATGACGGCACGATACGACTACCCCGGCAAGGGCATCGTCTCGATTCTTCCGCTTGTGACGCTCGTGACGCCCGAGATCATTGTTGCGCAGACATGGCTCATGATGCTCGGCAACAATGGCCTCTTGCGGCGATGGCTACTCGACTACGGAATTGTGCTGCCGAGCTTCTACGGTTGGTTTGGCCTCATCGTGTCGATGTCGTTCATCTACTACACCTACGTGTACATCGGCACGCTCGCGGCGATCCGCGGATTCGACGTGCAGTTGGATGAAGCCGCGCAGAGCCTCGGCACCTCGCCACTCAAGTCGCGCTGGCACGTCATGGTGCCGGTGGTGCTGCCGGCGATCCTGGCGAGCGCGTTGCTCGTCTTCACGCTCGTCGTCGGCAACTTCGCTCTGGCGATGATCCTCGGAAGTGGCATCGATCTGCTGTCGGTAAAGACCTATCAGGCTGCGGTGTCGGAGACGAGCGCAAACCCGGCCCTGCAGAGTACGCTCGCCTCCGTGTCTATCGCATTGGTTACGGCGGTGTTGTTTGTGCAGCGCTGGATCATTTCACGCGGTCGATACGAGGTCACACAGGGGCGTACCGCGCGCCCGCAGGCACTGCGGGGCATCGCTGCGATGACGCTAGGTGCAGTCGCGGGCCTGGTCGTTTTGATATCGTTGCTGCCACTCGCCTCGGTCGTCGCCGGAGCATTCACAGTATCACGCGGACCGGTCATGCGATGGGGCCAGTGGACGACGGCGCATCTCGAGCGGGTGCTGCTCTCCTCGCCAGGGCCGATGATCAATACGCTCGCCTATGCCGCCACCGCGACGTTGATCGCCATCGTTCTGAGTGCGTTGATCGGCTACCTCGTCGTGAAGCGGCGAAACTTCGTCACACCTTGGCTCGACTACATAACCGTGTTGCCGCTTGCATTGTCGGGGACGGCGCTCGGCATCGGCCTCATTCACGCCTTCAACGTCGGATGGCTGCCGCTCACCGGGACTGCGGCGATCATCGTTCTCGCCTACGTCATCCGGCGGCTGCCGTTCGGCCTGCGCAATGCGTCGTCAACTCTCTACAACATTCCGAACTCGATCGAGGAGGCCTCGATCAGCCTCGGCGTGCCGCCGGGGCGGACGTTCCTGAAGGTGGTTCTGCCGCTGATGGTGCCGGCCCTCGCCGCCGCCGCCGTTCTGACCTGGACGACCACCGTCGCCGAACTCTCCGCGTCGATCATCGTATACTCCGGGGGGCGTGAAACCATGCCGATCCAGATTTTCAAACTTATCGAGGGTGGATTGATGGCGCTCGCGTCCGCTTATGGTCTGGTTTTGGTCGCGATCATCCTGATCCCGATCTTTATTGCCACCCGCGTCTTCCACATCGATCTCTTTTCGTCGCGAACCTGACACGATAACCTTCGTCTGCAAACCGACCGTCAAGGGGGACACATGGCCATACCGATCTCGCGCCGCACAGCACTCGCCGGCCTCGCGGCAGGCCTCTCCACGAAAGCAGCGCGTGCACAGACCACCACTGGGCCAGCTGTCGTGTACACATCAAACCCTGCGCAGGCGCTAGAAACAGTCGCCGATGTCGCCGGAAAGGTTCTGCCGAGAATCAAGATCAGCACCGTCACCGGCGGCAGCGGCCAGCTTCTCCGGCGCATGGAAGCTGAGGCGCAGAAGCCGCTTGCGGATGTTTTCTGGACCTCGAGCGCCAACACCCTCGGCCAGTTCAAGCAGCTGTTCGAGCCCTACAAGGTGAAGGACATCGCAGCGATTCCAGCCGATCTACGCCAGCCGCAGGATCTCTGGACTGCCGCGAACGTCCACATCGTCGTAATGATGGTCAACACGGCCCATCTCGGCGGCCTGCCGGTGCCGAAGACATTCGCCGACATTCTCGATCCCAGGTACAAGGGCAAATTGATGGTGGCGGACCCCGCCAACAGCTCGACCGCCTATACGATCCTTTGGGGCATCGACAAAATGCTTGGCGCCGACGGATTGAAGGCGCTGGCAAGCAACATCAAGGTCACGGCATCAGCGCCCACGGTCTTCCGCAGCGTGGGACAGGGTGAGTACCCGATTGGGCTCACGTTCGAATCGAACGCCTACACCTATGTCGCCGGCGGCCAGAAAGAGATCGAGCTCGTTTACGGGGCCGATGGCACATTCACGACGACGGAGTATTTCTCGCTCGTCAAGGGCGCGCCCAATGCCGCCGCGGCACGCGAGGTGTGCGATTTCTTTGCGTCGAAAGAGCTGCAGGTGGCCCTGCTCGAAAGCGCATTCCGCCGGCCTTCGCGCTCGGACATCGAGGTCGGCAAGTTCGTGAAGCTGCCCGAGTTCACCAAGGTCAAGATCTTCCCGACGAACGAAGACGATGCTGCCGCCAACCGGACGGCCTTCCTCGATCGTTGGGCAAAGCTCGTCGCCGCCGCGGGAAACTGACGTCGCACTTCTCGTCCAGCCGCTTGTGTGCTCGGCTATGCGAGATAGAGCCGGACGCAGTGCGTTGCTTGCGGCCGTGACCGTATCTCCATCCGAGAACTTGGAAGCAGACGGTTTCGAAACTTGCGCCTGGCCTCGGATCGGGCGGCTGGGCACTCGCGGGGGGCGTCTGAAAGCGGCTGAGCCTTCGGGGGTGGCCTCCTTCGCCAACCCTCGGCATGAAGCATCGGCCATCCGAATTGGGACGCCCTCACAATTCCACCAGGATGGAAATTGCTCTAGGGCGTGGACTCAATTGATCGCAGGAAGATGCGTATGGATGCAAGTTGGAT
>CAYMEB010000171.1:0-10521 GCA_964389095.1 uncultured Hyphomicrobiaceae bacterium
GATGCCCCGAAGCCCTTGTCGCGCGTCTGATGCGCGTGAAAGGCGCCGGCCATGGCGCCGTCCGCGCGATGCCCCGGCGTCCAGCCCTGGATGCCGTTGTAGGTGAGCACCGTGTAGAAGACCGCACGCCGCGCCGCGACCGCACGCGCGCATTCCGCGATGAAGCCTTTCGAGCACAGATCGAACAGCGCCGAGGCGGTGACGAGCTGCGGCGCCTCACCCAGCGCGAAATCGAGATCCTTGGTCAGGTCCGCCTGCCGGAAGCGCACGTCGATCGTCTTGCCGCTCTTCTTGAGCGTCAGCCGATCCGCCTGCGCCTCGCTGGCGTCCGCCCAAGCCGTGAGCCGCGTGCGAGCGGCGGCCAGCAGCGCCGCATCGTAGTCGACCAGAACCCAGCTCTGCCGCGCGCCGAGAAGCGCATAGGTCGCGCGCAGGTTGGACCCGGTGCCGCAACCCAGGTCCGTGACCTCGATGCCTTCCCCGCCCTGCAGGCGGTCCGCGAGCTTCATCGCCAGCATCGCATCGCGCGATCGATGATCCGCGCCCTCGCGCAATGCCAGCCAGTCGGCCGAAAATCCGCTCATTCGCTCCGCTCCCTCGCAGCGACCGTGCGCAGCACGGCCGCGATGCGCGCCGTCGTCTCGTTCCAATCCGGTAGCGTCTGTCCGTGCGCCCACGAGGCTTCCGCCATCACCCGGCGCAGGGTCGGATCTCGCAGCAGCCCCGCGAGCCCGTCGCGGAACGCGTCCGGCTTGCCCGGCGCCACCTTCCGCGCCGCCGCATCCGGCGCCGTCTCCGCCGCCGCCCCGCCGGTCGTGCACACGATCGGCAGGCCGCGGGCCATCGCCTCGGCCAGGACCATGCCGTAGCCCTCGAACAGCGACGGCATGACGAAGATGTCGGCGCTGTCGTAGAGCGCATCGAGCGCGCCCTCTGTCACCGCACCCGCCATGGTGATCCGCGCGCCCAGGCCCGTCGCCTCGACGATCTGGCGCACGCGCGCCATCTCCGCCTCGTCGCGCACGCTGCCAGCGATCGTCAGCCGCCACGGCAGGTCCCAGAGATCCGCCAGCGCCGCCATCAGCACCGGATAGCCCTTGCGCGGCACGATCGAGCCGACCGCCAGAAGATGCGGCGGCCCATCGCCTCCCCGAGCACGGGCGGCCCGATCCGTTCCCGGCTCGGCCACCGCGATCCGCTCCGGCGGATAGCCGAAATCCTCCGCCACGATCCGCCCCGTCATCGGGCTCGTGACGATCACGCGTTCCGCGAAGGCAAGCGCCATGCGCTCGGTCTGGCGCAGATAGATCCGCCGCCCTTCCGGCAGTCCCGCCTCCAGCCACAGCGGATGATGCACGAGCGCGACGATGTCCTGCTTGATGCGCGCGATGGCGTCGCCCGGCATCGCCCCGAAGGCGAGACCGTCGACCATCACCACGCTGTCGGCGGGTTCGGCGGCGATCGCAGCCAGCGTCGCCGCGATATCCGCCTCGTCCGGCATCGGGAAGCTGCCGGGAACCGCGACATGGCGCAGGTCGAGCCCGTGCGCGCCGGCGAGCGCCAGGACGCGCCGGTCGTAGGCATAGCCGCCGGTGGGCAGCGACAGATCACCCGGGATGACGAAGGAAGCGCGCAACATGGCCGCTCAGGCCCCGACCGGTCCCTCGAACGACGCGCGCGCCAGGTCGGTCTCGTGCAGCGTCACCCGGATGCGCGCAAGGCCCTTGCCGTCCTCGCCGAGCGCGCCGCCGCGCGCGGCTTTGGCGATCTCGTCGAAGATGTGACGGCACAGGAACTCGGTCGTGGTCAGCTTGCCCTTGAACTGGGGCAGCGCGTCGAGGTTCTTGTAGGCGAGCGGCTTCAGTGTCTTGTTCAGCACGTCGAGCGCGGCGCCGATGTCGACCACCACGTTCTGCTTGGTCAGCGCCTCGCGGAAGAAGGCCACGTCGACCACGAAGGTCGCCCCGTGCATGCCCTGGGCCGGTCCGAAGAAGGGATCGGGCAGCGAGTGGGCGATCATGATGCGATCGCGGACTTCGACGGAGTACATGGGCGGGCCTCTCGGGCAGAAAGCTGGATCGATGCGGGGCGCGTCTTTCCGGCCGGATCGTGGCAGCGTGAAGACGGCGGAGCAGGGAATGCCGCAGCCGGCGGCGAAATGCCAGCGGCAAGTTGGCCGGCACGCTGCGGGCGTGTCGGTCGCCGACCGTCACCCCGCCCTCTCCCCGTAAAGGACGGGGAGAGGGGGAAGGGCATCCCCTCTCCCCGCGGCGCAGCCTGCGGGGAGAGGGTCAGGGTGAGCGGCAGCGCTGTCGACCTGTGGACACCCCCACCCTCGATCCCTCTGCCGCAAGGGGAAAGGGAAGCCTCCGCAACTGCAACAGCGCGAGCCGTGAAGTGACGAGCTCCGCAAGCGACACCCTTGCTCGGCAATCGTCCGTGACCATCCGTCCGGCTTTGGGTAATACTTCGAGCATTGCTATGGAGCGTGATTGATGAGCAGCCTCGACGAGATCCTGACATCCATTGCAGCCAACCCCGGAAAGGGGATCTTCGTCTCGCGCTCCGGCGTGGAGAAGCAGCGCGAGCTGGCGCTGTGGGTCGCGGACACGCTGAGAGCCCACGGCTACATTCCGGTGGTGCAGGACGCGCACTTCAAGCGCGAGAATTTCCGCCTTGCCATGGATCGCACGCTGGCCTCGGGCGCGCGCGTCGTCGCCTTGGTGTCGCGGGAGTTCCTGGCCAGTGACTATTGCATGGAGGAGGCGACGACCGCTTACGACGTGAAGCTCGCTGGGAAGAACCGGCTGGTCCTGCTCAACATCGACGGCTGCCAACCCCTCGGCGTGCTGCGCAATGTGGACCGGGTGAATTTCCACAAGGTGTGGAAGACCCGCGACGGCCGCGCCATGGAACGGGCGCTGCTGGACGCACTGGAGTACCCGGTCAAGCTCGATGGCACCATCCGCATTCCCGCGCCACCCGATACCGACCAGATCGTCCATCCGACGGTGCTCGCGCACGACGAGCGTGCCTTCACGGGCCGCGACGGCGAGCTGCAGCGCCTGCACGATACCCTGTGGGCGGGTGGCCAGGCGGCGCTCACCCGTGCCGGTGCGCCCGCCCTGGTCGACGAGGCGGCCCTGCACGGCACCGCCGGCATCGGCAAGACGATGCTGGCGCGCGCCTATGCCTGGCGACATCGCGGGGACTATACCGGCATCTGGTGGATCCGCGCCGAGCGTGAGGACACCATGATCGACGACCTGATCGAGCTCGGCGCCAAAGACATGCCGCAGCTGGCGCGCTCGGACAATCGGCGGGCCGCGGCTCAGATGGCGATCCGCCAGATCGCCGAAAGCGGTGTGAACCAGCCCTGGCTCCTCGTGTTCGACAACGCCGCTGGGCCGGGCATCCTTTCTGGTTGGCGGCCGGCGCGCAATGCGCACGTTCTGGTGACGAGCCGCAACCCGGGTTGGGACGCGGCGGTACCGCTCGACGTGATGAAGCCCGAGGCGGCGATCGATTTCCTGTGCGAGACCGCCGCCCGCAAACAGCCGAAGGACCGGGAGGAAGGGGCCGCTTTGGCGCACAAGCTCGGCTACCTGCCGCTGGCGCTCGCTCATGCGGCCAGCAAGTGTCGCGGCAACCGGAACATCCGCTTTGCGGACTACGGGCGGCGGCTCGCCGAGTTCTGGAAGGACAAGCCGGACGCGCGCGCGCGCCACGGCGCCTACCCCGAGAGCGTCTTCTCCACCTTCACGCTCGCCCTCGACGACATCGTGAACGGCACGGAGGATCGCGCGCCGTGCGACGAGGCCGAGACCGTGCTCGGAGTGATGGCGCACCTTGCCCCGGAGCAGATCCCGGTGTTCCTGCTGGCGGGACTGGCGGAGGGCAAGCATGCCGTCATGGCGGAAGCCGGGCTCGACCACGCGCTGGAAGAACTGACACAGTCGGGCCTCGCGGCCTGGGGCGAGTTCGAGGACGGCGCCTCCCATCTCGGCGTACACCGACTTGTGCAGGAGGTGATGCGCAGACGGAGGTGGCGGCACTGACGATGAAGTTGGTCGAGTCGTCGTTCGACTCGACCGGCTCGTTCGACGGCCACATGCGCAACATCCGCTGGCTGCCGCAGGCCAAGGCCCTGCTCGACTTCGCGCTGCGGCGCGGACCGGGGGCCTGGCACACACTCTGGACCCTGTTCCAGATCGGCGACATGGAGGTGGAGCGCGGCTCACAGGAACGCGCGCTGACAGTCTTTCGGCAGGGCCGCGAACTGGCCGGGGCGATTGCAGCCGCCGACCCAGGTAATGCCGGATGGCAGCGCGACCTCTCCGTCTCGCACACCAAGATCGGCGACGTGCTCGCCGACCAGGGCAACCTCCCCGCCGCCCTCGACGCCTTCAAGGCGTCACTCGCGATTCGCCAACGCCTCGCCACGTCCGACCCCGGCAACGCCGGATGGCAGCGCGACCTCTCCGTCTCGCACGACGGGATCGGGCGACTCCTCGAGAAGAACGGCCGACTCGACAAGGCCATAGTGCACTACCGAAAGGATCTGGAGATCGCCGAACGCCTCGCCGCACTCGATCCGATGAACGCTGGCTGGCAACGGGACGTGGAGATCAGCCGAGCGCGCATGGCGCGGCTTGCGGGCGGCGGCGCCAGCGCCGACGGCTCGGACACGCGCTCCGCGCCGCCCGTCACCGATCCGGCTCAGCCCGCGACGGACACACCTTCGCCGCCGGCCGATCCGCCACCGGCACCCGGCGGAGGGCGGAGCTGGCTGCGGCGGTTGCTCCGCCGCCCCTGACCGGTTCCCCGGAATGCGTCGCAAGCGCAGCGCGCGGCGCATATCCGGGGTCTTTACCCGGCGCAACTCCTGTTCCGCCCTCGACACGTAAAGATCCCGGATACGCGCTCGGCGTGACGAACGCCTCGCGCGTTCCGGGAAACCGGAGGAGAGAATTGCGCTCGACGCCGAACAGGCCCGCGCCGTCACTGCGGCTTGGCGTAGCGCCGGGTCCACTCGGTGATGATGCGATCGCGGTTCTCGGCGGCCCAGTCGAGATCGTTCTTGATCATCGACTTCGCCACGCCTTCGGGATAGTTCGGCAGCACGTTCGCGATGCCCTCGATCGCCACCTGACTGACGTAGCGGGCGTAGATCTGGTTGGCCTTGTGGCTCGCCGCGAAGTCCATCAGCCGCTTGGTCTCCTCGAGCTTCGAGGTGCCCTTCAGGATCGCGGCCGTGTCCATGTCCCAGCCGGCGCCTTCCTTCATCAGCAGAACCTCGACCGGCGCGCCCTTGGTCTTCAACTGCGCGCCGACCAGCTCGTAGGCGATGCCGGCCGCGAACTCGCCCGCCGCCGCCTGCCGGCACGGCTTGGTGCCGGAATGTTCGTAATGCGCGATGTTCTTGTGCAGCGCGTCCATGAACTCCCAGGCCTTCGCCTCGCCCATCATCTGGATCCACGACGAGACGTGGAAGAAGCCGGTGCCGGACGACGCCGGATTGGGCATCACCAGCCGGCCCTTGTAGGCCGGGTCGAGCAGGTCGTACCAGGACGTCGGCGCCCTGATGCCGTGCTTGGCCGCCTCGATCGTGTTGAAGCAGACCGCACCGACCCACGCTTCCATGCCGACCCACGACGGCGGATCGGCCGCGTCGCGGAACGAGGGCCGGATGGCGGGGAGGTTCTTGGGTGCATACGGAACGAGGAGACCGCGCGCCTTGACATTGGCGACCGAGGTCACCGCGAGGCCCCAGATCGCATCGCCCTGCTGGCGCTCTCCCGCCGCCAGGATGCGCGCGGCGATCACGCCGGTCGAATCGCGGATCCAGACGATCTCGATGTCGGGATTGTCCGCCTCGAAGGCCGATTTGAAATCGGCGAGCGAGTCGGGCTCGAGCGTCGAGTAGACGTTGAGCTGGGTCTTGGGCTTGGTCTGCGCCTGCGCGGCCCCGGCCGCCAGCACCATCGCGAGGGCGAACGTGGCCGCGCGCGCTGCGGCCGAGACGAAGGACATGCGCATGGTCGAACTCCGCTGTGACGCCGGACCAGACGACGGACGCGGGGAGGAAGAACGTGCCGCGGTGCGGCCTGCCATCCATCCCTCCGCCGGCATGACCCGGATCAGGTTCTGCAGGGTCGTCGCGCCGCCAGCGCGATCTCAGCCGGTTCGGTCCGGCCCCCCTTGGATTGGTGCAGATATCGCACGCCGGGGCGGAGAACACAAATCCGGCACGCCCCGCGACGGGGTTGCATCCGCCGCCCCGGACGGGCACACAGGATCGCTGAGAACGCGGCGCCGCAACCGTATCGAACCAAGGGACGGCAGATGGAGCACTACCTCGTCGCGATGGGCGTGACGGCAGGGATCTACGCCCTGATGGCGCTCGGCATGAACGTCATCTGGGGCATGGCCGGCCTCATCAATCTTGGCCTGGTCGGCTTCTTCGCCGTGGGCGCCTACACCTCCGCCCTGCTGACGCTGAAGCTCGGCCTGCCGATCCCGGTCGGCATTCTCGCCGCCATCGTCGCCTCCGCGCTGGTCGGCGTGTTCGTGGCGCTCATCACGGTGCGCCTGCGCGGCGACTATCTCGCCATCGTCACGCTCGGATTTGCCGAGACCATGCGCGTGGTGATGTCCAACGAGATCTGGCTCGCCAACGGCACCGACGGCCTGTCGGGCATTCCCGGCCCCTTCCGGCAGGCCCTGGGGCCCCACTACTTCAACCTGATGTTCCTCGGCATCCTGATCGTCGTCGTCACGCTCCTGTTCGTGCTGGTCCACCGCCTCGCCCAGGCGCCGTTCGGCCGCGTGCTCCGCGCGATCCGCGACGACGAGCAGGTGGTGCAGGTCGCCGGCAAGAACGTGCTGGTCTTTAAGGTCAAGGCGTTCGCCTTCGGTACGGCCGCGCTCGGCCTCGCCGGCGCGCTCTACGCCCACTTCACGAGCTACATCGCGCCCGACCTCTTCGCCCCGCTGCTGACCCTCTATATCAAGCTCTCCCTGCTCGCCGGCGGACTCGGCAATTCTCTGGGCGCGGTCGTCGGCGCGATCCTGGTCGTCTTCTTCCTCGAGGCGACGCGCTTCATCGTCCCCTACGTGCCCTACGTATCCGCGGTGCAGGCGGCAGCCCTGCGCGAAGTGCTTATTGCGGTGGCGCTTCTGGCCGTGCTCCGCTTCTACGCGCGCGGCCTGATCCCCGAGACCATCGCGCGCCCGCCGCTGCCTGAGGCCACCACGGCCGCGGCCAGAGCCTGAACGGAGATCTCCATGGCCCCCACACGCAGAGCACTCACCCTCACCGACGTCGCATCGGTCGTCGACCTCAGCGCGCGCTCCAAAAACCCCGCCGAGGTCTACAAGGCCGTCGAGAAGATCGCCGCCGAAACTGTCGGCTGGCGGCTTCTCACCACCTTGCGCTACGTCGAGGCCGAGCAGGTCGTGCGCCGCCTCCATTCCAGCGACGAGAAGTCGTATCCGGTCGGCGGCACCAAGCCGCTTGACAAGATCTCCGAGAACCAGGCGATCATGGACCGTGGCGACGTCGCCCTGGCAGCGACCCGCGCCGACGTGAAGCGGCTGTTCTTCGACCACGAGCTGATCTTCTCGCTCGGCATCACCGCGATCCTCAACGCTCCGATCCGCCATGCCGGCCGCCGCCTCGGCACGCTCAACTTCTGCGGTGAGGAAGGCATGTACGGCCCGGCCGAGGTCGAACGTGCCAAGATCCTGGCCGGTCTGCTCATGCCTTCGCTCCTGGTCGAGACCGGCACCCGCTGACCCCGGCCGGCGTCGAGCAGCCGCGACGATCGCAACCGTCGACCGCCCCTTGCAGGCATGGGCGTGCGTCCTAGGTAAATGCCCAGGCGCCGCCGGCGTGGCCGGCGTGCTACGTGTCGAGTTGCCCGTCCTGTGACAGGCCGCGCACCCGGAGAATTGCGAGAACCACTGAAGATGGCCCGTTATCGAATTCATGCAGCATTCGCGTTGCTGGCCGCTGCGCTGACGCTCGCGGCTGTCGCAATCGTGCAGCCCTCACCCGCGCCCGCCCAACGCCGGACCACGCCTGCGGGCGCCGAGGCCGTGCAGCTCTCGTTCGCGCCCGTGGTCAAGCGCGCTTCGCCCGCCGTCGTGAACGTCTACGTGCGTGGCCGGGTCCAGGTGCAGCAGTCCCCCTTCGCCGACGATCCCTTCTTCCGCCGCTTCTTCGGCGACCGCTTCGGCCTTCCTGCCGAGCGCATGCAGAACTCTCTCGGCTCCGGCGTGATCGTCTCGCCGGAAGGCCTCGTCGTCACCAACACCCACGTCGTCAAGGTCGGCGCCAACGCCGAGATCAAGGTCGTGCTCGCAGACCGCCGCGAGTTCGACGCCAAGATCGTGCTTCAGGACGAAAAGACCGACATCGCGATACTCAAGCTCGAAGGCGGCGACGGCCGCTTTACTTTTCTCGAATTCGAAGACAGCGACCGCCTCGAGGTCGGCGACCTCGTGCTCGCCATCGGAAACCCCTTCGGCGTCGGCCAGACCGTCACCCAGGGCATCGTGTCGGCGCTCGCACGCAGCGAGATCGGCGCCTCCGACGCCCAGGTCTTCATCCAGACGGACGCCGCCATCAATCCTGGCAACTCCGGCGGCGCGCTCGTCGACATGCAGGGCCGCCTCGTCGGCATCAACACCGCGATCTATTCGCGCTCTGGCGGCTCTCACGGCATCGGCTTCGCGATCCCCTCCAATCTCGTGCGCCTGTACGTGACCAGCGCGGCGACCGGCAAGAAGGTCGAGCGCCCTTGGCTCGGTGCCAAGCTCGATCCCGTTTCCCGCGACATCGCCGATGCTCTGGGCCTCCAGCGTGCCGCCGGCGCCGTCGTGACCCGCGTCTCCGTGAAGGGCCCCGCCGAGCAGGCCGGCCTCAAGCCCGGCGACGTCATCGTCGCCGTCGATGGGGTCGAAGTGGCGGACGCCCGGGCGCTCCTCTATCGGCTCGCCACGCGCACGACCAGTTCACCCGCGCGCCTCGACATCTACCGGGCCGGTAAACGGGCGACGGTCGATGTCGTCCTGCGCGCCCCACCCCAGCCCGGACGCGACGACGTGCGCAATCTCTCGGGCGTGCACCCCTTCGACGGTACCCGGGTCGTCAACATCCTGCCCGGCATCGCCGATGAACTCGGCATCGAGGACGAGCAGGGCGTCGCGGTGGCTTCGGTCCGCGCGGATTCGATTTCGGCCAACATCGGGTTCCAGCCCGGCGACGTCATCGTCCAGGTCATGGGTCGGCCGGTCGACACCGTGCTCACGCTGGAGCAGGCCCTGCGCACCCGGCAGCGGCTCTGGCAGATCGCCATCAAGCGCCAGGGTCGGCTTCTGCAGATCCAGGTCCCGGGCTGACGCGGAACCGGCGGCTGACGTCGTATCATCGGCGCCCAGGCTGCGCCTTGCTGCCCCACGCCGCCAGCAACTTCCCTTGGGTTCCCGCCAGGCCGGCCACGCCAACAGACCGCAGCTTTGTCCACCGCCCGCTGTGAAGTGGGATTCATCCCACTTTTGTGCGTCACGATCTTGTGGTTGCGATCCCACACCGGCGCAGCCTAGCGTCCGCGGTGTCAATCTCAAGGCACGGTCTCGGACATGGATCGTCACACGGCAGCGAGTGAAGTCACGGCTGCGGGCGGGCTGCTCGACAGCATACAGGCCTTCTGCCGCCGTCACGGCATGGCGGAAAGCACGTTCGGCCGCCGCGCCGTCAACGACGGCAAGTTCGTTTCCCGCCTGCGTGACGGCGCGCGGGTCACCCCCGAGACCTTGGAACGCATCGGCAGCTTCATGGTCTCGCTCGGCGACGCCGCGCCGGCCGATCCGCCGGAGTTGCTGAGACTGATCCGGCCCGCCGCGGCGCAGCCTCCCGCGGTTCCCGCCGCCGACGGCGACGGCGCCCCCCAGCGCAACTTCCGTTTCTTCGACAACCGGCAGAAGTACCTGCTGTTTGTTTCGACCTGTTCCGAGAAGGAGGTGATCGCCCGGCGCGTGGGCATGGAGCTGCAGCACCTCCACCCCGAACCGCCGGCCCTGCGAGTGTTCGACGCCGGCATGGGCGACGGCACCGTTCTGACCCGCGTGATGCGCCAGATGCACCGGCGTTTTCCCACGACACCTTTCTACATGGCCGGCAAGGAGATCAGCCTCGAGGACGTGCGCCTGTCGCTCGACAAGATGGCAGATCGCTTTTTCGAGCATCCCGCTACCGTGCTCGTGATCACGAACATGTACTATACCGAGGCTCCCTGGCTCTCCCCGCGCTCCGCGGCCGCGGCCGCCTCGCTGGTCTGGAAGGAAGTGGCGCTCTCCGGTTCGACGTCGAGCGAGTTCACCGAACAGATCGAAGCGCTTGAGCCTTTCCTCGCCGAGAACTGGCAGGCCCGTCACAGCGCCAAGACCGGCAACCCGATCTACGAGCGGCCCGTGGTGCTCGTTCTTTATCGCGACGATTTCCGCTTCCTGCTCGAC
>CAYMEB010000172.1:0-10465 GCA_964389095.1 uncultured Hyphomicrobiaceae bacterium
TGGGATCGAGTGCATGCTCGACGTCGATGAACGCGGCGAGGCCGCCGCGCTTCTGCGCCTCGGCGATCACGCTCAAACAGAACGTCGTCTTACCGGACGATTCCGGTCCGTAGATCTCGACGATGCGGCCGCGCGGCAGGCCGCCGACCCCGAGGGCGAGGTCGATGGCGAGCGAGCCGGTCGACAGCGTCTCGACCTTCATCTTGGTGTTCTCGCCCAAGCGCATGATCGAGCCCTCACCGAACTGCTTGGTGATGGAGCTGATCGCGAGTTCGACATTCTTGCGCGACTCGGCGGGGACGGGAACGACGCCGGCGGCGGCAGGAGCGACTGGGGCGGCCGCGGGAGCGGCTTTGGTGGGGGAAGACGGGGCGGCCTTGGACATGTTGAGAAGACGTGAATCGCTGCCTCTCCCGGAAGCAAGAGCGGTCTGGCGGGAAAAGGGGAAACGTGGACTTCCGAACGTCCCCGGTCGGTGTCGCAGCCTCCCGACGGAGGCACACGTGCGAAGCGAGTCGGACGGCGCAGCGCGGCGCCGCCGCGCTCACGGAAGGTAGCGCGTACGGCGTTCTCCGCTGCGCCCGGAGACCGGGCGACGCTCGGCGGGTGGCCGGTAGGTCGATCGCCGGTAACCCTGACGCGCCGGATCGGACGCGCAGCGGATTTGGAATTCCTGCATCCGCTGAAAGAGACTGAGGAGCTGATCCGGGCGCGGGTAGCGGTCCAGTCCGGACTGATCCAACGCGAGCAGCAACTCGTGGGTTGCCTCGAGCGTGGAAAGGCAACCCTCCTGAGGTTGCTGCTTGATCACGTAGCGACTGACCGCGGTCTCGGCGGTGAACATCACCCGCGGAAGACGTTGCAGGCTCGGGCTCAGCCGAAGCATCTTGCGCGCGCAGGCCCACGTCCCATCGAGCAAGAAGACCACCAAACGCCGCCCGGCCAGGTCCTGCTCCGTCAGACCACCACTGGAGAGATTCCGCGCCGTGGCGCCGGGGTACAGCAGCACCGGATGGAGCTGCGGATCAGCGAGGATACCCTGCACCGCCTCATGCTCCTCGAAGCTGACCCCCATATGGATCTCGCTTTCGCTCAACGACAAGTGGGTGAGCCGACCCGTCCCGGCCTTCTCCTCCTTGAACTCCTTGGGGTGCATCAGGAAGACAAAGCGCGTGCGGGTGGCCATCGGTGTGATCGATGGACACCAGCAGAGCGGCTTCGGCCAGAAGCAGCGGTAGCACGTCTCGCGACTCATCCGCGGTGGGCCGACTGAGGACGGACGCGCGGACTAGTGGAGAGAAGCGATCAGGGCCTCGTTCAGCCGGACGTACTCATCCTTCATGGAACCCTTGGCTTCGGCCGCCATCGCGAGGGATTGCTTGGCGGCCTCCAGGGCACCCTTCTTATCACCCATTTTGCTCAAAATCAGCCCTTTACGATAAACGAGCCAGAACGCCTTGGGGTTTTCAGCCAGCGCCGCATTCATCCATTTCAGGGCGGTGGGAAGTTCGAGGTTGTTCTCGTAATAGAACATGGCGGCCTGAGCGTAGGGCTTCTTGCCGCTGGGCGCGGCCATGGCGGCCTCGATGCGGGGTTTGAGGATACCGACCGTATCGACCTCGAGCTTGATCGGAACCCGGGTGGTCTCCCAAGCCAGATACAGGATCGCGGAGGCGTCGCGGAGTTCCGAAAGGCCGATGGCGAAGGTCTCGGTGGGCGTCGGCGTGGTCACGGGCTTGGCCTTGAATCGCACGACATCGTTCTTCGCATCATATTGGTAATCACCCCACTGGGACATATTCTTGTGGATGATGATCGTCCATTCGGCCTGACCGGGAATGGTGAAGAGCTCGTAGGTGCCGGCCGGGATGCCCACGCCGTTGAGAGTTACGGCGGTGCTGAAGGACAGGCGGGTGGCGTTGTTCGCACCGGTTCGCCAGCGTTGGTCGTAGGGCACGAGACCACCAAAAATCGTCCGGCCGCGCATGCTGGGTCGGGAGTAATCGATTTCGATATCGGTGACGCCGACGCGGAGTTTGAGGGTGGCGGCGGGGCTGGCGGCGGGGAACTCGAGCTTGGGGGTGGGCGTGGGGGTGGGGGTCGGGGACTTGCTGAACGCGCTGCCGGCGAGCGTGGCGAAAGCCAGAAACGCAGACACGGCGGGGCGGGGGAACAGGCGGGGGAAGGCGAGCTTCATGTGAGGATCATACGTCATGTCGATACCCCTGCGCAACCCGCGTTCGCAACATCGCGTCGTGAACCGATCCGCTCCCACCATGCGAGAATGAACCGCACGCGTGGGCGCGCCTAACGACTCAGCCAAAGGATCCCGAAGCCCAAGGTGAGGATCGCGATGGCGGTGCCCGCTTTCAGGTATTCGAAGAACGACAGTTCGATCCCGCGCCGGCGCGCGATTTCGGCGACGATCAAGTTGGCGACGGAGCCGATCAGCGTCAGGTTGCCGGCGAGCGTGGTGGCCATCGCGACGGTGAGCCACGCCTCGGCGGGATTGCTCAGGGTAGGAACGATCGGACGGAGCAGCATGACGGCGGGAACGTTGGAGACGATGTTGCTCAGCACGACGGACACGGCGGCGAGCGGCAGCGGTCCGCCGTTGGCGTAGGGATGCAGCACCGTGAAGAGTTGGCCGCTGAGGCCGCTGGCCTCGAGGGCACCGGTGACCACGAAGAGCCCGATGAAGAACACCAGGAGACTCCAGTCGATTTCCTGAAAGACGCCCTCCGGCGCGGTTCGTCGAGTCACCAGAAGGATCGCCGCAGCGAAGGCCGCGGCGAGCGGGACGGGGAGACCGGCGACGAGTGTGATCCCCATGACTCCGGTGGCGATGAGTGCTTTGATGAGCGTGCGGCGATCCCCGGAGAGCGGCACCTCCACGACGGCAGCCAGAGGTGGGCCAGAGAACTCCCGGCGGTAGACCAGCACGAGGACCCCCCACGCGATGGCGAGACCGGCGACGGCGATCGGCGCGAGCGCTTGCGTGAACGCGACGAACGAGATCCCCGACGAAAGACCCACCAGCATGTTTTGCGGATTGCCAGTGATCGTGGCCACGGAGCCGATGTTGGCGGCGGTGACCAGACCCACGAGGTAGGGCAGCGGATTGCGGCGCAGCGCGAGCGTCACGTCGAGCACCAGCGGCGTGAACACCAGCACGATGGTGTCGTTCAGAAACACCGCGGACAGCGCCCCGGAGACCCCGATGAGGAGCGCGAGAAGCCGACGAGGTGTCTTGGCGAAGCGGATGACCGCGGCGGTGACCCGTTGAAAGAAGCCCCCGGAGCGCAGATTCACGTTCAGCACCATCATGCCAAACAGCAGTAGGATCGTGTTCCAATCCACGGCGCGGTAAGCTTGGTCGAGCGAGAGGACGCCGCCGGCGAGCAGGACGGTGGCGCCGACCAGCGCGATGGTGGCGCGGTTCATCTTCAGCGCCGGAAGTCGGCCGATGGCCACGCCCACGAGCGTCAACGCTGCAACGGCCGCGGTGAAACTCTGACTGACCTCCATGGGGTGGCGTTGCTTGCCGCGCTGGACCTGACGACGTTAGGCGAGATCGGCCGGGAATCGGGTCGGGCGGTGGCTAGACCCCGTAATAGCTGCGGTACCAGTCGACGAAGGCCCGCAGCCCGTCCTCGAGGGACGTGCGCGGTGCGTAGCCGATGGCGGCAGCGACCCGGTCGAGGCTGGCGCAGGTTTCGGGGACATCGGCGGCCTGCGCAGGGAGCAGATTCAGCCGGGCCGGGCGCCCGATGAGACGGGCGAGCAACTCGACCATTTCCCGGACCTCGACCGGTCGGTGATGGCCGAGATTCAAGATCGCGTACGGCGGCACCGCCGGCACCACCGGTGGATACAATAGGATTTTGAGCAACCCATCGACCACATCATCGATGAAGGTGAAATCCCGGCGGTTCTTTCCCTCGGCGAACAGATCGATCGGCTCTCCGGCGAAGAGGGCGCGACTGAAGAGGGTGGGGGCGGTGTCCGGACGGCCCCACGGACCGTATACATTGAAGAAGCGCAGGCCCGTCAGGCGCAACCCGTGGAGATGTGCATAGGCGTGCGCCATCACCTCGTTGCTCTTCTTCGTGGCCCCGTAGAAGGACAGCGGCCGATCCGTATCACCGTCCTCCTGGAAGGGCGTTTCGACGCCCGCGCCATAGACGCTGCTCGACGACGCGAACACCAGATGCTTGGGCCGGTGCAGGCGTGCGGCCTCGAGGACATTGAAGAAGCCCACCAGATTGCTCTGCACGTAGGCCTCCGGGTGGCTCACGCTGTAGCGGACGTTGGCCTGGGCGCCCAGGTGCACCACGTAATCGGGTCGGAGTTGCGCCCAGAGGCCCCGCAGCGCGTCGGCGTCGGCGAAATCGAGCTGCACGAACCGGAAATCGTCGAGTCGCTCAAGTTGGGCGAGCCGGGCGCGCTTGAGTTCGACGGCGTAGTAGTCGCTCAGGTTGTCGATGCCCACGACCTCGCACCGGCGGGACTCGGCGAGGCGTCGCGCGACGTGGTAGCCGATGAACCCGGCGGCTCCGGTGACAAGGACCTTCATAGACTGTCTCGGCTACAACCTTTCGACGAAGTTGTAAACTTCCGCTTGCCGCCGGAAAAATGAACCTACTAAGGTTGCTCCCGTTTGCCGACTCCCCACGATTCCGTCATGAAGATCAAAGCCTATCTCAAGCCGCACTGCGGTTGGTCCAATGGCGTACGGGCGATTCTCCGCAAGTACGGCCTGTCCTACGAGGACATCGACATCATCAACAATCGCGCGAACTACGCGGAGATGGTGCAGAAGTCCGGCCAGCCCCTTTCGCCCTGCGTTGAGATCGACGGCGTGATGCTGGCGGACATCTCGGGCGAGGAAGTCGAGAATTACCTGCTCTCCAACCAACTGGTCACCCCGACCGAGGCTCCGGCCGGTGCGCCGACGAATGCGGGCTGCTCCGACGAGGAGCATGCGAAGATGGCCACTAAAACGATCCGCTTCTTCTGAGCGCGAACCGCTATCCCGTCTTTCCTCTCCGGGCCGGCATCGCGCACTCCGCGTGACCGGCCCTTTTTTTGCCCAAATCCCGGCTCGACTGAAACCCACCGCCTCCCTGACGCTCCCGTCGCCCACGCCCACTTTTCCCGATTTTTGGCCCGCGCCCTGCGGTGCGGTCTTCCCGATTGACCATGAACAGCAGCCCTGACCTCCACGCCCAAGCCCCCGCCGAGTCTCTTCGCCGTCCGAAGAAGCAGGGGCTCTACGATCCCTGGTTCGAGCATGACGCCTGCGGCGTCGGCTTCGTTGTGGACATGCACGGGCGCAAATCGCACCGCATCGTCGAGCAGGGTCTGCAGATCCTGCGCAATCTCGACCACCGCGGCGCGTCGGGCAGCGAGATCAACACGGGCGACGGCGCGGGCATCCTGATCCAGATGCCGCATGCGTTCTTCCACGACGCCTGCAAGCACTCCCGCATCACCCTCCCGGCCCCCGGCGAGTACGGCTGCGGCCTCGTCTTCCTCCCCCGCAACCCGAGCGTCCGCCGCAAGGTCGAGGAACGCTTCGAGCAGGTGGTCCAGTCGGAAGGCCAGGTCTTCCTCGGCTGGCGCACGGTGCCGACCAACAGCGCCTCGCTCGGCGACACCGCCCGCTCCTGCGAGCCGTTCATGCGCCAGGTCTTCATCGGCCGCGGTCCGGACGTGACGAGCGACCTCGCGTTCGAGCGCAAGCTCTACGTCATCCGCAAGCGCGCGTACTCGGACATCCGTGCCTCGACCCTCGCCGGCGCGGAATACTGGTACGTCGCCAGCCTCTCGATGCGCACGCTGGTCTACAAGGGCATGCTCACGACCGACCAGGTCGACCAGTACTTCCCAGACCTGCAGCATCCGCTGATGGACTCGGCGCTCGCGCTCGTCCACTCGCGCTTCAGCACGAACACCTTCCCGAGCTGGGAGCGCGCGCATCCGTACCGCTACCTCGCGCACAACGGCGAAATCAACACGCTGCGCGGCAACATCAACTGGATGCACGCCCGTCAGGCGCTCTTCGAGAGCGACCTCTTCGGCGACGACATCAGCAAGATCCTGCCGATCATCAACCCGAACGGCAGCGACTCGTCGATGTTCGACAACACGCTCGAGCTGCTCGTGCTCGCGGGCCGGCCGCTGGCCCACGCGATGATGATGATGATCCCCGAGCCGTGGTCGCACCACGAGTCGATGGATCCGCAGCGCCGCGCGTTCTACCAGTACCACTCCTGCCTGATGGAGCCGTGGGACGGCCCGGCCTCGATCGCCTTCACGGATGGCCGCCAGATCGGCGCGATCCTCGACCGCAACGGCCTGCGTCCCTCCCGCTACTGCGTGACGAAGGACGGCTTGGTCATCATGGCCTCCGAGACCGGCGTGCTCGACATCCCCGCCGACCAAGTGGTCCAGAAGGGCCGGCTCCAGCCGGGACGGATGTTCCTCATCGACACCGAGCAGGGACGCATCGTCGAGGACGAGGAGATCAAGCGTGAGATCTGCGGCGCCCAGCCGTACCAGCAGTGGATCAAGGAGCACCTCGTGCACCTCAGCGACCTCCCGGAAGCGCCGGCGGCCGAGATGCCGGATCACGAGACGCTGATGCAGCGCCAAGTCGCATTCGGGTACACGCACGAGGATGAGCGCATCATCCTCACCCCGATGGCGCGCGATGGCGTCGAGGCGATCGGCTCGATGGGCAATGACTCCGCGCTCGCGGTGCTGTCGAACAAGCCGCGTCTGCTCTACGATTACTTCAAGCAGCTCTTCGCCCAGGTCACGAACCCGCCGATCGACTGCATCCGCGAGGAGATCATCACCTCGGCCGAGACCCGCCTCGGCTCCGAGGGCAATCTCCTCAACCCGCAGCCGTCCGCGTGCCGTCGCGTGGAGCTGAAGTGGCCGATCCTCACCAACGAGGAATTCGCCAAGATCCGCCGCACCCAGCTCCCGGGCCTGCGTGTCGGCGTGCTGCCAATCCTCTTCCGCGTCAGCCGCGGCGAGCGCGGTCTCGCCAAGTCGATGGAGGAACTCTCCATCATGGCGCGCCGCATGATCGAAGAGGACGAGGTCAACGTCCTCATCCTCAGCGACCGCGGCGTGAACCGCGAGTACGCGCCGATCCCGTCGCTGCTCGCGATCGCCGGCCTGCACCACTACCTGATCCGCGAAGGCCTGCGCACCCGCGCGAGCCTCGTGCTCGAGACCGGCGACGCCCGCGAGGTGCATCACTTCGCGCTGCTCATCGGCTACGGCTGCTCCGCGATCAACCCGTACCTCGCCTTCGAGACGATCGATGGCATGATCCGCGACGGCCAGCTTCCGGGCGTCGACCACAAGACCGCCTGCAAGAACTTGGTCAAGGCCGCCTCCAAGGGCGTGATCAAGGTCATGTCCAAGATGGGCATCTCGGCGATCCAGAGCTACCGCGGCGCCCAGGTCTTCGAGGCCCTCGGCCTCCGCCAGGACGTCATCGATCATTACTTCACGTGGACGCCGTCGCGCGTCGGCGGCATCGGCCTCGATGTCATCGCCCAGGAGGTGCTCCTGCGCCACCGCGCCGCGTACTCCGATCGCTCGGCCAACAGCCACACGCTGCCCGGCGGCGGCCTCTACCAGTGGCGCGCCAACGGCGAGGCCCACCTGTTCACGCCGGAGTCGATCCACAAGCTGCAGAAGGCGGTCCGCACAAATAACGTCGCCGCCTACAAGGACTACGCGGCGCTGATCAACGACCAGTCGCGCAATCTCTGCACGCTGCGCAGCCTGCTCCAGTTCAAGACGGGCCCGGCCATCCCGCTCGAGGAAGTCGAGCCGGCCGAGGTGATCATGAAGCGCTTCAAGACGGGCGCGATGTCGTACGGCTCCATCTCGAAGGAGGCCCACGAGACGCTCGCCATCGCGATGAACCGCATCGGCGGCAAGTCGAACACCGGCGAGGGCGGCGAGGATCCGGAACGCTTCATTCCGTTGCCCAACGGCGACTCGAAGAACTCCGCGATCAAGCAGGTCGCCTCCGGCCGCTTCGGCGTCACCAGCGAGTACCTCGTCAACGCCAAGGAGCTCCAGATCAAGATGGCCCAGGGCGCCAAGCCCGGTGAGGGCGGCCAGCTGCCCGGCTCCAAGGTCTACCCGTGGGTCGCGAAGACGCGCCACACCACCGCCGGCGTGGGCCTGATTTCCCCGCCGCCGCACCATGACATCTATTCGATCGAGGACCTCGCGGAGCTGATCCACGACCTCAAGAACGGCAACCGCCACGCCCGCGTGAGCGTGAAGCTGGTCGCCGAGGTCGGCGTCGGCACCATCGCGGCCGGCGTCGCCAAGGCGCACGCCGATGTCGTGCTGATCTCCGGCTACGACGGCGGCACCGGCGCCTCGCCGCAGACGTCGCTGCAGCACGCGGGCCTGCCCTGGGAGCTCGGCCTCGCCGAGACCCACCAGACGCTCGTGCTGAACAACCTGCGTTCCCGCATCGCGGTCGAGACCGACGGACAGCTCAAGACGGGCCGTGACGTCGCCATCGCCGCGCTGCTCGGCGCCGAGGAGTTCGGTTTCGCGACCGCCCCGCTCGTCGCCACCGGCTGCATCATGATGCGCGTCTGCCACCTGAACACCTGCCCGGCCGGCGTGGCCACGCAGGATCCGCAGCTGCGCGCCAAGTTCGCCGGGAAGCCGGAGCACGTGGTCAACTTCATGCGCTTCATCGCCGAGGATCTCCGCGGCATCATGGCCGAGCTCGGCTTCCGCACGATCGACGAGATGGTCGGCCGCACCGACCGCCTCGAGGCCCGCAAGGCCGTCGATCACTGGAAGGCCAAGGGTCTCGACTTCTCCAACATCCTCTACCAGCCGGACGTCGGCCCGGAGGTCGGCCGCTACTGCCAGATGAAGCAGGACCACGGCATCGATCGTTCGCTCGACGTCACGACGCTGCTCGGCCTCTGCCAGCCCGCCATCGAGCGCGGCGAGAAGGTCATCGCCGAGCTGCCCATCCGCAACGTCAACCGCGTGGTCGGCACAATCACCAGCGGCGAGGTCACGCGCCGCCACGGGGCCAAGGGCCTGCCCGAGGACACGATCCGCATCCACTTCAAGGGTTCGGCGGGGCAGAGCTTCGGCGCGTTCATGACGCGCGGCATGACCTTCCTGCTCGAGGGCGATGCGAACGACTACATCGGCAAGGGCCTCTCGGGCGGCAAGATCATCGTCTTCCCGCCGGCGAACGCGGCCTTCCGCGCCGAGGAGAACATGATCGTCGGCAACGTCGCGCTCTACGGTGCGACGGACGGCGAGATCTACATCCGCGGCATGGCGGGCGAGCGCTTCGCCGTCCGCAACTCCGGCGTGAACGCGGTTGTTGAAGCCATCGGCGACAACGGCTGCGAGTACATGACGGGCGGCCGCGTGGTCGTCATCGGCCCGGCCGGCCGCAACTTCGCCGCCGGCATGTCGGGCGGCGTCGCCTACGTGCTCGATGAGAGCGGTGACTTCGCCAAGCGCGTGAATCCGCAGATGGTCGGGATCGGCCGGGTCACGGCCGCGAAGGACATCGCGGAGCTCCGCAGCTCGATCGAAAAGCACTTCGAGTACACCCGAAGCGAACGCGCCAAGAAGATCCTCGGCGCCTGGGACACCTACCTCCCGAAGTTCGTCAAGGTGCTGCCGAAGGACTACGAGCGCATGCTCGCCTGCATCGAGCGCGCCCAGGCCCAGGGCCTGAGCGGCGACGAGGCCATCATGGCCGCCTTCGAGGAGAACGCCCGCGACACGTCACGCGTCGGCGGCAACTGAGCCGCGACGGCACCGCACGCACCCCCACCACACCGAAATCCCTCCGATCCCCTTCCGCCATGGGCAAGCCAACTGGTTTCATCGAATACCTGCGCGAACTTCCCGTCGACCGCTCGCCCGCCGAGCGCGTCCGCGACTGGAACGAGTTTCATCCTCACATGGAGGAGAAGAAACTCCGCCAGCAGGGCGCGCGCTGCATGGACTGCGGCGTCCCCTTCTGCCACACCGGGAAGCTGATCAGCGGCATGGCCTCCGGCTGCCCGATCAACAACCTGATCCCCGAGTGGAATGACCTCGTCTACCGCGGGCAGTGGCGCGAGGCGCTGGATCGCCTGCACAAGACGAACAACTTCCCGGAGTTCACCGGCCGCGTGTGTCCGGCCCCGTGCGAGGGTTCGTGCGTGCTCGGCATCAACGCGCCGCCCGTCACGATCAAGAACATTGAGGTCTCGATCATCGATCACGGTTGGGACGAGGGCTGGGTCCTCCCGGAGGCCCCGAAGGTGCGCACCGGCAAGAAGGTGGCCGTCATCGGCTCCGGCCCGGCCGGCCTCTCCGCCGCCGCGCAGCTGAACCGCGCCGGCCACACCGTCACCGTCTTCGAGCGCGCGGATCGTCCGGGTGGCCT
>CAYMEB010000173.1:0-10310 GCA_964389095.1 uncultured Hyphomicrobiaceae bacterium
CGTCGATCTGCCACACCGCGGCGTCGTCGGAATTCTCCGTGCCGACCAGCAGCTGCTTGTAGGGCTGGGCGGCCGGCTGGTCGGCGAGGAGTTGCTGCAGCACTGACGGCGCCAGCTTGCAACCGCACCCGCCGCCATGGGCGAGGCTGGTCAGTCGGATCTGGGGAGTGGTCATCGGAAAACCTGCTGCTGGGTGATGGCCGCCAAGGGTGGCGGCGCGTCGAGTCATTTCAGCGCCAACTGTGGGCCCGGGCGATGCTTTGCGCAACTTTTGCGCGGCTTTGCGATAGTCGGTGTCGCGTTGCGAGCGGCCGTGTCGTGGGCGCGCCGTCTAGGCGTCGTCGGTTCTCGCAGACGAGCCGCCCAGACCCTGGAGATCGCCGAAATTGGCGCGACGCTGGTCGTCGGCATCGGGGAACGAGCGCGCAATGCTGCTCTCCAGTATGGCGAGCTCGCGCCTCAGCGCACCGGCGCGCTCGGCTGGCAGGCGGTCGATGAGATGCTCGAGCATCGCCTTCATGCGTCGTGCAACCTGGATGCTGGTGGCGCCGTACTGGCGAAGCTCCGTCAGCGCCAGGTCGACGATGTCCTCCCAGGCCGGGGTCGGGAAGACCAGCCGCAGCTTGCCCGCGCGATCGGACACCCGGCCGCTTTCGATGTTCTTGAAGCCGGCATAGCGCAGCAGGCGGTGGATCTGGTCGATCGCCAGGACGGCGGTCGTCGGATCGTTGATCGCGGGCGAGAGCGCGCGAGAGCCTATGTCGACCATGATGCGGAAGGCGAACATGGGGTCCTGTTCCATGGTGCGCTCCGGGCCGAACGCCATCATGTCGTTGATCAGCGCCTCGGAGATGTCGGCGGTGGGCGGGTAGATGCGTGCCAGGGGATCGTCGACCGAAACGAAATCGCCGACCTGGGGGACGATCTCGATCAGGCAGTTGGCCCCGGTCGCAGCCGTCACGAGATGGCGCTGGCCGAAGGCGAGAAAGGTGCCTGACGTGCCGCGCCGTCTGACGATCCGGCCTTCGGCTGTCGGCGGCAGCGGGCTGCTCGGCGGCATGGCCGGGCTGAAGGCGCCTTCGTACACCGTGTCCATCGCCTTCTTGCCTTCGTTGAACAGGTGCTGGAGGACGGCGACGGGACGCAGGCCGGTTCCGACACCTTCGACGAACCAGAAGAACACCACGATGCTGGCCATCGTGGCGATCACGGCGCTGAGCAGCAGCAGGTTGCTCTGGGCCGGGCTCGACACGTTGCCCAGGGCGATGGTCGAGAGGCCGAATGCGAAGACGAAGGTGCTGGTGCAGACCTTCATCGATGTGCGCCCGAAGGTGAGACTGATCAGGCGCGGCGTGATCTGGCCACTGGCGAGCTGCACGGCCAGTAGCAGCGCCGAGACGGCATAGACCACGAACGTCATCATCGAGGCGGCGAGCGCGCCGATGATGGCGCGCGCGCCTTCGACGTTGTTTTCATCGATCATCCGCAGATCGACGTCCGGGATGTAGTAGACCACGACCCGGCCGAACAACCAGGCCGCGAGAATAGCCAGGGATGGGAAGAGCCAGAACGAGTATTTGACGAAACGGCGCAGCCTGTGACGAAGCAGCCAGCTCATCGCGATCTCCCGGGAGCGGCATTCTGCGTCGAATTCCGCCGTGATTCGAACCAACGTGCCGCGAAGAACATGACCAGCAGGGTGATCGGCACGGCCAGCGCCGCCATGATGGCGGCGCATGGGCCGGAGTCTACTTCAAGCAGCGGCACCATGGCAGCGCCGAGGTTGCGGGCGCCGATGGTGTCGCTTCCAGTCGCTGCTACGAGGCCGTCCCTATTGAGGATGGCCACGACGATCGACAGCGCGAATGTCACGAGATTGCCTGCCATGAACAGTGCACCGACGATTGGCAGAGCCTCTTTTGTCATTTCCTGGAGATGGTTCACTCTGGCCCCCGGGGCTTTGGGATATCGGAACCATTGTCGATCTCAGGGCCCGGCCGGCATTGAGCAAACTCAATGTGACCCGGCACCATCGCTTCGATGCTAGAATTGTCCATGTCTGGAGGCAAAACTTGAGCGGGGAGGCATGGCGGGCTCGACCGCCGGCGCTGCCGCCGCGGATTGTCATCCTGGCGATAGTGCTGATGTTGTTGCACGATCGTCTGGCGGCGGCCGACGAAGGTGGTGCCAGCGCGTGGTTGCCCGGTCAGTTCGCGAGCTTCGCGGCAGTGCCGGGCGATCCGGGCTTCGCGCTGGAGACGATCTATTATCATCGTACGGCCTCGGCGAGCGCGAGCCGATCCTTCAATATCGGCGCGAAGGTCGCCGCCGGCGTCGACATCACCGAGCAGTACATCTTCCTGACGCCGAGCTACACATTTGCCGAGCCCGTACTGCATGGACAGCTGTTCGTCGGCGCGACCTTCGCGCCCGGCCGCATGGACAGCTCGGTCTGGGCGTCGCTGACCGGTCCCCGCGGCAACGGCATATCCGGAACGCAAAGCGATACCATGACGGGGCTCGGCGACATCTACCCGCTGGTGATGCTCAAATGGGAAGTCGGGCCGCACAATTTCATGGCCTACACCATGCCGACGGTGCCGGTGGGAGCCTACGATCCCAACCGGCTCGCAGGATTGGGTATCGGCCATTGGGCGATCGACGCCGGCCTCAGTTACACGTTCCTGTCGCAAACGGGCCTGGAACTGTCGTTGACCGCAGGCCTGACGCAGAACTTCATGAACCCATACACGCAATATCAGAATGGTACGGACGGTCACGTCGACTGGGGCATCTCCTATTCGCCCACGGACTCGTTCTATTTCGGCGCCGCCGGATACTTCTACAATCAGATTGGGTCCGACAGCGGGCCCGGCGCCACCCTCGGTGCTTTCCAGTCGCGGGTGATCGGGGTCGGCCCGCAGGCCGGATACAGTTTCTCGCTGGGTGGCGTTTCAATCGACCTCGGCCTTCGAGGCTACAAGGAGTTCGATGCGGTGAACCGGCCCGAGGGCTGGAACTTCTGGGTGACTCTTGCCGTGTCGCGACCGCACCGGCCGTCGGGGAAATAGCACCATGCTCGCGAATTTCGTTCACCGCTACATCGATCCCGCCGACAGCCTGGGCGAGACGCTGTTCGGACTGATCATGGCGCTGACGATCACCCTCGGCGCCCGGCTGCTGTCGCAGGCGACGGAATTCGATCCGCGCGAGCTGATTGTCGCGATGATCGGCTGCAACGTCGCCTGGGGAGTCATCGACGCGGTGCTGTATCTCATCGGCTCGGTGTTCAACCGCAACCGGCGTGTGCAGTTCGTTCGCAAGCTGCGGGCGGCCAGCAACAATGTCGAGGCGATGGCGGCGATCCGAGAGGAGTTCGGCCTGGAAGACGAGCCGGCCCTGTCCGACGCAGACCGTGAGGCCTTTCATCGCCTGGTGCTCGACATCATGCGCCATGCAGGCACCGAGCGGGCTCACCTGCGGCCACAGGACTATCGGGCGGCCCTGGCGATCGTTCTCGTCGTGTCGCTCACTGCGATACCGGGAGTTCTGCCCTTCTTGGTCATCGGGGATGGTCACCTGGCGCTGGTTCTCGCCAACGCCCTCCAGATTTGCCTGTTGTTTTTTGTCGGTTACCGGTGGGCGAGCCATACCGGCGCCAATCCCTGGCGCACCGGAACGTTGATCCTGGCCTTGGGCGTAGGCCTCGTCGCCGTTGCGGTGGCGCTCGGCGGCTAGAATCCGGCCGGCGCCGGCCGGCGGGTTGACGCGGGTCAAGGAAATGAGTCGCGGAGCGAGCTGATCTGCCCGATGATTTTCCGGAAATCGGGAGGAGAGCGGCCAATGGCCAAGAAGGACAATGACGGCAGGCTCGATCGCAAGACCTACGAGAAGGCGCTGCGCAAGCTGCAGCAAGAGCTGTGCTACCTCCAGGCCTGGGTGAAGGAAAAGGGCGAGCGCATCATCATCGTGCTCGAGGGCCGCGACGCAGCGGGAAAAGGCGGCACCATCAAGGCGCTCACCGAGCGGGTCAGCCCGCGCGTGTTCCGTGTCATGGCCCTGCCTGCGCCGTCCGACCGCGAGAAGACGCAGATGTACATGCAGCGATACATGGAGCGATTTCCCGCCGCCGGCGAGGTCGTGATCTTCGATCGCTCCTGGTACAACCGCGCCGGGGTCGAATACGTCATGGGCTTCTGCTCGGATGAGCAGCACAAGCGCTTCCTCGAGCTTTGCCCCGCGGTGGAGCAGTACATCATCGAGGGCGGTATCCGGCTGCTGAAGATCTGGCTGGAAGTCGGGCAGGAGGAGCAGGAAAAGCGCTTCAAGGCGCGGATCGACGATCCGGTGCGGCAGTGGAAACTCAGCCCGATGGACGTCGAGTCCTTTCACCGCTGGTACGACTACTCGCGCGCCCGCGACATGATGTTCGAATACACCGACACCCAGCACTCGCCCTGGTACGTCGTCGACTCAAACGACAAGAAGAAGGCACGGCTCAACATCCTGTCGCACATCCTGTCGCATATTCCGTACAAGAAGGTCGATAACAAGAAGATCAAGCTGGGCGACCGCTCGATGAAGGGGAAGTACGACGACTCCGAAGCGATGAGGCGCCGCCGCTACATCGAGAGCAAGTTCTGAAGCTGCTCGCTCCCGAGCTCCGCTAACTCGTCCGCCGTGGCGGGCCCCGCCCCGCGATGCTAGCGTCGAGCGCCTCTCCTGACCGGTCGCGACCGCGGCCGGATCACGGTTCGTTTTCTGCCGTAAATTTGGGGGCCGGCGCCGACATCGCGCGTTGATCTTCGTCAATGTCGGACGCCGCAGGGGCGCCGAGAATTGCCACGCAATTGGAGGGCAGCATGAACATTCTGAGCGCCAAGGACCTGCGGACCAGGATCGCGCTGGCCGAGAGCGAGAAGGCGAGTGCTGCGGCAAAGGCCGCCGCTGCTGCGGAGGCCGAGCACCGCGCCTTCCTCGACCGGCTCAGCAAGCCGTCGGGACTGAGCGACGAGCAGGTCCTCGAGAAGGCGGGCCACATCGTCGAGCGCGCCGTGTCCAACGGACTGACCTCGGTCCAGGTGCTGCGCTTTCCGAACCACCTGTGCACCGACAACGGCCGCGCCATCGACCAGGCGGAAGAGGGCTGGCAGAAGACTCTGACCGGCGTTCCCAAGGAGTTGTGGAGCTTCTACGAGCGACAGCTCCAGCCGCGCGGCTACCACATGAAGTACGAGATCATCGATCGTCCGGGCGGCGTGCGCGGCGATGTCGCCGTGATCCTGAGCTGGGATTGAAGGCGCCCGAATGCCCGAGGACGCAGCGCAGCCCGCAGGGCTTCGCCACGAAAAGTACGAACGACTGATCAAGGCGGCGCAGCAGATGCCGGCGATCGGCATGGCGGTAGCGCACCCCTGCGACGCGGTCTCGCTCGAGAGCGCGGTCGAGGCGGCCAGGATGGGCTTCGTGAAGCCGATCCTGGTTGGGCCGGCGGCGCGCGTGCGTGCTGTCGCCAAGGAATCGGGACTCGACATCTCTGCCTTCGAGCTCGTCGACGCCGAGCACAGCCATGATTCGGCGGCCAAGGCGGTGGCGCTGGTCAGGGCCGGCAAGGCCGAGGCGCTGATGAAGGGCAGCCTGCACACCGACGAGCTGATGGGCGCCGTGGTCGCGCGCGACACCGGCATCCGCACCGCACGGCGCATCAGCCATTGCTTCATCATGGACGTGCCGGGCCATGCGGATGCGCTGATCATCACCGACGCGGCGGTCAACATCGCGCCGACCCTCGAGGAAAAGGTCGACATCCTGCAGAACGCGATCGACCTTGCGAGAGCGCTCGGCTCGCCCGAGGTGCGGGTGGCGATCCTGAGCGCGATGGAGACGGTCAATCCCAAGGTTCCGTCGACGGTCGAGGCGGCGGCCCTGTGCAAGATGGCCGATCGCGGCCAGATCACTGGCGCGCTGATCGACGGGCCGCTCGCACTCGACAACGCGATCAGCCCCGAAGCAGCCGCGATCAAGCACATCGTTTCGCCGGTTGCCGGCCGCGCCAACGTGCTGCTCGTTCCCGATCTTGAGGCCGGCAACATGCTGGCCAAGAGCCTGTCGTTCCTGGCCGGCGCCGATGCCGCGGGCATCGTGCTCGGCGCCCGGGTGCCGATCGTACTGACCAGCCGCGCCGACTCGCTGCTGACCCGGCTCGCCTCCTGCGCGGTCGCTGTGGCGGTCGCGGCGGCGCGCCGTGCCAGCGCCGCCAGGATCGTCGGTTGACCGGAGCATGAGGTCCAGCGTCGCCGTCATCAATGCCGGTTCCTCGAGCATCAAGTTTGCCCTGTATGACGCCGCCGCGGGTCTGGCGCTGCTCTATCGCGGCCAGATCGAGAAGATCGGTACGGCCCCGCATCTGAAGGTCGTAAACGAGCGCGGTGAGACCGTGCTCGAACGCAACTGGCGGAACGGCGCGCTCGACCACGAGGCCGCCACCCAGGAAATTCTGCAGGCCGGCGGGCAGCTCGCCGGCGATACGCCGGTGCAGGCGGTCGGCCACAGGGTCGTCCATGGCGGCATGACCTATGCAGCGCCGGTCCTGGTCGACGGTACCGTGCTGGAGGCGCTGGCCAGGCTGATTCCGCTGGCCCCCCTGCACCAGCCGCACAATCTGTCTCCGATCCGCGTCATCGCCACAGCGACGCCCGATCTTCCGCAGGTCGCCTGCTTCGACACGGCCTTTCACCGCAGCCAGCCCCTGCTGGCGCAATCCTTCGCTCTGCCGCGCGAGTTCACGGAAACCGGCGTCCGGCGATACGGTTTTCATGGCCTGTCCTACGAATACATCGCCGCGCGCCTGCAAGAGACCGAGCCGGCGCTGGCCGCGGGGCGGGTGATCGTCGCCCACCTCGGAAACGGCGCCAGCCTCTGCGCCATGCGCGATGGACGCTCCGTCGCGAGCACCATGGGCTTTACCGCGGTCGACGGCCTGATGATGGGCACGCGCAGCGGAGCCCTCGATCCCGGCGTTCTGCTCTACCTGATGGACGAGCGGGGCATGAATGCACGGCAGATCGAGGAGCTGATCTACAGCAAGTCGGGGCTGCTGGGCGTTTCGGGCATCTCCTCGGACATGCGCACGTTGCGCCCCTCGCCGGCGCCCGAGGCGCGCGAGGCGATCGATCTCTTCGTCTACCGCATCGTGCGCGAGATCGGATCCCTGTCCGCCGCCCTGGGAGGCCTCGACGGCCTGGTTTTCACCGGCGGCATCGGCGAGAACGATGCTGCGACACGCCGCGAGGTCGCCGCGCAGTGCGCCTGGCTCGGGCTCGAGCTCGACCCGGTCCGCAACGACACGGCCGGCCCACGCATCGACACGGTGTCCTCCCGGGTCGCCGTGCGAGTGATTCCGACTGACGAGGAGCGCATGATCGCGCTGCACACGCTGGATGTGCTGCAGAACCGGACCGGGTGATCCGAACATGCGCCGTGACACCGTCTGTCTGCCGCGCCTCGCCGCTTGTTTCCTGGCGTTGGCCCCGCTTGCCGGCGGCTGCGTAGCCGAAGAGGTCCGCTGGGAGCGCCCGGGTGCGGCCGATTCGACGATCGCGCGCGACGCGTCGGATTGCAGCGCCATCGCCTGGACGGAGGCCGAGCGCCAGCATCCGTACGGGGCAGGTGCCCCGATGTCGGGGGCGACCGTCGATTCAGGCTGGCTGGAACAGCGCCAGCGCGTCGATGCGCAGAGATTCGCGGCGGCCAACCGCCTCGACGATCTGTGCATGCAGAATCGCGGATACCGGAAGGGTTCGGCGAAGGTTCGCTAGACCTGCATCATCGGTGTAACAGGGTACGGGCGGAACGGCGCGTACCGGACCTGATTCCTCGTGAAAATGATTGACGTGGCGCAAAGCCGGCTGGGGAAGATTCGCTAGATACAGCGGCGATTATTCACCCCAATTTCGGGGCCGTCTGCGTCGGCTTCGGGACTTCAACTTCGGAGGCAACTCGATGGCCGCAGACAAGAAGACCCCTCCGACCCTGCCCGCCGTCAAGGCCAAGCTGCTTGAAGGCAAAAAGGGACTGGTCGTCGGCATCGCCAACGACCAGTCGATCGCCTGGGGCTGCGCGCGGGCGTTTCGTGCCTTCGGGGCTGAAGTCGCCGTGACCTATGGGCGCCCAGCGGGCAGCGAAGCCCCTGCGGATCGTCCTGGCCGAAATTGAAGTCGTTGTCCTCGATAGCGATCGCTGCGCGATCTGGCATCGCGTGCGCCCAGCGCACCAGCGACGCGCCGGACCTCCAGCGTCCCATCATCTTGGCGGCGATCCATTCGGCGGTGATCGGACCGCCGGCGCTGTCCTCGATGCCAGGATAAGTCGACAGGACCTCTTTCTGTCTTTCGAGGAAGTCGTTGAATTCCGCGACGTGCTGCTCGAATTGACGAACCACCACGAAGGTTCCATTGCGCCCGAAATCGCGCTGGTCGGCGCTGTGCGAATCGCCGAAGCGCGGGTAGCGTGAGGGGAAGTCGGGCGCGTCGGTTTCCAGGTCGTTGCAGCTGTCGTGCTCGGCCGCCACCGTAATAGCTGGGGCGATGTGCCGGGAGCTGTCTCGGTAACCCAGGATCAACTCCCCGGCTTCGACCACATCTGCTTCACCCGGCACCGCAGCCTCCTTCTGGGTACCGCGAATTACGGGTTGCGAGATGCCGTCGCGAAAGCCGAAGTGCTCATAGAGAGGTGCCTTCTGACTTCTCCCTCCGGTCGCCCTGCCGTATTCCCTCGAAAGTTCCACCGTCTTGGCGGTCGGCTGTGTCGGTATCCATCGGACGGCTGCTGGCCGAAGGATCGCACGATGGCGATCGAACACGTCGTGGCATTCCCGGAGGCTCTTCCCGTAGATGAACAGCATCGCGTCGACTGCCGGGTCTGCCTTGCCGGGCCTGTCGACGTCCACCCACGCCCAGTCGTGCGCCACGGCTTTGGCATCGTCGCCGAGGATCTTGCTGCGGCTGCCCATGCCGAGACGGAAGGCGGCGGGAAAGGTCGCCATCGTGGCTTCCAGCTTGTCCGTATCGACAGCAAGGCACTTTTCGATACCGCGTGCCGAGAAGCCGACAAACGTTACAGGCTTATCGCCTGCATCTGGGTGCTCGCCGAACGCGACCTCACCCGGCAAGCATTGTAGCCAGTTCTTTCGAGCATCGGCGTCCTGGGTAAAGGTGACTGCGGCGCAGAGCGTGTAGGGATGTGTTGGAAGGCCTCGAAACACCAGGGACTGGACTTCATCGGTCTCGATCGCGGTCTCGGGCCTGGGAATGGTGCCGAAGCAATCGAGCCACGCCCGCGCGGCGGTGTCGGTTCGGGCGTGCATCAGCCCGTGATGGATCAGGGCATTGCAGCGGATCTGATCGGTCGTTAGGTCGGGAAAGCGGCTGAACCAGAACTGGGTGACGATCTGTTGGCGCCGGACCCAGCGCTTGAACCGGTCGCCGTCCGCGGCTCCCTCGTAGATCAGGAGCTTGGTCCGGGGGAATCCGCGTCCGTTGCTCCACGCTGCCGACTGACCCTGATGCGCCTTCGTGACGAAATCCTCGAGGTAGCTCTGCCAACTGCCGTCGTAGTTCGAGAAGAAGACCAGCATCTCGCTGCGGGGAAGGCGAAGCCAGCGCGCGTAGTGGATGGTCCCCATGTTGAGCACGAAGCCCGGTCGGAACCAGTACTGCACCAGCTTGCCGATGCCCCAGAGCGACAGCGCCAGTGTCAGCTTGCGGAAGCGTCCTGCCTTGAGGGGCGTGACGGCAGTAATATGGTTATGGGCGTACCCTGCGGGGTTTTCCTTTTCGGCGATCTCTTGGATATGCCGCAGGGGTGCGGTGCGCTCGTCCACCTCGTCGCGCATCTCGTGCCAGTAGAGAACGGCCAGAAATACGAGAATCGGGACCGCCCACAGGACGGCCGTACCGACCAGACCGCCACCGAGGGCAACGACCAGCAGCCCGAGATGGCCGATGGCTGCGCGAACAAACTCATAGTTGGCATAGATGGCGTAGACCGCGGCCGCAGCGACGATCAAAGCCGCTCCTTCGCCAACAAGACGGCGATGGGCCCGGAGCTTCTTCGATATCCACGGCCATGCCATCCAGGTTCCGACGGTCAAGGCTACCGCGGTCGTCACCGTCGCAATTCGCCACCCGAGGGAAAGCTGCGGAGCGTACAATTGCAGGAAATAGCAAGTGGCGCCGGCGGCGGCGACGGCAGTGGCAGCGACCCGCGGGTAGCGCAGGAGCCGCGACACGGTCCAGGCGGCAACGGTGAGG
>CAYMEB010000174.1:0-10306 GCA_964389095.1 uncultured Hyphomicrobiaceae bacterium
GGTCGCATCCGGCGCGAGGGTGGCTCTTACCGTCTCGCGGGGCCGTGACTGCGCGCATCTTGTCCCTAGGTGCCGCCCGCTGCCACGACTTCGCCGCGACAGGCGGGTTGCGGCATGGTAGATGGCAGCCTTCCGATGGGCGCATCGGCAGAGTCGGGCGGGGGACCGCGCGTGGGCCGGGCGTCGGCCCGAGGTTGGCGTAATGAACAATGTTCTAGTTGCGATTGGCGTGCTGATCGTGGCCGTGGTGGCCGCGGCGTTCGCCGTGCCCCAGATGATCGACTGGGACCGCTATCGCGGTCTGGTCGAAGAGGAGGCCTCGCGCGTTCTGGGCCGTGACGTGTGGATCGGGGGCAATCTCACTCTGACCCTGCTGCCGGCGCCCAGTTTCAGCCTCGACCGGATCCGCGTCGCCGACAGCCGCAGCGGGACCGGGGAGCCGGCCTTCCGGGCCGAGCAACTGAAGGTCCGTCTGTCCGTCGCCCCGCTCCTCAAGGGCGTGCTCGAGGCCAACGACATCGAGATCCGCCGCGCACGCATCAAGATCCCACTGGGTGGATTGGGTCAGGCTCCTCGGGCCGGAGGGGCCGGCGGCGGGGGCGGGTTCTCGCTGCCGATCACGATCGAGGACGTTGCTCTGCAGAACGTCCGCCTGCTGGAGAGCGAGATCGTCTTCGAGCGTGCCGACGGCCGCGCCCTCGCAGCGCTCTCGGGGCTCGACGGTGAGTTCGCGAGCCCAGCGCTCGAAGGTCCGTATCGGTTTCGAGGCGTGTTCGGTCCGGCGAACCATCGCTCCGAACTCAGGGTGGCGACGCAGAAGCTCGAGGCCGACGGCAGCCTGCGCTTCAAGGCGAACCTCAAGAGCCTCGCGGGTGGCGCATCGACCACGGTGGATGGGCGGCTCCTCGATGCGCGTACGGCGCCGCGGGTGGAAGGGGAGCTTTCCGGCCAGTTGCCTCTGCTCAAGGAGATCGGCTCACGCGAAGTTCGCGGTGCAGACCAGCCTTCCCCCGCCGAGTTCAAGTCCGCGCTCGTCGTCGATCAGAACGGCGGCGCGCTTCCCAGCCTGTCGATCATATTCGAGCAGTCGGGCAGACCGCAGATCCTGACCGGGGAAGCGCGCGCCGTCTGGTCCAAGGACGTCGACGTCTCCGCGGTGCTCGCTGCCCGGTGGCTCGATCTCGATCACGTCGTCGGCCTCCCGAAGGGACAAAGCCTGTTGCCGGGGATCGCTGCGTTCGCATCGCGGCTGGGTGGGCTCGACCGGCCAGGGGGGCGCACGGAGCTGACGCTCTCGGTGGATCAGGCAAGTCTGGGCGGGGAATCCGTCAGTGGCGTGGTGGTGCGATTGGCGGGTGCCGGCAGCGCCATCGAGGTACAGGAGATGCGCATGGGCCTGCCCGGCGGCAGCCGGGTCGAGGTCACCGGCGTCATAGCCGACAGCGGTCCGCAGACGACATTCAACGGCGTGATGGCGGTGCAAGGGTCGAGCCTGTCGCGTTTCGCATCCTGGGCCGGTGGTGGCGGTTCCGCGCCTCTAGCCGGACAAGACGGTCCGTTCGAGTTTCGCACCCGCCTCGAGCTGAAGCCGTTCGAGGTCCGTGCCTACGAGCTGACGAGCAGCGTTCTGGGAACGGCGCTAGGAGGCGAGGTGGCGTATCGCTGGAACGAGCAGCACAGCCTCCTGCTTTCGCTCGAAGGCGAGGACATCGATCTGCGCAATGCATTGCCCGGTGGGTTCCAGGCCGGTGGGATCGGGCCGTTGCTCGCCAGCGCGGGATCGCTTCCCGCCGATATGGAGCTTGCGATCCGTGTGCGTGGGGAAACCTTGCGGTTGCCCGATCGCGCCTTGCGGCATGTCGCGGCTGACGCGACCATGGCTGGCGGCAAGCTGACCCTGCGGCGTCTGCGACTGGCTCTCGAGGAGGGCGCGTCCATCGACGTCGAGGGCGATCTGCGAAAGGTAGGAGAGAAAGTCGAAGGTGCCTTGCGCGGCGGACTTGCCGTCCGCTCGGTCGCGGGGCTCGACGCGCTGGCCGTTGTGGCCGGGCTTGATCTGCCGGCCTTGCTGCCGCAAGTCCGGCGAGGGGACCTGCTGCCGCTGGATCTCGCCGGGAGCATTCGCCTCCATAGGCCGGGCGCCGCTCCGCTCAGCCTGGATTTCGACGGCACCGCCGCCGGACAGAACGCGACGGTGTCGCTGCGGTCCGGCTCCGTCGGAGAAGGCTGGGCCACGGGACCGATCGAGCTGTCGATCGACGTCAGCGGAGACGACGACGCGTCCATTTTGCGGCTTGCTGGATTGCCCGCTCCGGCGCGGTCGGCGGCCGCCGCGACGGTGAGCCGGCCGGCTTTCGCCAAGATCCGCGCATCCGGCGCTCCCTCCGAGGCGATGATGGCGTTCGTGTCGTGGGACAGCGCGACATCGCGGGCGACCTTTCAGGGCCGGATCGGCAATGTCGCTTCCGCTCTGACCGCGGAAGGCGCCGTGGCCTTGGCCGGGCGCGCGGAGAGCCCGCTGTTCGCGCTCTTCGAGCCCGTGCTCTGGCCGGTGGTGCCCGAGGCCGTCGTGACCGGGAGCGGCCAGCTTTCGCTCGGTCAGGGCCAGTGGCGCCTCGATCGCTTCTCGTTGGTGCGTGACGGTGTCGAGGCCACGGGCACGATCTCCATCGCCGGCGCAGGCGCCGAGCGCCGCCTCGCTGGTCGTGTCGATCTCGCCGAAGCTCCGCTCAAACTGGTTCTGGCGCCGGTGCTCACCCGCAATCGCGATGTGACCGCGGGGGCCATTTCAGTGCTCGCCGGTCGCGCGGGTCCGTGGCCCGATGAGCCGTTCGATTTTTCCACGCTGGAGGGTTTGAGTGGGGATCTCGCAGTCACTGCGCGCCGCATCACGCTCGCCGAAGGCATGACACTCGACCAAGCTTCCTTTTCGCTGGGTTTCGACAATGGATTGATCGAGGTCCGCGATCTCGTCGGGCGCGGACTGGGTGGGACCTGGGGTGGCGCGATGCGGATCGAGCGTTCGAGCGGCGGTGCGGCCGTGCAAGGCATGCTGCGCGCCAGGGACGTGAGGCTCGCGACGCAGGATACGGCGGGAGCGGCCGACCGCGGGACCATTACGGGCACGCTGACGTTCTCCGGCCGCGGCATCAGCCCGCGCGGGGTGGTTTCGTCGGCGACGGGATCGGGCAATGTGCAGGTTGCCAGGGCCCGTCTCGCGCAGGTTTCGCCGCGTCAGGTGGCGCAGGCTGTCGAGTCCGCGCTGCGCGGACCGGCCGATGCGCTCGCCGTGACCTTGCGTCAGGCTTTGCAGGGCGCCCCCGCGGGCGTCTCGATCGATCGCCGCGACATCGGCCTCGACCTTTCCGAGGGGCTGCTGCGGACCCGTCCTTTCAGCGTCGACAGCGCGGATGGTCGCGTCGAGGGCCAAGCCCGCATGGATCTGGCGAGCTTTCAAACCGATGTCGAATGGCGGATCGAGGCCAAGTCGATGCCGATCCCCAGTTCGGTCTCGGTTCCGGCAGGCATCCCGCGTCCCGAGGCGACCGCCAAGGCGCCCGAGCGATTGCCGCCGGTGACGATCTCGCTTTCCGGTCAGGCGGGCAAGCTCGGCGAGGCGGTGCCCGCGGTCGCGGTCGAAGCCCTGGAACGGGAGTTGGTCGTGCGCAAGATGGAGCGCGACCTCGAGGAACTGGAGCGCTTGCGCCGTCTCGACGAGCAGCGCGCGAAGGAGGAAGCCGAGCGTCGCCGCCTGATCGAGCAAGCTCAGCCGCCTCTCCCGGGAACCGGGGCTATTCAGGTGGATCCTGCTGCGGCCGGCGTTGCCGGTGCCGGACAGCCGGGAAGCGGCGATGCCAGCCTCGCTCCGGCACCGGTTCCCGACACGGTCGAGCCGCCCGCGGGCCAGCGCGCACCCCGCCGCCCGCAAGGCGCGCCCGCAAACGCGCCGTCCGGCGGTGCCGGCCAGCCTTTGCTGGGCGACCGCGGCTGATGCTGCGGCGCCTGCAGCTCAGCCGCTCTGCCTCCGCGAGTGACAAAGTGCACGATTTTTGGACTGGATCTTTTTTTGAACCCGGGGATTACCTAGTTGCCTTGACGTGCCTGGTCGGCCCAAGATTGCGGTGCGCGAGTCAGTCTCGCGCGGACTGAGTTCGGGAAAGTGCTCGTCGAAGACCGCGGCATGGCCGCATCGTGGCGAAGTGGTGCACGAACCGAGTTTGCCGAGGAAACTGACACACCGTGATGTGATGTCGGTGCGCAAAACCTCGCCCCAATGTCGTGCTCTACTGCTCAGTCCAGGCCAGTGACAGCCCAGCGGGTGCCCAATGGCAAATAGTGACAACATCTTCGACATGTATGCCCAGGCTTACGAGAGCCAGAGGCAGCACCGAATGTCGCTTCGCGACTACTTGGAAGGGTGCAAGACCGATCCGTCGTTCTACGCCGGTGCCGCGGAACGCATGATCGCTGCGATCGGGGAGCCCCAGCTCGTCGATACGGCGAAGGATCAGCGGCTCGGCCGCATCTACATGAACCGGACCCTGAAGGTCTATCCGGCTTTCAGCGACTTCTATGGTCTGGAGGAAACGATCGAGCGGATCGTCGGCTACTTCCGCCACGCTGCCCAGGGCCTGGAGGAGCGCAAGCAGATCCTCTACCTGCTTGGTCCGGTCGGCGGCGGCAAGTCCTCGATCGCGGAACGCCTCAAGGAGTTGATGGAGAGGCGCCCGATCTATGTCCTTGCGACGAACGACGAGATCTCGCCCGTCTTCGAAAGCCCGCTCGGGCTCTTCGATCCGGTCAAGATGGGCCCCTCCCTCGAGGAGCGCTACGGCATCCCGCGTCGCATCCTGCCGGGCCTCATGAGCCCGTGGGCGGTCAAGCGTCTCGACGAGTTCGGCGGTGATATCTCGAAGTTCTCGGTCGCGGTGCTCCATCCCTCGAAGCTGCGTCAGATCTGCGTGGCGAAGACCGAACCCGGCGACGAGAACAATCAGGACATCTCCGCGCTCGTCGGCAAGGTGGACATTCGCAAGCTCGAGCACTTCGGCCAGAACGACGCCGATGCCTACTCCTACTCGGGCGGCCTAAACCGCACGACCCAGGGCATCCTCGAGTTCGTCGAGATGTTCAAGGCGCCGCTCAAGATGCTGCACCCGTTGCTCACCGCTACGCAGGATCGATCGTACGTTGGGACGGAGAACGTCGGTGCCCTGCCCTACCAGGGCATCATCATCGCCCACTCGAACGAGAGCGAGTGGCAGTCTTTCCGCTCGAACAAGAACAACGAGGCGTTCCTCGATCGCATCTGCGTCATCACCGTTCCCTACTGTCTCCGGATCACGGAGGAGCGCAGGATTTATGAAAAACTTTTGAACGCGTCGGATCTCAAGAACTCGCCCTGCGCACCGGGCACGCTCGACATGCTCGCTCGTTTCTCGGTTCTTTCGCGGCTGAAGGATCACGAGAACTCGTCGCTCTACTCCAAGATGCGCGTCTATGATGGCGAGAGCCTCAAGGACACCGACCCGCACGCCAAGACCATTCAGGAGTATCGTGACGCGGCCGGGATCACCGAGGGCATGGACGGCGCATCGACTCGCTTCGCATACAAGGTGCTGTCGGAAACGTTCAACTTCGACAGCCCGGAGATCGCGGCCGATCCCGTGCATCTGCTCTATGTGCTGGAACAGGCGATCAAGCGCGAGCAGATGCCGGAGGAGACCGAGCAGCGCTACGTGGAGTTCCTCAAGGAGGAGCTTGGCCCGCGCTACGCCGAGTTCATCGGCAACGAGATCCAGAAGGCCTACCTGGAGAGCTACCACGACTTCGGCCAGAACCTGTTCGACCGGTACGTCTCCTACGCCGACGCCTGGATCGAGGACCACGACTTCAAGGATCCCGACACTGGCCAGCTCATGAGCCGTCCCGTGCTCGAGCAGGAGTTGTCGAAGATCGAGAAGCCGGCCGGCATCGCGAACCCGAAAGACTTCCGTTACGAGGTGGTGAAGTTCGCCTTGCGCGCGCGCGCCAAGAACGGCGGCAAGAACCCGAACTGGACGAGTTACGAGAAGATCCGCGACGTCATCGAGCGCCGCATGTTCTCGCAGGTGGAGGATCTGCTTCCCGTCATTTCGTTCGGCAAGAAGCAGGACAGCGACACCGAGAAGAAGCACGACGATTTCGTGGAGCGGATGGTCCAGCGTGGGTACACCCCGCGTCAGGTTCGTCGCCTGGTTGAATGGTACATGCGCGTGAAGAAGTCGAGCTGACGAAGAATGGTGGCAGGGCCCCGGGATGCAATGGAGCCCTGCCACCTGCGCCTTTTTCGAGTTGCGCGCGGGGAATGACATGCAGATCGTCGATCGCCGCCTCAATCCCAAATCCAAATCGCTCGGCAACCGGCAGCGCTTCCTGCGCCGCGCCAAGGGCGAGATCCGCGAGGCCGTCAAAGAGGCCCTGAAGAACCGCAAGGTTTCCGAGGTCGACGGCGGCGAGCGGGTGACGATCCGCTCCAAGAGCCTGCGCGAACCCTCCTTCTCTCACGGTCGCGGCGTGGGTCAGCGAGATTTCGTGTTGCCGGGCAACGAGGAGTATCAGGTCGGCGACGGGATCGCGAAGCCGCCGGCGGGTGGTGGCGGTGGTCGCGGGCGCGAGGGATCTCCTGATGGCGAAGGCCAGGACGAGTTCACGTTCTCGCTCTCGCGCGAGGAGTTCCTCGATCTTTTCTTTGAGGATCTGAAGCTTCCCAACCTGGTCAAGGTGAAGTTGAAGGATCTGAAGTCGAACAAGCCGGCGCGCGCCGGCTTCACCGTCGATGGTTCACGGTCCCGGCTCAACTACGTCCGCTCCATGCGCAACAGCCTCGGCCGGCGCATCGCCTTGCGACGCCCGACCGAAGCCGAGATCAAGGCTTTGGAGGACGAGATCGCGGCGGCCGAAGCCGAGACGCCGCGTGACGAGCAGCGCATTGCCGAGTTGAAGTCGCGGCACACGCATAAAGTGCGTCTCCGGCGCAGCATCGCGTATCTCGATCCGATCGATTTGCGCTACAACCGGTTCTCGCGCGCGCCCAAGCCGACCACTCAGGCCGTGATGTTCTGTCTGATGGATGCGTCGGCATCGATGACGGAGAGCCTGAAGGAGCTCGCCAAGCGCTTCTTCATGCTCCTGCACGTCTTTCTCACGCGGCACTATCGCGAGGTCCACATCGTCTTCATCCGCCACACGTCGACGGCGGCGGAGGTGGACGAGGAGACGTTCTTCCGGGGCGTGGAGACCGGCGGCACCGTCATCTCCACCGCATTGGAGGAAATGCTGCGGGTCGTGAAGGAGCGCTACTCCCCGGCCGACTGGAACATCTATGCGGCGCAAGCCTCCGACGGCGACAACTTTCACGACGACATGCCGCGCTGCATCGATCTCATCCGCAACGAGATCCTGCCGATCTGCCAGTATTTCGCCTACATCGAGACCGCCCACGGCGAGCGCTTCTCCGACACGCTCGAGACGGTCGTCTGGTCGGGCTATTCGGCTGTCGCCAAGTCGACGCCGACCTTCGCCATGCGCCGGGTGACGTCGCCGGAGGAGATCTTCCCGGTCTTCCGGGAACTCTTTGCGGCCAACAACATTGCTGCCTGACGGGGCGCACGATGAAGACGCCGAAGTCCTCCAAGAGTGGCACGCGGGCACCTGCGGCGCAGTTGCCGAAGCGCAAAGCGAAAGGGGTTCCGCTCTTCGACGGGCCCGAGTGGTCGTTCCCTCTGATCCAGACGGTCTACGACGCGATGGGAGAAATCGCGCTCGGCGAGATGGGGCTCGATATCTACCCCAACCAGATCGAGGTCATCACCGCGGAGCAGATGCTCGACGCCTATTCGTCCATCGGCATGCCGGTGATGTATCGTCATTGGTCGTTCGGCAAGCGTTTTGCCTACGACGAGGCCATGTACCGCAAGGGCATGCGTAGTCTTGCGTTCGAGATCGTCATCAATTCGGATCCCTGCATCAATTACATCATGGAGGAGAACTCCATGACGATGCAGGCGCTGGTGATCGCGCACGCTGCCTACGGCCACAATCATTTCTTCAAGAACAACTACCAGTTCCAGCAGTGGACCCAGGCCGATCACATCATCGACTATCTCGCCTTCGCCAAGGATTATGTCTCCGAATGCGAGGAGCGGTTCGGCCAGGCGGCCGTGGAGGCGACCCTCGATGCTGCCCACGCTCTCATGAATCAGGGGATCAGCCGTCACCTGACGCCGCGGCCCCGCAATGCGCTGAAGCGACAGGCTCAGAAGGAGCAGGATCGCCGCGAACATGCGGAGCGGACTTACGACATCCTCGATCGTACGCTGCCGCAGATCAACCGTGCGGAGCCCGACGATGCCAGCGGCTCCGGTTCCGGCCGCGCCGAGCAGGCCCGGTTGGGCCTGCCTGAAGAGAACATATTGTACTTTCTCGAGAAGCATGCGCCCAAACTCGCGGACTGGCAGAGGGAGATCCTGCGCATCGTGCGCAATCTCTCCCAGTACTTCTATCCGCAGCGCCAGACGAAGATGATGAACGAGGGGTGCGCGACGTTCGTGCACTACGAGATCCTGAACCACATGTACGAGCGCGGCCAGCTGACCGACGGCTCGATGCTCGAGTTCCTCCATTCCCATTCGTCGGTCGTTTTCCAGCCGACCTTCAAGGACCGGCGGTATTCGGGTCTCAATCCTTATGCACTGGGTTTCGCTATGATGCGGGACATCCAGCGCATCTGCACCGAGCCCACCAGCGAGGACCGTGACTGGTTTCCCGAGTTCGCGGGCAACGGCGATCCGATGGGGACGTTGCGCGACGCGTGGGCCAACTTCAGGGACGAAAGTTTTATTCTGCAGTTCATGTCGCCCAAGCTGATGCGGGATTTCCGCTTCTTCGCGCTGCACGACGATGCGAAGGCGTCTGAGGTGAAGATCACGGCAATCCACGACGATGCCGGCTACCGCGAAGTACGGCGCAGGTTGGCACGGTCCTACGACGTCGCAGCGCTCGATCCCGATCTGCAGGTCACCGACGCCGACCTCTCCGGCAGCCGCCGCCTCGTGGTCAGGCACACGGTGCGAAATGGCATCACGCTGGACAAGAGCGAGTGCGAACGCACGATGCAGTATCTGGCGCAGCTATGGGGTTATCGCGTCCGTCTCATCGAGGTGGACGTGGAGAGTGGGCGGACGCTCAAGGAGCACGAGGTCCTGCCGATGCCGGTGTGAATGCCGGCCGGCGCGCGGGAGCTGCCGCTGGTGCCGGCCGTGTCGGCCTTCATCGACTCATGAGGGCGCTACAACCCTCCCGTGCCGTCAGCGCGATCGGCTAACGCCTCAAGGGCGTGCCGTGGTCAGAGCGTGTGCGCTGAACAGTTACGCCGGGCTGGCCTTGGCCGATGCGCGCCTATGAAACGCGCATCGGGGACGGCTCAGTTTCAGTTTCCGTTGTTGAGGTAGCACATGCGCTCGATGTTCATCGGGAGGAAGAGGGCATAGTTGCCCCACTTCTCGTACTTGGGGAGCTTCACTTCCTTCATCGCGGTGTCCGTGCACTTGCCCTCGGCGGCGTACTTCTTCACCTCGGCGCTGAGGTCCTCGAAGTAGCTGATCAGGTCGCGGATATCCTGCTTCGTGCCGAGCCGCCCTCCCGCATAGGGATGGCCCGGGATCATGCGGTCCCATTCCAGATCGACGACGCGTTTCAGCGACGCGATCCACTCGGGCGGCGAGACCGTGTCGGGCATGTTGCGGAACGGCAGCGTCTGAATGGGGACGAAGTCCACGGTGAAGATGATCTTCTCCCTCGGCAGGCGCATGACGAGGCTGTTGTCGGAGTGATTGCGGCCCACGTACAGCAGCTCGAGTGTCGTGCCGCCGAGCTTGATCGTGCGCTTGTTGCCCACCACTTCGTCGGGCATCACGACATCGGGGCCGGGGAAGCGTTCCAGCTGTGCGCGGGCGTTTCCGTGTGCGATGAAGCGCGCGCCCAGATCCTTGAACGGCTTGCCTCCGGCGATGTGGTCGTAGTGGCTGTGGCTGTAGATCACGTATTTGATCGGCTTGTCGGTGACCTTCTTGATCTCGGCGATGTAGGTCGTGACCGCCTGTGGCCGGCGCAATCCGATCGGATCGGTCGCGATCACGCCCGCGCTGGTCACCACGGACATCGATTGGTGGCCCTGGTAGCGGAAGATGTAGACGTTGTCGGTGCCCTCGACCGAGCTATGCGCGGAAGTTGGTGACGGCGTGAATCGGTGAAGGCGGCATATCGT
>CAYMEB010000175.1:0-10304 GCA_964389095.1 uncultured Hyphomicrobiaceae bacterium
AGCTCAAAGATAGGTCGAAGGACATCATCATCTCGGGTGGCGAGAACATCTCGTCGATCGAGGTGGAGGACGTGCTCTACCAGCATCCGGCCACGGCCTTCTGCGCCGTAGTCGCGAAGCCAGACGAGAAATGGGGCGAGACGCCGTGCGCGTTCATCGAGCTGAAGCCCGGCGCAGCCCGGCCGAGCCCGGAGGAGATCGTTGCGTTCTGCCGGGAACGGCTCGCGGCGTACAAGTGTCCGCGTCACGTCGTGTTCCAGGAGATCCCGAAGACATCGACGGGAAAGATCCAGAAATTCAAGTTGCGCGATCTGGCGAAAGACGCGTGAGGCGCCCCGCGCGCCGAGCTACTTCATGTAGCTCGGCAACCATGTGGCGATGCCCGGAACCGCAATAATCAGGGCGAGCAGGAAGATCAGCGCAATCGAGAAGGGCAGCACGCCGCGATAGATCGTGCCGACGCCGACGTGGGGCAGGAGATTGCGCACGACGAACATGTTCATGCCCACCGGCGGGCTGATCAAGCCGATCTGGACGACGATGACGATCAGAACGCCGAACCAGATGGGATCGTAGCCGAGCGCGACAACGACGGGGAAGAACAGCGGCACGGTGAGCAGGATCATGGAGAGTTCCTCCATGGCGGTGCCGAGCAGAACGTAGATCACGCAGATGGCGATGATGACCCAGGAGGGATGCGTATTGAACTGGAGGACGAAAGCCTTCAGGTCCGCGGGCATGGACGTGTAGTTCACGAAACTCGCAAACAGCAGCGCGCCGATCAGAATCATGAACAGCATCGAGGTCGTGCGCGCGCTTTCCACCAGTATCCCGAACAGGGAATTCAGGGTCAGCGCCCGACGCCAGAGGGCGAACAGGAACGCGCCGCCGGCGCCGATCCCCGCGCCTTCCGCAGCCGTAAACGCTCCGACGTAGATGCCACCGATCACGAGCACGAACAGCGCCAGGACGGGCCAGATCTTGCGCGTTGCCTCCCACGTCTCGGCCCAAGAATGCGGGTCGGCCGCGGGGCCTTCCGCCGGATTGCGCCAGGTGACCCAACCGATGGCGAGGCAGAGCAACACCGTGGCGATCAAGCCGGGAACGATGCCCGCGATGAACAGCTTGCCGATGCTGGTCTCCGTCATGATCCCATAGATGACCATGATTACCGACGGCGGGATGAGAATGCCGAGCGTGCCACCCGCAGCAATGGAGCCCGTAGCGAGAGCGTCGCTGTAGCGGTACTTCGACATCGAGGGATAGGCGACCTTGGCGAAGGTCGCGGCGGTGGCGATCGACGAGCCGCAGATGGCCCCGAAGCCGGCGCTCGCAAGCACGGTGGCCATGGCCAGACCGCCGCGGCGGTGCCCCAGGAAACAATAGGCTGCGTGGAACAGCTCGTCGGAGATCCCTGCCCGCACCACGAAGTTGCCCATCAGAATAAACAGCGGGATGACCGAGAGGGTGTAGGACATGCCCGTCTCGTAGGTGAGCTGTGCGATCATCGCGGAGGCAGCAGCGAAGCTGAGCTTGTAGGCCACGCCGAAGAAACCGACGACTCCCATTGCAAAGGCCATGGGCACCCGCAGAAACGCGAGCACCACGAACGCAGCCAGGCCAATCAGTGCTTCGAGCATCGGGAGCGGTCCCTCTTCAGATGTCGCCGCTGGCCGCGGCGCGGGGACGACGCAGCATCACGACGATGAAGGCGAGCGCGGTCAGCGCCGTCAGGATCGCCATCGCGTAGGTCAGATAGGCGAGTGTGAACTTGAGCTGGGCGGTGGTCTCGCCCGACGCCAGCATTGTGTTGCCGCGCAGCCAGAGACGCCAGGCGAGATAAGCGGTCGCGACGGCGCCGATGGCACTGGCGGCGACGTGCTGCAGGCGCAGAAGCCAGCGCGGAGAGATCGCATCCAAGAGGTCGATCGTGATGTGTTCCTGGCGCAGCGTCACCATCGGCAGGCCAACGAAGATCAGCGCTGCGAGCGCCATCTCCGTCACCTCGAACGCGCCGAGCACCGGCCGGTTCAGGAAATAGCGGCCGAACACGTCGACGCAGGTGAGCAACATCAGCGAGAACAATACGATGGACGCCACGGCGCCCAGTATGCCTTCCACGGCGCGTTCGATCAGCGGCTTTTCATACGACGGCGACATTGGAAGCCCCTCGCTATCGGCAGGAAATCTGCCGGCGCGATCGGGGCCGGAACAAAGTCCGGCCCCGGACGGCGCTCAGATGTGGTTACTCGGGCGAAGCCGATCAGGGCTTGTATGCCGCGATCTCCTTGCGGAGTTCGGAAAGCAGGGCCGCGCCGTCGGCGCCCTTGGCCTTGACCTTTTCGGCCCAGGCGGTCTCGAGCGCAGAGGTCTTGGACTTGATCTCGGCGACGAAGGCGTCGGATGCCCGCACCAACGGAATGTTGGCGTCCTTGACCGCCTGCTCCGCTTTCGCATCCATCGCGTCCCAGGCTTTTCCGGCGCGACGCGCCAAGTGCTCGCCTGAGTACTTCTCGATCACTTTGCGATCGGCCTCGGAGATCTGGGCCAGCTTCGCCGGGTTCATGATCATCATGAAGCTGACGTTGTAGAGTCCGCCGGGGACGTAGGTCACATGCTTGATGAGCGGCAGGAGCCTGAACGACAGCGGCGATTCCTTGGGGAAGAAGACGCCGTCTGCCACGCCCTGACTGAGGATCTCGTAGCTCTCGGGCGCCGGCTTCAGCATCGGCACGGTACCGATCGCCTTGGCGACTTCGTTGACCACGCCGCCGCCGACGCGGATCTTCATGCCCTCGAGGTCCTTGAGCGAGGTGACCGCGCGCTTGGTATTGTAGATCTGGCCGGGTCCGTGGGTGAAGACGCCCAGCGTGTGAACGCCCTTTTGCTCGTCGAACTTCTTGAGGTGCTTGTCGTAGATGCGCTGGTAGGCGACCGAGACCGACTCGGAGGTGTCACCGAGGAAGGGGAATTCGGCGACCTCGGACAGGGGGAAGCGGCCCGGCGTATAGCCGTGAACGGTGAACGAGAGGTCGGCGAGACCGTCGCGAACGGCATCGAACGTCTGCGGCGGGGCAACCACGGCCTTGGGCAGCAGATTGCACTTCACGCGGCCGGCCGTGTCCTTCTCGATGTCGGCGCACAGCGGCATGGTGATGTCGGCGACCAGCGGATGCGTTGGTGGCACCCAGGCGTTGACGTTGAGCGTGACCTGGGCAGAGGCCGCGCCGGCGCCGAGGCCGAGGGTTGCGAGCGTGGTCGTTACGAATGATGCCTTGATGCGCATCGTCATCCTCCCGAGATTGGCCACTCTGATGGTGGTGATCGGACCTCATACCAGCCGGCACGGTGCTTGACGAGGTCTACGAACCGTCAAAGCGGGGTGTGCGACGGAAGTCTGAGACAGCCGCTCGGCCCCGCGCAGCTACCGGGGCCTCACCGTCCCTCACGCCACCAGGCCAGCGAGATGAAGGCGAGGAGGGCGGCTAGGGCCATGAAACCCGTGAACATCGGGGTCACGGTGACGCCGCGGGTCACGAAGGCCTCGCGGTCCTTGAGGCCGAGCCAGCCGGAACCGGCCAGGACGCGAGCGCCGGTCAACATGGAGACGCGCGGCACGTCCACGCCGGTCGAGGAGGACAGGAAGCCGCCGCCGCGGGTCCAGAACACGCCGCCGCCGGTGGCGTCGGTGATCGGCTTGAGCTTCTGGTCGGTAGCGGTGACCTCGCTCATCTCGCGGGCGTCCTCGATGCCGGCGAAGGCGACGGCGGTGAGGGTGCCGGTGGAGGAGGTGGTCTGGAGCTTGTAGAGGCCCGGGGTGCGAACATCCACGGTCGAACGCCACAGGCCGGGGCCGGCCTTCTCCAGGTTCAGGCTGGAGTTTTCACCGCCGGGTGCCGAGAGCGCCACGGCGGCGACGGTGTCCTCCATCGAGCGCCGCTCGACGGTGAGCTTGAGACCACGGGCGGTCGCGATCAGGCGCTCCTCCTCGAGGTCGGGCTCCTTCATGAGCCAGTGAGCGGTGCGCCTCAGGAGATCGGTGTGCGGGCCGCCGCCTTCGAAGCCGCGCGCCCAGAGCCACGCATGGTCCGACGTGAGCAGCGCCACGCGGCCGCGGCCCTTGCGATCGAGCACCAGCAGCGGGCGATCGTCCGCGCCGGTCATGACGGTGCGACCGCGCTTGACCTCGACATCGACCTGACGGAACCAGCGGCCCCAGGCGGGCTCCTTGGTGCGGTCGTTCATGTCGGCGCCGGGGAGGCCGCGCGTGACCGGATGCTTGATTCCGTCCTCGGACAGCCGGGCCTTGAAGGCGCGCTCGACGAGGCGGCCGGTGGGCGTCGCAGGGATTGCGGCGTTGAGCGCGGTCCGGGCGAGGCTGGTTTGGCCCGCAAGGTCGTCACCGGCCGCGATCAACAGGGCGCCGCCGCCGTCCACGTACTTCACGATGCTGTCGTAGTAGAGGAAGTTCAGGATGTTGTCGCGGTTCTGATAGCGATCGAAGATGATGAGATCGAAATCCTTGATCTTCTCGAGGAAGAGTTCGCGGGTCGGGAACGCGATGAGCGAAAGCTGATTGATGGGCGTGCCGTCCTGCTTGGCCGGGGGCCGCAGAATGGTGAAGTGGACGAGATCGACGGCGGCGTCCGACTTCAGCAGGTTGCGCCACGTGCGCTCGCCCGCGTGAGGCTCGCCCGAGACCAGAAGAACGCGCAGATTCTCGCGCACGCCCTCGGCGGCGACGACGACGCGATTGTTGGCGAGTGTGAGTTCGCCCGGAGCCCCTTCCAGGTCGAGCTCGACGATGTTCTGGCCCGCGTGCGGGAACGGCATCGGCAATGTGAACGTGCGGCCGATCGAGACGCGCCGAACCTCGTCGGGCCGGCCCTCCCTGCGGATACGAACCGTCACCTGATCCGAGCCGACAGGGCGGCGTCCCGACTCCAGCACACGCGCTTCGATCTCGCGGGTCGAGCCGACAATGCCGTACTTGGGTGCCTTGGTGATCTCCACGCGGCGATCGAACTCGTCGGGCTGGCCCGTGATCAGTGCGTGGACCGGCGCATCGAATCCGAGCGCCGTGGCGGCCTTCGGAACATCGTGGACCTGCCCGTCCGTGATCATGATCACGCCGGCGAGACGGTCGGTCGGCGTATTGGCGAGGGCGCGATTGAGCTCCGAGAAGAGGTTCGTGCCCCCTTCTTCACCGGTCGGCTTGCCGGCCGAGACGACGCGCACCTCCAGATTGGGAATGGCGGCCAGCTTGGCTTCGAGATCGGCCCGCACCGCGGCCGTCTGCGCCGGACGATCGGCGAGCGCCTGGCTGGTCGACTCGTCGACCATGACGAGGGCGATGTTGGCTAGGCTCTCGCGCTCTTCCTGTCGCAGGGTCGGATTGGCGAGCGCGAGGAGCAGGGCGGCCAACGCGACCGCACGCAGCCCCGCGCCGCGGGCGCGCCGGAAGAGCAGCAGCGCCACGAGCAGCGCGGCGACCACCATCGCGGCCCAATAGAGGAGCGGCGGCAGCAGGGGGGCGGTCTCGATGGTCCAATTCATGGCTCAGTTCCCCAACCGATCGAGCAAGGCTGGGACATGGACCTGATCGGCCTTGTAGTTGCCGGTGAGGGCGTACATGACGATGTTGACGCCGGTGCGGAAGGCCATCTCGCGCTGACGCTCGCCGCCGGGAACGACCGGGTAGAGCGGCTGGTTGCGCTCGTCGAGCGCCCACGCGGAGGCGAGGTCGTTGGACGTCACCAGGATCGAGGAAACACCGTCGACACGGCGCGCCTGCCGCGCACGGCCGGTATCGGCAGGCACCTCGGCCTCGACCCAGAGCTGGCCATTGTCGTAGCGGCCGGGAAACTGGCGCAACAGGTAGAAGGACTTGGTGAGAACGTGCGAGTCGGGGACCGGCTCCAGGCGCGGCAGATCGAGATTGCCGAGCAGGCGCTGAAGCGGTGTGCCGCGATCGCCCTGGTTGGTGAATCCCGATGGTGCGAACGACACGCCAGCGTCGCGCGTGTCGAAGATGATCATGCCGCCATTCTTCATGAAGGCGTCGATCTTCGCGAGCGTCTTCTCCCCCAAGGCACGCGCATTGGGCGTGACCGGCCAATAGAGGATCGGGAAAAAGGCGATCTCGTCGGCATCGATGTCCACGGCCATCGGCTCGCCGGGCTCTACCGCTGTCTTGGCGACAAGGAAGACGCCGAGGCCCTTGAGACCCTGCTCCGAGACGCGATCGACCGAGGGATCACCCGTACGCACGAAGCCGAACGTAACCTTGCCGGTCGAGATGATCGCGCGGGCGTCGGGCCCCGTCGGAACGGGTTGCGCCTGGGCGGGCGGCTGATTGCGGCCGCCCCGGTTGATCGGCGGGGAGAACGGCGCAGGCTGCTGGAGGCGCTGGTTCCGATCGGGCAGAGTCTGTGCGTCGGCCGGCATGTTCAAAGCCAGCAATGACGCGATCCCGATCGCGGCGCCGAGGATCACGCCTGCCGCGCGTGCGCCTGCGGGCCGACGCAGGGCGGAAAATGCGCCCGCGAGCGCCAGCGTGGCGAGGATGTCCACGAACAACAGGCCCAACGCCCAGGCGAGTAGGTCGGGCTTGTAGTTGCGCGCGGTCGCCCCGTCGAACGCGCGGCGCTCGAAGGCCGACGGCAGGGAGGGCAACGCTTTGAGAACCGTTTTGGGGGAAACGAGGTTGAGCGCGCGCGGCGCGCCCTGGGGACCGTAGTAGCCCGGGGGATGCGCTGCCGAGGGGCGCGCGTCCAGGATTCGGGATGCCGGGATCGCCTCCGCGGTCGGGGGGGGATTGCGCAGAACGCCGAAGCCGTCGAGCGTCTGTGTCGGCGCTAGGACATTGGCAGTTTCCGAGGCGGTCGCGTCGGCACGGGCGGAGCTGTCGGCCTCGCCGGAAGCGGAAATGCCGCCCGACTTTCCGAGCGTCGCTATGCGCCGGAGCATTTCCACGAACAGGCCCGACAGCGGCAGGTTGGACCAGTCCGAATTGGCCGTGACGTGGAACAGGACGAGCTGGCCATCGCCATGGCGGCGAGCCGTCACGAGCGGCGTGCCATCGCGCAATCGGGCCCCGATCTTCACTTCGTTCCCCAGGCGAGCCGGATCGGCGAGAACCTGCCGGTTCACCGTCACCTCGGGGGGGACGGGCAGGCCGGCGAAAAGACTGTCGTCGGTGAAGGGAGCGAGCGGCTGCGGCGTCGACCAGCTCAGAGCACCGCCGAGCGAGCGCCCCCCCACGCGCAGGACCGCCGGAATGAGATCGTCGCCGCCATTCTCCAGCCGCGGCCCGGCGAAGCGCACGAGCACACCGCCTTTCTTGACCCACTCGTCGACCCGCTGGCGGATCTCGCGCGAAAGGGTGCCGACGTCGGCCAACGTCAACACCGACACGTTCCGCTTCATCAATTCCTCGATCGCAGAAGCGAGATTCGTGTCTTCGGTCTTGGCCAGTTCCGCGAATGGCAGCAGCGCGCGCTCCAGATAGTACAGTGGCGCGAGCAGCGGCTGAGCCTGTTCGCGGCTGGCGCCGGAGAGCAGACCGATGCGATGCCATTGTGCACGGGCGTCGAGAAGATGAACGCTGCCCGCCGAGCGCTCACCGGCAAGTTCGATCCGCGCGATTTGATTCCTGAGCTCGAGGGGGAGCTCGAAGCGCACGGTGGCGCGATCACTTCCCGGCTGGAATGCGAAGGGAGCCTCGCCGAGGCGCTGCCCGCGCAACGACAGCGCATGCACCATGCCGGCGCGGGCTTCGCCTGCAGCCCGCACGACCAGAGCCTCCAGCCTTCCGCCCTGGCCGAGGCTGGCCGCGAGACCCAGAGCCTCCTGTCCCGGCGCGACGTCGACGACGGCCGCGGAACCGGCACCGGCGACCTTCACGAGCCGGTCGGCGAACTCCCGCGCGCGGCCGTCGTGATCGATGCCGTCGGTGAGCCAGATGACCGAAGCTCCCGATGCGCCCGGAACCGCTGCCTCGATCGCCGCCACCGCGTCGAGCCTGGCGGGATCGAACGGCTGCGGCTGGATCACAGCGATAGTCGAACGCGCGGCCGCAGGCGACTCGATCCGGAGCGATTGCGTGCGGCCTGAATGAGCGGTCGGGGCGACGACGACGGCGCGTCCCTGGGCTTCGGCTTCGACGACGAGACGTTCGAGCAGGCGGCTACGCTCGCTCCAGCGGGCCGCCGACGCCCAACCATTGTCGACGACGAGCACGACGGGCCCGCTTCCGATGAGGGCCGTCTTGCGGGTGGGATTGAGCACCGGCTCAGCGAGCGCGAGGATCAGCAGCGTGGCCGCGAGAAGGCGGATCAGCATCAGCCACCACGGCGTGGTGTCCGATTGCTTCTCGGTGTTTTCGAGACCGACGAGAATGCGCGTCGCCGGGAATACGACGCGCCGCGGCGCGGGCGGAACCGTCCGCAGCAGCCACCAGATCACCGGCAGGGAAAGCAGGCCGAACAGGAGCAGCGGATTGAGGAACGCGAAGCCGGCGAAGCTCATCGAGACTCCTCCTGGCGCACGGACGTGATCGGCGCGCCAGCAAGGCGCATGGTGAGCGCGAGCAGCGGCTCGGTCGCCGGTCGATCGGTGTGATGCACGAGGAGCGACCAGCCTGCGCGACGGCACGCTTCGGCCAACTGCTTGCGGTGGGAGAGCAGACGCTCGCGATAACGGTCCCGCAAACCCTCGGCGCGATCGGTCAACCAGCGCTCTCCGCCTTCCAGGCCGAGGAACTCGGTGCGGCCTTGATAGGGCAGAGTTTCCTCCGCGGGATCGAGCACCTGGATGAGGTGCCCCGTGCTTCCGTTGGAGGCGAGTTCGTCGATGCGCGGGAGAATCGCGTCGAGCGGATCGAGGAAATCGCTGATCCAGATCGTCGACTGGAACCGGCCAATGCGCTGCGGCGGCGGCATGCTCCGGGTGAGCGAGCCGGATTGAAGGTTCGCGGCCAAGCGCTCGGCGATGCTGGTCGTCGCCTTGCGCGAGGCCGAAGGCCGCGTCAGGCCCATGACGGCGATGCGCTCGTTCGCTCGCACCAGCATCTCGCCGGCCGCGAACATCAACACCAAAGTACGATCAGCCTTGCTCGTCCGCGAAAGGTGACTGGCGAAGTGCATCGACGGAGAGATGTCGGGCCACAGCCAGATGGTGTGCGCGGCTTCCCACTCACGCTCGCGGACATAGAGGTGATCCGACGAGGCCGAGCGCCGCCAATCGATCAAATGTCGGGGATCGTCGCCCTGGAACTGGCGGAACTGCCAGAAGGTCTCGCCGGGCCCCGCGCGCTTGCGACCATGCAAGCCGTGCGCCACGGTGTTCGAGATGCGGACGCCTTCCAGATGCAGCTCGGGCAGACGGTCGGCGAGCGCGTGCGCTTCCGACTCGTGGCCGAGCATGTCGGCCGCCGCCCGCTCGGCAGGCGAAGACCGCGCACTCTTGATGGCGTCCAAGACCGACACCAGACGATCTCCTGCCTTACGGCCTCAGCCGATCGCCTTGGTCAGCCGCGCAATCACGCCGGACATGGTCTCGCCGTCGGCGCGCGCCGCGAAGGTCAACGCCATTCTGTGCTTGAGGATCGGCTCCGCAAGCGCGACCACATCATCGATCGACGGCGCCAATCGACCCTCCACGAGGGCTTTCGCCCGAACCGCGAGCATGAGCGCCTGACTGGCGCGAGGCCCCGGGCCCCAGGCAATCAGCCGGTCGGTCTGTTCACCGGCACCGGTATCGGGGCGAGCGGAACGTACCAGGGCGAGGATCGCGTCGACCACCTTGTCCGGCACCGGCAATTGGCGCACGAGACGCTGCGTCGCCATCAGCTCGTCGGCGGTAAAGATCGTTTCGACCCGGCGATCGGCGGTTCCCGTCGTGGCGAAAAGCATACGCCGCTCCGCCCCCTGGTCGGGATAGCCGACATCGATCTGCAGGAGGAAGCGATCGAGCTGAGCTTCGGGCAGCGGATATGTGCCTTCCTGTTCGAGCGGGTTCTGCGTCGCGAGAACATGGAACGGCGCCGGCGTGTCGTGCCGTGTACCGGCCACGGTGACGTGATGCTCCTGCATGGCCTGGAGCAAAGCAGACTGCGTCTTGGGAGAGGCGCGATTGATCTCGTCGGCCATCAGGAGCTGGGCAAAGATCGGCCCCCGGAGAAAGCGAAAGGCGCGGCGGGACGGCCCGCCGTCGGAACCCTGGGTCTCTTCGAGAACCTCGGAGCCGACGATGTCGGAGGGCATCAGATCGGGCGTGAACTGGACCCGTTTGAAGCCGACGTC
>CAYMEB010000176.1:0-10276 GCA_964389095.1 uncultured Hyphomicrobiaceae bacterium
GATCGCGTGGCCGGCCCGACGAATAGCGCGCTTGCAAACTCAGCGCTTCTTAGCGCCGCGCTTCTTGCCAGCAGCCTTCTTGGCCGTGCGCCGTGCTCCTACGGTGTTGCCGAGCGCGCGCGTGGTCTTCTTGCGCGCAATCACTCTCCGCGCCTTCTTCTTGCGCTTCTCGACATTGCGCGGTGAGCGTGCACCGCGAGCCTTGCTGGCAGCCATTGCTATCTCCTTGCTCGATCGTCTCAGCACGATCGATGTATGAAATTTCCATGTGGCGCACAAGTCACAATTGCTGCTGCACCACTACATTGTCGCGCACGACTTCTCATCAATCGAGCACGGTCACGCGCAGCGGCATGCCGCCTTTCGGTTTCAGCGTGACGCGACTGAGCGGCTCTGGAGCGTGTGTGCCGTCCCATTCGAAGCGCGCTTTGCGAACGAGTTCTGCGAGGATCGCCTGCGCTTCCATCATCGCGAACGCCATTCCGATACAGAGGCGCGGCCCGAATCCGAACGGCATGAATTGCGCACGGGCATGGGCTTTTTCGCGCTCCGGCGAGAAGCGCGAGGGGTCAAAGAGGTCCGGATTGTCCCAAAGCTTCTTGTGACGATGGATCGCGTAGATCGGAATGACGAAGTTGGTGCCGGGATCGACCCAGCGATCACCGAGCTTCACGGCCTTAGTGGAGATGCGCGACATGACCGGCGCCGGCGGATAGAGCCGCATACCTTCCTTCACCACCTGGCGCGTCAGCGGCAGGCAATCGAGATGTTCGTGACGGATCGGTTCGGATCCGACGTTCGCGATCACCTCCTCGCGAATTCTGGTCTGCCAGGTATCGTCGCGCGCGATCAGATAGAGCGTCCAGGCCAAGGCCTTGGCCGTCGTCTCGTGGCCGGCAGCCAGGAAGGTGAGCATGTTGTCGACGATCTGCTCGTCGCTCATCGGCATGCCTGTTTCGGGGTCCTTGGCGGCAGCTAGCCGCGCCATCAGATCCTCGCCCTCCAGGCCGACGGCACGGCGCCGTGCCAGGATACTGTGCACCGCGCGGCGCATCTTCGCTGCCGCCCGCGAACGCGGCCATTTCCCGGGGTGCCAGACCCAAACCGGGATACGAAGGATGGCAAATGCGATCTCCCACGAGACCCAGTCGAGGCTCGTTTCGGCGCCGGCCTGAATGATCGGGCCCTCCTCGTCTGCCGCGCCGCCGAACATGGTGGCGGAAATGACCCGATAGGTCGTCTCTGTCATCGCACGTTCGACATCCTGCAAAGTACCCGGCTGGTCCTTGCGCCAACGCGCGATCTGCGCGCGGCCCTCGCCCGACATCATCGGCACCAGGGCAGCGATCTCGGCCGGGCGGAACAACGGGGCCGCGGTTCTGCGCTGCCAACGCCAGTGGGCGCCGCCAGCCGTCAGAATGCCCTCGCCGAGCGTCTGTCCGAAGACGCGCTTCTCCATGCCCGTCTTGGGGAATTCTTCGGCGTCCTGGAGCAGCACGCGTTCGACCAGCGCCGGATCGCTGATGTACACGGTGGAGGCGCGCGCATTCTGAAAGATGACGAACGGCTCCTCGTATGCGGCCTGAGGGATCGAGCGCAGCGGATTGCGAATGAACGTGGGAAGGAACCTGTAGAGCGGGAGTGGCTCGGCAGGCGCCGTCACGGTCGGCGGACGGAGCCAGGCAGACATCTGCGTTCCGGTGGCTGCTGGCTGCGCTTGCGCGACCATCTGACATCCCTCGTGAGGTCGATACGGCGTCCGTCTGCGTCGTGGCGGTTCAGGGTCCCGCCGCCGGGTCTGGCGCTCAGCCCAGGCCAACCGACTTGACGAGCATGTTCCAGGACTTGCCGAGCGCGTCGCCGAACACCAGCAGTACCGCAGCCCACAGGAATGCCGAAGTCCAGTTCGCAATTTGGAACAGTGTGCTCGGCATCTGCACCGCGCCGGCGACGATCGGCACGGAAGCGCGGAGCGGGCCCGAGAAGCGGCCGAGCACGATCGCCCAGGCGCCGTACTTCTCGAAAAAGGCGTGCCCCTTGGGCAGCAAGTCGGGATAACGGTTCAGGGGCCACATCCGCGCGATCTGGTTGTGGTAGTGGTAGCCCAGCCAATAGGAGAGCCAGTCGCCGAGAGCAGCGCCGATCGCCGCGCAGACGAGGATCGTCCAGAACTGGACGCCGCCGGCCGCACCCAGAACGGTGCCGATGCCGACCAGCATCGCCCAGAACGGTAGTACGAGCGATATAAACGCGAGGCTTTCACCGAACGCCAGTATGAACACGATGGGTCCGGCCCACGATTGGTGCGTGCGGACAAACGCCATGATGGCATCTGCGATGGACTGCAATTCCATGGGCTGCGGTTCCCTGAAGGGCTGATTGACCAGGACCAGGGAAGGGGGGCCGGCCCCGGATTGTCAACGCGAAGTTCATGGACAGTTTGATGTTGCGGAAGCTCACTGGCATGGCCGCCTCATGACGTAACCCGCCTGGAGTGTGATCTTGCCGCGGCTGCTGCGCTCAGCTACTGCCCTGAATTCATGAAGCTCTATCGCGCCTTTTTCACTGTCGGCGGTTTGACCCTGGTCAGCCGGATACTCGGGTTCGCCCGCGATGTCGTGTTTGCGGCCCTGCTCGGGGCCGGACCGATCGCCGAGGCGTTCGTCGTGGCGTTCCGTTTTCCCAATTTGTTCCGGCGGTGGTTCGGCGAGGGTGCCTTCAATTCCGCCTTCGTCCCTTTATTCACTTCGAAGCTGAAGGGGGGCGGCCCCGGCGAGGCGCGCCGGTTCGCCGAAAGTGCGATGGCGGGGCTCACCGCGATCCTGGTCTTGTTGTCAGGCGCTGCGATGTTGGCGATGCCGTGGCTGATGCTGGCGCTGGCGCCGGGGTTCGCTGCAGACCCCGCGAAGTTCGCCCTGGCCGTCGACATGAGCCGCATCGCGTTTCCCTACCTGCTGTGCATGTCATTGGTCGCATTGATGACAGGCGTGCTCAATGCGCTCGGCCGGTTCTGGGAAGGGGCCAGCATCTCGATCATTCTGAACCTGACGCTGATGGCGGCAATGGCGCTGGCTGCCATGCTCGGCTTTGGCAACGACCCGCGTACCGGCTACGTTCTGGCCTGGGGCATATGTGCCGCGGGGGCGCTGCAGCTGCTGTTGTTGATCAGCGGCGTGCGGCGCGCGGCCATGCCGCTGCGTCTGCGTCGCCCGGTCTACGATGGCGACATGAAGGAGCTGGTGCGCCTCGGAATCCCGGGCATCGTCGCCGGCGGAGTCACGCAGATCAACATCGTGATCGGAGGCATGGTCGCCTCGCTGCATCCGGGTGCCGTGTCTTATCTCTTCTATGCCGATCGGCTCTACGAGCTGCCATTGGCGATCGTCGGCATCGCGATCGGCGTCGTCCTCCTGCCCGACGTCTCGCGTCATCTTCAGGCCGGCGATCATGCGGCGGTGATGGATAGCCAGAACCGGAGCCTCGAGCTGGCGATGCTGCTGACGCTTCCGGCCGCCGTGGCGCTCGCCGTCGTTCCGACCGAACTTGTCGCTGCGCTGTTTCAACGGGGGGCCTTCACGCCTCAGGATACCGCGAACGTGGCGGCGGCACTGGCGCTGTTCGCATTGGGATTGCCCTCGTTCGTTATGATCAAGGTATTCTCACCGGCCTATTTCGCACGGCGGGATACCCGAACGCCGATGCGCTACGCGACTGTGAGCCTGATCGCGAATACGATCGGTTCCATCGCGCTGTTTTTCGCGTTCCGCCAGGCCGGCTGGATGCCCCATCTGGGCATTGCGATCGCCACGACGCTCGGCGGCTGGCTGAATGCTCTGCTGCTGTGGCGTACATTGCGCGAACGCGGCCATTTCGTTGCGGATGCGCGGTTGCGGCGTTCGCTTGCCGGCGCCGTGGTTTCGAGCATCGGCCTGGGTCTGTTCCTGTGGGGTTCGGCTTGGTGGCTCCAGTCCCTGTCCATCACGTCCAATGGAGCGACCGGACGTATCTTGACGGCTGCTGTTCTGGTGATTGCGGGCGGGGTCGTCTACTTCTGCCTGGCCTTCGTCACCGGGGCGCTTCAGATGTCGATGCTCCGCCGGATGTTCCGCCGCAGCTAGATTTCGCGTTCGATACCCCACCAAAGTTCGAACAGCAGAGATCTGTCGCCGGAGCGTGCAACCTGCGATCATGAACCTGGGTCAGGGGCCGGGACCCGGGTCGCGCGGTGGAGCGGGCCTGTTCCGGCTGGAGCCTGACCAAGGATCGGTGCAGGCATGGGGAGCGGGCCGACAAACGGGAAAACCCGTGTCGTGATCGGCACGACGCAGGGTCCGGTGGATGTGTTGCTGATGACCGAGGAGGACACCTCCTTCGGCCGGTCGGTCGTTTGCATCGACGGCACGACACAGACGGCGGACATAGACCGTGACTACGATCTTTTCGTGAAGCCGCTGACGGGTGTGGTGGCTCGACTGTTCGGCCACGACTGCTTTCGCGTCGACTTGTCTGCAAACATTTCCGCGGGATTGAGCTGGCAGCTCGGCCTTCTCGTCGCCCACGGTCTCTATGCCGCGTGTCGGTTGGCGCAGGACGATGCTGCGTACGATTGTCTCCATTGGGCCACGGGAACCGTGCGGTCCCGCGGTCTTGCCGTCGGCGACGTCCGGCATCTGCGGGAGAAACTCATAGCGTCGCTGCCGCGATTGCGGAGTGCCCGGATCGCCGGTCAAAGAGTGATCGTTTCCCTTCCCGCGTCCAACGCGGCCGAGATCGATGGGGGCATCACGGCCGAACTTCGAGAGCTCGGAATCGAAGTCACATTGGTGGAGACCGCCGATGCGGCGCTGTCGCTACACGGTCTGACGGTCGCCGCTCGTATGCGGTCGCCGACGCGCCAGAACGAAGCGGCGAGTGCCGGTCAGGTCCCTACGGCGACGACACGTCTCATCGGGCGCGCCGTGCAGCAGACGGAGATCGCGGATCGACTTCGCGGCAGCCGGTTGGTGAGCATCGTCGGACCAGGAGGGGTCGGCAAGACGCGGGTTGCGGCTGCGGTCGCAGCGCAATTGTCCGACGCTGAACCCCACAGTGTTTGGTTCGTCGACCTTTCCAACACGCGTGACCAGGGTGGATTGGACGAGACCGTGTGTGCGGCGCTAGGCGTCGGGTCTGCGGAACCCGGACGTCCGGCACGAGACGGTCTGAAGACGTTGCTGAGGCATCGCCGGGCCCTCGTGGTTTTGGACAACTGCGAGCAGATCGTCGATGCCGTCGCGGGATTTGCCGCCGAGCTGCTGGCGAGCTGCCCTGACGTGCGTATTCTGGCGACCAGCCGCGAAGCGTTGCGGGTCAATGGTGAAGCCGTCGTTCAGCTGCCGCCGCTGGCCTTGCCGCTGCCCGAGCAGATGTCAGTGGAGATGATCGCAGCCTGCTCTGCCGTCCAACTCTTCAGTGAACGCGCAAGTGCGGCGGTTCCGGGTTTCAGCCTCAACGGCGCCAATGCCCGCTTCGTCGCGGAAATCTGTCGCGCGCTCGACGGCCTGCCACTGGCGATCGAACTCGCGGTGTCGCATTTGCGCGGCGTGCGGGTGGAGGAGCTGGCGGCACGCATCGAGAGCGTGATCAGATCCCGCGCGGTCCATCTGCGTGGACTCGCTCCTCGGCATCAGAGCCTGCATGCCCTGGTGCAATGGAGCGTGGAGCATCTGAACCAGCAGGAGCGTGAACTGTTCGCCGCGCTCGGAGTCTTCACGGGTGGTTGCACAGTGCACACAGCCGCGGGTGTCGCAACAGGGGATGAATGGCGCGGCGTCGATCTGGGCTCCCTGCTCTCCGGGCTTGCCGAAAGGTCACTGCTCGTCGCCGACACTTCGGCTCTGGCAACCCGCTATCGTATGCTCGAGACCACGCGCCAGCACGCCGTCGAGATGTCGACGGCGGCGGAGCGCGAGATGCTCAGGTCCCTCCATGCCATGGCCATCGCGCGGATGATGAGCGAGGCAGCGGGCAAGTGGGCGACGACCCCGACCCGGGAGTGGCTCGCGACCTATGCCAGCGAGAAAGACAATGTGCGTTCGGCGCTGGAGTGGTGCTTCGGCACGGGTAACGATCCCGGGCTCGGCGCGCAACTGGCCGGAGACGCCGTGCGTCTGTGGGACGAGCTGGCGATGCCGCTGGAACGGGAGCGATGGTTCGCCGTTGCCCTGGAACGGCTGCCGGAGGGTGTGGCGGCGACGCTCGAGGGGCGCCTCTGGCTGGGGATGACGTCGCGCAGCTCTCACGGCGACAAGACCAGCCTGGCTCCGGCGCGGCGAGCTGCGGCTCTTTTCGAGGCGTCGAAAGACGACGCGGGCCTGGGAGAAGCGCTGCATCGTTGCGGGGGCGCGCTTCTGACTCCTCAGGCGACCGACGAGGCTCTGGCCATCTTCGAGCAGGCCGAACGCGTGCTCCGGTCCCTGGGGCCGACGAAGATGCTGGCGAATTACCTGCGATCGAAATCGCTTGCGCACGGATTCGCCGGTGACCCGACGACGGCGCGCAGAATACTGAGCGAGTCTCTTTCGACGGCGCGAGCGGTCGGGGACGATCGGGCAGAGATCAGTGCCAGTATCGCGCAGGCCGAACTGGAGTTCGCCGTAGGACACGCCGAGGTGGCCATCGACATCGCCTCCGAGATCCTTGCGGACGACAGGATCAATCTTCGACAGAGGTCCCTGGTGGAGGGGAATCTCGCCACATACTGTTTTGCGCACGGGGATCGCGGGGTCGCGGCTGCGGCTGCGCGGTCGTCCCTGCGGAGCGCTCGGGTCCTCGGGTGGGCGGCCGGGGCGTGCCGTGCGCTGGAGTATCTTGCCCTCTTCCATGCCCAGGAGGGCGGCAGCGTCACGGCCGCGCGCCTGCTCGGGTACACTGCGGCCTTCTATGCCAGGGGTGGCGCGAACCGTGAGCATACCGAGCGTTACTGCTACGAGATGTTGTGCAGCCGCCTCGAAGCCATGCTCGATCTCGATCGCATCGAGGCACTTATGATCGACGGGGCCTCACTGTTTCTCGAGCGCGCGATCGATGTCGCATCGAGAGAACCCTCGTCAATTCCGCAGCGCCTTGGTGACACGGGCGCCTGAGCGCGTATGCTTGCCGCACAGTCTGATCTGGGCTCAACGGCAGGAGCGAGCGTGATTCAACGCCTTTTGATTGCCAACCGCGGCGAGATCGCGGTCCGTGTCGCTCGCACGGCCCGTGAGATCGGGCTCTTTGTCATCGGCGTCGCCGCCGAGGATGACAGGTCGGGATTGCATGCGCTCGGGGCCTGCGATCACGTCGTCTCACTCGCTGGGCGCGGTGCGAAGGCCTATCTCGACAGCGTCGCGCTGGCGGACATCGCCGTCGCGCAGAAATGCGAAGCCGTTCATCCGGGGTACGGCTTCCTGAGCGAGAATGCTGCTTTTGCCCGTGAAGTCGCCGGACGTGGGGCGCAATTCGTCGGGCCTCAGCCCGATGTTCTCGACGTTCTGGGCGACAAGGCGAAGGCCCGCGGCCTTGCGGCTTCACTCGGGGTGCCGATTCTCGATGGGACCGACGGGCCTGCAACGCTCGCCGATCTGGGGGCCTTGCTCGATCAGCTCGGGGCGGGTCGCGCGCTCATGCTGAAGGCGGTTGCCGGTGGAGGCGGCCGCGGGATCCGCCTCGTGCGGAACCGAGATGAACTGGGGGAAGCCTTTCAGCGGTCGGTGTCGGAGGCGGAGCGGTCGTTCGGCCGTGGACAATTGTACGCTGAGCGCTACATCGAGAACGCCCGTCATGTCGAAGTGCAGGTCTGCGGCGACGGCACGGGTGAGGTCGCCGTCCTGGGTGACCGCGAATGCAGCCTGCAGCGACGGCATCAGAAGCTGGTCGAGTTCGCGCCGGCGCCGTCACTCGATCAGGAGACGCGGAGAAACCTGCACGCCTGGTCGCGGAAGATGGCCGAGGCTCTGCGGCTTCGGAGCCTCGCCACGTTCGAGTTCCTGCTCGACTTGGGCAAGGGGGGACGACCCTCGGCCGCCTTCATCGAGGCCAATCCGCGCATCCAAGTCGAGCACACCGTCACGGAAGCGATTACGGGCTTGGATCTCGTGGCGTTGCAATTGCGGATTGCCGGCGGATGCAAGCTTCGGGATCTGAAACTGCCGGCCGCTCCTAGTGAAAGCGGCATTGCCGTGCAAATGCGCATCAACGCGGAGAGTCAGGACGGAAAAGGGGCACCGGTGCCGGCATCGGGCACGGTGATCTCAACAAGCTGGCCCGGAGGGCCGGGCGTGCGCATCGACACGCACGTGACCCGCGCCACCGTGATCGGTCCAGGGTACGATTCGATGATTGCAAAGATCATCGTGCATCGGCCGGAAGGCGACCTCTCTGCATTGCTGCGGCGAGCCGACCGCGCTCTCTCGGAAACGGTGATCGACGGCGTGACGACCAACGTCGGCTTCCTGCGTGCGCTGGTTCGCCGATCCGAGGTGGTGGCGGCAGAGGCCACGACCAAGTTCGTCGAGGAGAACGGCCCCGATTTGTATGCCGCTGCTGCCGCGCTGGAGCCGGCGAGCCGTTCCGATGGGATGCCCTTATCCGCGGCCACCGCGGCGGGCGGAGAGCCCCTGCCGGCCGATGCGATCGTCGTGCCGATGCCCGGTACCATCGTCTCTGTCGTGGTTGCGCCGGGTGACGTGGTCGCGAAGGGAGCCACATTGGCCGTGATCGAATCCATGAAGATGGAGCACCTGATCGAAGCGCCGGCGGCCGGAGTCGTCGGCAGCGTGATGGTCGCGGCGGGCGACGTTGTCGGCGGAGGCGCCCCTGTCCTGACGCTGCACGCGGACGGCAGTCGCGATGCCGCTTCTGCAATTGCGCTCACACAAGATCTGACCGCGATCCGTCCCGATCTGCAGACTGTTCTGGATCGTCACGCCTTGACGCTCGATGCCGCGCGTCCAGAGTCCGTTGTGCGCCGCCATGCTCGCGGCATGCGCACGGCGCGCGAGAACGTCGAAGCCCTCGTCGATCCCGGAAGCTTCATCGAGTATGGCGCGTTGGCGGTGGCCGCGCAGCGGTCCCGGCGCACGCTGGAAGATCTGATGCGCAATACGCCAGCGGACGGGCTGATCACGGGACTCGGCGCTGTCGACGCGGCCAGGTTCGGCGAGCAGGCCGCTCGGGTGGCCGTCATGGCGTACGACTACACCGTCCTCGCCGGCACCCAAGGCATGCTCAATCACAAGAAGAGCGACCGGCTTCTCGATCTGGCCGAGCGCTGGCGCTTGCCGATCGTGCTGTTTGCGGAAGGTGGCGGCGGGAGGCCCGGCGACGTCGATTTCATGGGCGTGGCCGGGCTCGACGTGACGACGTTTCATCGCTACGCGAATCTCTCCGGCGAGGTGCCGCGTGTCGGCGTCGTCGCAGGGCGGTGCTTCGCGGGCAATGCCGCGCTGCTGGGCTCCAGCGATGTGATCATCGCGACCGCGGATACGTCGGTGGGGATGGGCGGCCCAGCTATGATCGAGGGCGGCGGTCTCGGGGTGGTCGCTCCCGACGACGTCGGGCCGATGTCTGTCATGATCCCGAACGGTGTGGTCGACATCGCGGTCCAGAACGAGGTCGAGGCGGTGGCGGCCGCACGGACGTACCTCGGCTACTTCCAGGGCGCGCACTCGGAGTGGTCGGCGACCGACCAGAGGCAGCTTCGGGGGGCGATCCCTGAAAATCGTGTCCGCGTCTACGATGTCAGGCGGGTGATCGAGACTTTGTGCGATACGGGATCGGTCACGGAGTTGCGGCAAGGCTTCGGTGTCGGGGTGGTCACCGCGCTGGTGCGGATAGAAGGGCGGCCCTTAGGCCTCATCGCGAACAACCCGCGTCATCTGGGCGGGGCCATCGATGCGGATGCTTGCGACAAGCTCGCCCGCTTCCTTCAGTTGTGCGACGCGTTCGGGCTTCCGATCGTCTCGCTGTGCGATACGCCGGGATTCATGGTGGGCGTCGAATCGGAGAAGGCTGCGATGGTCCGCAAGACATCGCGGCTGTTCGTGGCCGGGGCCTCACTCGGGGTGCCGCTCTTCACTGTCGTGCTGCGCAAGGGCTACGGGCTCGGCGCGCAGGCAATGGCGGGTGGCACCTTCCATGCGCCCATGTTCACGGTGAGTTGGCCGACCGGCGAGTTCGGCGGCATGGGGCTCGAGGGCGCGGTGCGGCTCGGATTCCGCAAGGAGCTCGAAGCGGTCGAGGGGCCGGCGCGCGAAGC
>CAYMEB010000177.1:0-10247 GCA_964389095.1 uncultured Hyphomicrobiaceae bacterium
GAGATCGCAGCGCGCGCCGAGGGGCCGCAGGAGCAACTGGTGCTGGAGCGATGCGGACATTCCCCGCATCGTGACCGGCCGGAAGCGGTGCTCGACGCGATTTGCCGATTCGTCGAAGGCGTGGGTACGCGTTGATTCTTGCCGCGGTCGCCCCTTACCCCTCCCTCTCCCCGTGAAGGACGGGGAGAGGGGGAAGAACGTCCCTTTGCCCCAGAGCGCGACGAACAGGGAGGGTCAGGGTGAGGGCAGCACCGGGCCCCGCAAGGAGCGTCGCGGCGGAGGGACGCTCAGCGTCCCATGACGATGGTCGGCAGCCAGGTGGCGAGGGGCGGGAACAGCGTCACCGCCGCCAGGACGGCGAGCAGCGGGATCAGCCAGGGCAAGATCGCGCGGCTCATCGCCTCGAAGGAGATCTCGGCAATCTTCGCGGTGACGAAGAGGACCACGCCCACAGGCGGCGTGATCGTCCCGATCATCAGGTTCAGCACGAAGATCAGGCCGAAGTGCACAGGGTCGATTCCGAGCGCGATGCTGGCTGGCACCAGGATCGGGATCAGGATCAGCATGGCGGCGAGAGCTTCCATGAAACAGCCGACGATCAGCAGCAGGATGTTGACCATCACGAGGAAGCCGAGCGGGCTCGATATGTTGTCCACGAGCCAGGGTCCCACGGTCTGCGGAACACGGCTTATCGAGAGGCACCAGCCGAGCGCGGCGGCCGTCATCACCAGCGCGAGCACGACGCCGGTCGTCTCGACGGTGTCGGCGACGATCGCGGGCAGCCGCCGCAACTCGAAATCGTGATAGACGAAGAGCCCGATGACGAGGGCATAGGTGGCGGCGACGGCTGCCGCCTCCGTCGGCGTGAAGAGGCCGCCGATCATGCCGCCGAACAGGATGACCGGTGTCATCAGCGCCCAATGCGCGCGCTTGTAGGCGTGCCAGACCTCGGTCAGCCCCGGAAATGGATGCCGCGGAAGGTCCCTGCGCCGCGCAACTTCGCGTACCATCAGCATCAGCGCGCCGGCCATCAGCAGCCCTGGCACGACGCCGGCAAGAAACAGCTTGCCGATGGAAACGTCGGCGGTCACGCCATAGATCACCATCGGCAGCGACGGCGGGATAATCGGCCCGATCGTAGCGGACGCGGCCGTGATCGCTGCGGCCGTTTCCGGATCGTAGCCCTCGTCCTTCATGGCCTTGATTTCGAGCGTGCCGACGCCGCCGGCATCGGCCACCGCCGATCCCGACATGCCGGCGAAAATGACGCTCGCAAGGATGTTCGCGTGGCACAGGCCGCCACGCATCCAGCCGACGCAGGCGGTGGCGAAGGTGAAGATACGTTCGGTGATGCCGGCCGAGTTCATGATGTTGCCCATCAGGATGAACAGCGGCGCGGCGAGCAGGGGAAACGAGTTCGCCGCCTGGGCGATCTTCTGGGGCACGATCGACAGCCCGAGCCCGCCGAGCCAGACGAAGGCGGTCGCGGCGAGCCCCATGGCGGCGAAGAGATGAAGCCCCAGGAGCATCGCGGCGAGCCAGACCGCGAGTATTTGGGCCATCAGCAGGGTCATAGGCCGGCTCCCTCGGCGCCAGCGGATATAGTCTCGCCGCGGATCGCCTTGGCGATGTCCGCGACGGCCTGGGTGATCAGCGCAAGGCCGAGCAGCGGTAGCGGGAAGTAAAGAACGGCGGAGGGCAGCGGCAGCGTGACGGCGTAGATGTCGATGTTGCGGCGGATCAAGCCCCAGGATTGCCAGATCAGCACGGCGGCAAAGATCATGATGGCGATCTGGGTGACGACCTCCAGCAGCAGCCGTGAGCGTTGCGGCAGGCGGGCCGCGATGGTCGTGATACGGATGTGACTGCCCCGCCGCAGGGCGATGATCCATCCCAGGAAGCCGACCCAGACCAGCAGGATCTGCGAGAGCTCGTCTGACCACACCAGGGGATCGCCGACGGCGCGATAGATCACGCCCAGCACCACCGCGCCGAGCATGGCGAGCAGAAGCACCACGGCGGCAGCCTCGACGGAGCGATTGGCAAGCCGACCCAGCGTCGAGATCATGCGGCGTTCCCCGTGCTCTGGCTGCGACGTCGTGATCGCCCCGCGTGCGCGGCTCCAGGCGGTGCACGCGGGGCGGCGCCTCACATGGCGAGGAGTCTCTCGAACTGGCCCTTGCCCCACTTGTCCTCGAACATCTTCGGTACGCTCGCGAGGACCGGCTTGCGGAAGCTTTCGAGGTCCGGCTCGATCACGGTCATTCCCGCTGCCTTGAAGGTGCCGACCAGCGAGTCCTCCTGGCGCGACAACTCCGCGTCCTGCCACTTTGCGGCATTTGCGAGCGCAGCCGACATCAGGCCGCGGTCCGCATCGGAGAGACCCTTCCAGAAGGCGTCGTTCACCAGCACGAGACGCGGGGTGATGATGTGGCCGGTCAGCACGAGGAACTTCTGGACTTCCTGGAACTTGCCGGACTGGATCGTGGGCAGTGGGTTCTCCTGACCGTCGACAGCGCCTTGGCTGAGCGCCAGATACAATTCGGGGAAGGCGATGGGCGTGGGACGCGCGCCCCAGGCTTCTGCCATCGCGCGGAAGGTGTCGACGGGCGGCACGCGCAGCTTGAAGCCCTTCATGTCGTCGGCCGTTTTCACGGCCTTGTCGCGCGTGGTGAGATGGCGCTTGCCGTAGTAGCTGCTCTGGACCATGCGCATGCCGCGCTTCTCCGCCAGAGACTTGTTCATGTCGTCGAGGATGCCGGACGCTAGCGCGCGCGCCATGTGCGCAGCGTCTTTCCAAAGGTAGGGCGCCTCGATGAGCGTGATCTGTGGCAGGAACTGGCCGATGGCCGCGCCGCCGTCGGTCGTCATGTGCAGCGTCCCCGCCGCGACCGCCTCGATCATGTCCTTGCCCGAGCCGAGCTGGCCTGCCGGAAAGCCCTGCACCTCGACGCGTCCGCCGGATTTCTCCTTCATTTCCGCGGCGACGCGCTCGATCATCTGCGCCTGGGGATGATTGGCGGCGAGCAGATCGCCCCAGCGGACAACGACCTTCCCCTGGCCGCGCGCGATCGCCGGCATGGCGAGTACGCCGGCGCCGATGCCCAGCGTCTTGAGGGTGGTGCGTCGGTCGACTTTCTTGCTCATCGATTCCTCCCTGGATGGATCTATCGGTCTCTGTTCACTCGCATCATGGCTCGAGCGCCCGCTCGCGCGCGTTCGAGATGTGGCGCGCCATCGCTTCCGCCGCGCCGGCGGCATCCCGCGCGGCGAAGCGCTCGATGATCTTGAGGTGATCCTGCATCACCGGCACGACCAGCTCGCCATAGAGCCGTGTCTCGTTCTGCCGGATGAGGCGGATCTTGATCCAGTTCACGCGGTAGGCGTTCGAGATGATCTCGTTGCGCAGGTGATCGATGACAGTCTCGTGGAGATCCTGATCTATGGCCTGGGCTTCGTCGACGAGGCCCTGCGGCCCCTTGCGCAAGGCGCGCTCGACGATCGCGCGGTGGCGTGCGGCAAGGCGCTCGATCTCCCGCTCGCTCGCGGTCGCGGCAAATTGCGCTGCGGCCTCCCGCTCCAGGATGAGGCGGAACTGGAATGCGTTGCGCACGAGGCCTACGTCGATCTGGGCGATCTGCAGGCCGCGCTGGGGAACGGTGACGATGAGGCCTTCGGCCTCCAGGCGGGGGATGAGTTCGCGGATCGCGCCGAGGGGGAGGCCGGTGAGTTCGACCAGCTCGCGCTGGGAGACGAACTGGCCCGGACGGATCTCGCGTGCGAGCAGGTGGCGCGTAAACGACGAGTAGGCCTGCTCCCGGAGCTTGGGAGCCGGACGTTCCGCGGGACCGCTTCTATGCACCGCCCTCGCCACGCTACTTCCCCTCGATCGCCCGCACGCGTGCGAGCATGTCCTCGCGTTGGCTCGCAGTCAAAGGCATCAGTGGCGCGCGGACCGCGAGCCAGCCGTCGTCCTTGCGCTTGCGCGCGATGAGCGCCTTCACCGTCGGCAGGACCGGGAAAGACACGACCGAATCCACCAGCGCGTTCACGATGGGGCTCTCGATGCCTTCGCTCACCATCGGCGCGAGCAGGTGCGCGTGGGTGTTCGCCATGCCGCAGATGGAGCCCTGGCCGCCGAGTCGTACCGCGCGGGCAAGGTGGCGCTCGTCGCCGATCAGGATCGCCATTTCGCGATGCTGCGCCAGCATCCGCTCGGTGTAGGGCCAGTCGCCGGATGAATCCTTGACCCCGGTAACGATCGCGGGAAATGCGCGGCGCAGGCGTGCAACGAGGTCGTGGCTGATGGTGACGGCCGTCTGGCCGGGAAGATTGTACAGGATCACGTCGCGGCAGGCCGATCCGAGTGCCCGGAAGAGCGCGCTGTGCCACTCGAACAGGCCGTCGTCGCTGACGCCCTTGAAATAGAACGGCGGCGCCAGCAAAAGATGACGGCAGCCCAGATCGAGCGCCTGGCGGGCCTGCTCGGCGGCCTCTTCAACCGAGGCGGCCATGACGCCGGCGCCGATTTGACGGCGTAGATCGAAGCCGCCGGACTTGAGGGCGGAGTACACGCCCGCCCGCTCTTTGGGCCCGATCGAGAATCCTTCTCCAGTCGTCCCGAAGACCGTGATCGAGCCGCAGCCCTCGTCCATGCACGCGCGGGCATGCGACACCAGCTTGCTCGTGTCGATCCCGCCAGACGCCGAGAACGGGGTCGAAAGCGCGCAGCTCAGTCCGAATTTCTGTGTGGGCACGTCGGCGTCTCCTGCATCGTCGGGCGCTGGCGGCATACGACAAACGCGCACTGACCGCAAGCTGACATGTCAGCGTGTGTTCGCAAGTGCGTGAAGCCTGGGGCGGGCTGGCGATGCGGCGACGGTCCAAACCGGGGAGATCCCTGACAGATTGGACCGGGAGCATTCCTGACAGGTCGGAGTCGTTCGAATCACAGGGGGATTCGCGCGATGGCCTTTAAGGAGAGTGGTCCTATGGAAGAGCGCATCGCGTTGTTTCGGGAATACGAGAGTGGGGCGTTCAGCGTGGTCGAGCTGTGCGCACGCTACGGCATCAGCCGAGAGACTTTCTATGTCTGGAGGTCGCGTCGCGCGAGTGGCGACGTGCGCTGGTTCGAGGAACGCAGCCGGTCGCCGGGTCATTGTCCGCATGCGGTGGCCGCGGATGTGGTTGCGGCGATCCGTCGGATGCGGGAGCGGTTTCCGAGCTACGGTCCGAAGAAGATCGGAGCGCGGCTCGGCCTGGATCGTCCGGATGTGACGTGGCCTGCGGCCTCGACGACCGGCGATGTGCTGAAGCGCGAGGGCCTATCGGACGTGTGTGGGATGCCGGCGAATTCCAGGCGCATCGGACAGTTGCCGTCAGGTCGAGGCTTGTCGGCCCGCCCGCTCCTTCAGGAACGGGGGGCTGCTCCGACCGGCGTCCTCAACACCTTCTCCCGCCGCCTGGCGCTGCGAGGAAGCCGAACACGATCGCGCTCCAGCGCTCCGGGCGCTCCCACATGGACGAGTGGCCGGCGCGCTCAACCAATGCCGAGCAGCTACCCGGCATGTCCGATGCGATCTGACGCACGACCGCAAGCGGCACAATGTCGTGCGTGCCGATTACGACCAAGGTGGGGATCTTGCCACCTGCGAACTTTTCGGCGGGAATCGCTTCCGCCGTGAAAGCCGTTCGGAATGTCGTCTGCAAGGCTATCGGCGAGGCCTTGGCGCCGATGGCGATGAAGCGCTCGGCATCCGCAGGCGGCAGGTTGCCGGGCGCGAAATAGCGCGGCGTGTTTTGCGCCATCAAGGCCTTGCGGTCCTTGTCGGGGCCCACCGAGTCGATGATCTTCTGAATCGGCTCGGAGAGCGCCAGTTTCATCGTGCGCGGCTGCGGCGACGTCAGGATCAACGCTTCGACGGCTTCTGGATAGGCCGCCGCGAAGTCCTGGATGAAGAACGAGCCGAGCGAGTGCCCGGACAGCACAGCTTTCTCGATGCCGCGCGCCTTCATGAATTCGCGCAGATCCTGCACTAGGGTTGGATAATCGTAGCCGTCGGCGGGCTGAGAGCTGTCGCCGAAACCGCGGATGTCATAGGCAACGAGCTTGTAGCCCGCCGGCGGGGTGGCGAGGATCTTCTCCCATACAGCCGTCGACAGACTCCAGCCGTGGATCAGGATCATCGTGCGTGGACCGCTCCCCGCTTCCTTGAAGGCGAGCCTTGTGCCGGACGGCAGCGTCACCTCGTCGGCAGTCGCGGGTAGGCCGGCGGTGGCAGTGGCGAGCGCAACGCGCATTGCGCACAGGAAGTTCCGCATGCTGTCTTCTCCTCGGTGCTAGACCGCGCATGTCGTCCCGCGGCTCTGGTTGATCAGGGGTTCCTGCCTCACGGTTTCGGCAAAGCCTTCAGCGGTGCGATGAACTTCGACGGTAACCCGAGCGAGACGTCAGATTCTGACGAGGGCGGCGCCGAGGTCACCGACGAGCAGTTCGTCGGCGAGGAGGGCTGCCGCTTTCTTGCGCTTGGTGTCGCCGGAGCGGATGCCGTGGGCGCGCATGACCTCGGCTGCGCGCTGGCCGCGACGCTGGTCGATAGCCTCGATCATCTGGTCGTGATCGGCTTCGGCTGCCGTGATCTGGCGCAGCGAGAGCGCGCTGTCGACCGGCTCGAAGACGACCGCGCGCGGCGATACGAGCGGGATTTTTTTCAGCTGTTCGTAGGCTGCGATCAGCCCGACGTTACCGGTGCCGTGCACGAGCGTGTCGTGGAAGGCGAGGTTCAGGTCTGCCCAGGCTAGACGGTCGGCGTCCGAGAGCATCCCCGATCTGGTCAATGCGCGACCCTTGCCGGCGAGGTCGAAGACGCGCGCGCGCGTTGCCCCGATCCAGCCGCGCTCGGCATGCAGCCGCGCCGCCATGGCTTCCACTTCGGCGCGCACCTCGATCGCGTCCGCGACCTCGTCGATCGTGAACGAGCGGACGCGATAGCCGCGCCGCGGTTCGCGACTGAGGAGCCCCTCGAGTTCCAGCGCGCGGAGCGCATGGCGCACTGGAGTGCGCGACAGGCCCCGCTCGCGCGCGATCGTCTCTTCGACGACGCGGCTCTCCTGGTCGAATGCGCCGGAAAGGATCGCCTGTCGGAGATCGGAGACCAGCCGGTCGCCGGTCGGCGCATCGAGGGTGCCGTTGGCCATAATGTATCCAAAATGGTTGTTGTTCTGCAAAAGTGATCACGCGTTTGTTGAAACTAATCAAGAAGTGTACACAATTTTCCGAAAGTGAGCATTTCCGAGGGGGTGTCCGATGCAGGATGGTTCGCACACATCGAAGCCGGTTCTCGCCGTGCCGCCGGCCTATGCGACCCCGCCACTGGTTGGTGTGCGCTCGCCGCGATGCCCGCCGTTCGTCGAAATCACGTCGTCCGATCAACTGCTGCCCTACCTCGAGCATGTCGCGCGGCGGCCATACAACAACGGGCTCAACGCGTGCTGGGACCTCAAGCCCGGCGAACGCGTCATGCTCCGCGTCGACAACTGGCACAGCGAGTTGGTCATCGAGGCGTGCAAGAAGATCCTCGAGAAGTATCGCGTCAAATACACGATCAAGCGGATCGATCGCGGCCCGATCCCGCAATGGGTCGGCGCGGACGAAGTCGAATACTACCTGTTCCGCACGAAGGAACTCGCGGAATGGATGGACATGTGGGAGGAGGAGGAGAAATAAGGCCGCCTTCGACAAGATCCTGATGGGCTACGGCGGACCGGTCCTCGCCGAGCGGCTGATCAAGATCCAGCGCATGCCGTTCATCACGCCGGAGATCCTGGCCTCGCCTGCGCACGCCATGCCGATCGAGGTGCTGAACGCGATCGATCGATGGACCTGGGACCGCGTGCGTACGGCCAGGCGCGTGCGCATCACCGATCCTGAAGGCACCGATCTCTCCTTCACCAACCATGCGGAGTACTACGACGGCCGGCGCGAATTCTATGATCCTGGCCTGACCGCTGCGACGTGGACCGGCAACGAGCACTTCGGCAAGACCTATCTCCCGGGCCACGTGACCGGGCGTCCGTGGATGTTCCACCCTTCGAAGGAAGACGGCTGCGGCGTCGTCGCCGGTACGACCAACCATATCGCGGCGGTGGAGTGGACGCAGCTCGTGATCGAGAACTCGCGCATCACGCAGATCAACGAGGGCGGCGAATTCGGGCGCAAGCTGCGCGATGTGATGGAGCGCACGAGGGACATCCAGTATCCGACCATGCCGGGCAAAGGCATCATGTGGTGGTGGGAGGCGTCGATCGGCACCAACCCGCACATCCACCGGCCGCGCAAGGACTTCCCGTCGGGCTTCGTCAACTGTCTTTACGAGCGCGTGCGCTCCGGCGTCATCCACATCGGCTTCGGTACGATCATCTCGTCGATGGCCGAGCGGCTAGCCGCAAGGGCCGGCCACCTCGTCGGCCATTGGCACGTGCACCTCTACTTCCCGACCTACACGGTCGAACGCGGCGCCGGCGACAACGAGAACGTCATCGAGAACGGCCGCCTGCTCGCGCTCGACGATCCCGCGATCCGCAAGCTGTGCGCCAAGTACGGTGATGCCGATCTCTGGCTCGACGAGAGTTGGAACCCCGCCGTGCCCGGCATTAACATGATCGGAAACTACCGGGATCACTACGCGCGCGATCCGCTCAAATGGGTTAAGGCGGAACTGGAAATCTGCCGCAACTACCACCCGATGTTCATGCAGATGGTCGGCGCCGACGACAAGTATTGCCACGGCCGGGGCGCCGAATGGTGGAAGGGCGGCTGCTGCAATCACAGCGGCGTCCACGCCCATGCGCTGCCCGGAAACTGCTGCGATCACTGACGCGGAACCAATCGACACCGGCGTCCTGCGCGATGGGACCAAATAACGACCGGGTCGCACGAGGGAGAAACGACAATGGCTCATTCCATCAACCGCCGAGCGCTCGCCATGGGTCTCGGCGCGGGTGTCGCCTCGCTCGCCGCCCCGCGCGTCACGCGCGCCCAGGCCTATCCGGACAAGCCGATCAAGCTGATCGTGCCGTTTCCGGTCGGCGGCGGCGGCGACGTCCTCGCGCGGACCGTGACGGGGAAGATGAGTGAGAGCCTCGGCCAACAGTTCGTCGTCGACAACCGCGCCGGCGCCGGCGGCAATATCGGCTCGGCCGCTGCCGCCAAGCTCGATGCAGACGGCTACAACGTGCTCTACGGAACCAACGGCACGCTCGCGATCAACCACACGCTCTACAGGTCGACGGGCTTCGATCCCGCAAAAGACTTCGAGCCGGTCTCGCGGCTGACCGAGATCGCCCTCGTGGTCGTGGTGCATCCGTCCCTGCCGGTGAAGTCGGTCAAGGAACTGATCGAGTATGCGATGGCCAATCCGGGCAAGCTGAACGTTGCGACGGCTGGCAACGGCACGACTTCGCATCTCGCCGCCGAGATGTTCAAGCAGGCCAGCGGCATCCAGTGGCAGAATGTCCATTATCGCGGCGGCGCGCCGGCCATGCAGGATCTGATCGGCGGGCAGGTGCAGGCGATGATCGAGGTCATGCCGAACGCGATGCCGCAGGTAACGGGCAATGCGGTGAGCGGCCTCGCCGTATCGACAGCCGCGCGCTGGCCGGGCGTTGATCTGCCGACCATCGCCGAGAGCGGTCTCCCCGGGTTCGCCGTCTCGGCGTGGGACGCGCTACTTCTGCCGAAGGGCTCGCCGAATTCGGCTGTTACGGCGCTCGCATCGGCCGCGGCCAAGGCGCTCGGCGATCCGGAGCTGCAGAAGAACCTGCTCGGCCGCGGCGCCAAGCCGGCACCCATGACAGGGGCCGACCTGAAGGCGTTCCTCGCCGCCGAGCTGACGCGCTGGGGCGATGTCGTGCGCGCCTCCGGCACCAAGGTCGATTGAGCGCATTTATAAACACACGTGGAAATTGCAGCGCACCGTAGCGAACGCGTGAGCGATTGACGCGGCGCCGCCTCGCGTCCGCAGCGCGCCAGACCGCCCTTTCGCCTGCGCGCTCCCCGACCCTGCGCCGGACGCATATAACGAGTTCTTTATATCTTTATTGCCATGCCCGAGGCCGGGCGCTATAAGCCGCCGCGATGACCGCTCGGCGAGGTTCGCCGGCCGGTCTGGCCGCCTGCCCGGACGGTGAGCGCGGCCCGTTTGCACTTCTCCCGATTGGAAATCAGAGGACACCCGCCGATGCCGACT
>CAYMEB010000178.1:0-9936 GCA_964389095.1 uncultured Hyphomicrobiaceae bacterium
AGCGGGGGGATCGCGAGGCGGTGAGGGCGGTGGCGGGGTGGGTGTATGGGGGTGGTAGGGGCTTACATTACGAACGGCGACCGTACGCACCGCATCGCATCCGGGAACCCTCATGACGATCATCCCACTTGTCTACGCCGCGCGCCACATGTTCGTTGATCTACCGGAGGGGCGCTGGCTGGTCGACACCGGCAGCCCGCTGTCGGTCGGCGACACGGGATCGATCACATGGGCAGGTCACCGGCGCTCGATTGCTCGGCGACTGGGACCGATCGGCATGGAGCAGATTCGGCCCCATGTGGAGTGCCCGGTGGTCGGGCTGATCGGGCTCGACATCCTCAACGAGAGCGAATCGTGCTGGGACGGGCCGGCTGGACAGTTCCACATCGGCCCACGACCGGTGGCGGCGGACGCCGTCGTCATGCCCTTCGAGTCGCTGATGGGTGTTCCGGTGATTCGCGTGAACGTGGGTGGCAACGCTCTGCGCTGCATCTTCGACACGGGCGCACAGTACGGCTACCTGCTAAACGAGGCGATCGCGCGCACGGGTGTGCCGGATGGAGAGATCAGCGACTTCAACCCGATCCTGGGCGCGATCTCGTCCGGAGCGTGGAAGCTTGAAGTGCAGGCTCAGGGTCTTCGCTTCGTGGAGCGATTCGGCGTGCTGGGTGGCGCGGGCCCGATGTCGCTGTCCGTGATGGGCATCGACGGCATCGTCGGGTGCTCGTGGCTGCCTGGGTGCACGGTGTGGTATCGGCCGGGGGAGGAGAGCGTGGCGATTCGGTAGGGTGGGTGCGATCTCACATTCGCGCTTGACATGTCGTTCATCTTGGCGCTGGCGTGCGGCACCCTACTGCACTGCTGACCGTATCGCTCATTACCGCAGCACTTTGAAGGGGTCGATCTCGTACTGAGGACCCTTTTTCAGGGCTCGGCCGCGCGGATGGTACCTGGCGCCGATTCCTGCAGACTTCAATTCCTTCAGCACTGAGGCGAACTCTTCATCATTCGCGAACACCCAGACACCACCACCCTGAGCGCGGTTGTTCTGGGCAACGAAACCGCGTCGGGCGAGGAACTCGATCACATCTTGGAGCCTGGGGTTGGCTGGAATCTCCCGGCGAGGTACTGGCGGTCGACGGGATGGTGGTGGTGCGACAATAACCGCACGGGGGGTCGCGCCGGAAGGAGACGGGTCTCGATGCGGACCTTGATCGGATCTCTTCGCCTTTGCAAGTGCCTCTTCAAGCTGCTGCCGCAGCACGGTGATCTGGGCCTCCGCCGTGGTCGCCCGCTCTATGAGCGCCTCATTGGAGCGTGTGTGCTCCTCGATATCAGCCAGCCTCTTGTCAAGCGCCGCGACACGCTCTCGCAGGATGTTCTCGAGAGTCTCTCGCGAGATCCTGCAGAAGTCCGTCAGGGCCTGATCGAAGTCCGGATCCGGCATGACCGGACTCGTGGCCTTCGTGCTCGCCGGCTGCTCCGTGCGCTTGGCGCTCATCCACCAGTCCTCCGTTCGATTTCAATGAGCCGCCCCTCGACAGCCGCACACACCTTGGAGGCCAGATTGGTGAGCTCCAGCTCGAGAGAAGCTTGCCGAGCACGCAACGACGCCATGAGCATCGCCTTCAGCTCCTGTTCAGTCTCAAGGCCGACGAGATCCGCCCCGGTCGGATTCCTGATTGGTTGTCCTGTGTTCATCGAGATTGAAGCTCCACAATGTTCCGCGCCGCTTTGCGCATTCGGTCGATCGCCCACTCCGTGGTGCGTCGGCAGATGAGCCCAGCGCTGGACTCGCGAAGGACCTGATCCAGTTCCTGCGACCGTCGAAGGGCCTGGATTTCCGATTCGTCGGCGAAGAGTTCGAGAAGCGTCAGATCCCAACCTGCGATGCCGCTTTCGGCGGCTGCCGCAGCCACCTTGAACGCGGCACCGGACTCGCCCGCAAGAAGCAGGATCGCGGTTGAAACGACATGGTTGCCGGAGCGGTACGCATCGATTCCGCGGATCCAGAGTTCCGGCAGTGCTGCGACGTTGTACCTGGCGAGGATGTTGCTGTTGGCCAGCAGTGTCTCGATGATGTCCGGGTCCGGGACTTCGCACAGCCTCGTGAGGATCCGTACGACGCCATCGATGTCGATCGGCGCCCCAGTTTCGTTCGTCTGGCATCGCGTGGCCAGTTGGTTCAGCAGGGTCTGTCGAAGCTCTTCATCAGAAAGGGACACCACGCACTGGCGGAGCAGATGCTCGAGATCGCTTGTTGTCAAAGAAGTGTGATGCACATGCACGCCCGACATCTTCCACGGCTCGGAACATCGTTCGAGCTCCTGCCAAGACGGTCGGTCGAGCACCAGTAGGAGGTGTTCGCGAGCTCGGGACGCCGCGACATAGAACTCCATCACGTCGTCGGGCGGCAGGACAGCACGGGAACGCCGATTCGCCTCGTGTCCGAATGGAGACGCCACCACCACCTTGCTTGCCTCGAGACCTTTGGCCTGCCGCACGTGGTAGGAGAAGATTCGGGAATCGTTCGTGGGCAGGGCGGCTGCCGCGCCGCACACCATGAAGAGATGCTCGCCAGGCGCCGCGTCGCCCATGCATTTTTCGGCCAGCTCTCCAAGGTTCACCGGCGTCGAAGTCACAACCACGTCCACCGTGCCGCCTTCTTCGAGCTGATCGATGTCGAACTTGCCTTGTTGCCTGAACCTTCCCGCTCCACGCACTCTGGGGTCCCAGACGGTTCGAGCCACGCGGCCAATGGTGCGCCGCATGCGATAGGAGGCGTTGTCGACCTCCCGTTCCTCGATCTGATCCGGCTTGATGTCGGTGAGGCGGATCGCGGACTGCTTGAGCTCGTCCCACGAGAACGGGATCAGGCTGATCCGCTGTTCCTGATCGCCAAGGAAGACCAGTTCTCGGATCGCGTGTGGATCATCGGTTCGCGTCTTCAACCAGAATGTCAACAGAGCGCGACACTCGGCTGGAGCAAGGTCCTGCGCCTCGTCCACCAGAATCAGTCGATCGCCCGGCGGTGGTTCCGACGATCTGGCTCGATTGAACGCCTCGACGGCGAGACTTGCTCTCGTCGGCAGAGGTTCACCTGATGGCGCGCAGACCTCGAGATGTTCACGCAGACCCTGAAGCGTCTCGATGCACTCCCGCACTTGATCGCCCATGAAGTCCTTCGCCGCGCGCGTCTCGGGCCATCTCTTCCAGAACTCCTCATCGCCGAGTATCGCGTCGACCAGTAGGGGCAGTCGGCCATGCAACTCGTCGATGGCCACCCGTCCGAGACGAGCCTTGAACCGTGGGTCGGCGATCTGCGCGTTCCACCACTCCCGGATCCTTCGCTCTCGGGCATGATCGATCGATAGACCTGCCAGCATCGCAAAGTGCTCCGGAAACTCGAGAAGTCGAACTTCACTGTCGTCGGAGGCCGACTCCGCAGTCCGTAAACCATAAGTCGCGAACAGTCTGCGATACTCCGCCTTCAGCGGGGCGGATGGAACCAGCACGTCCACCTTCAAGCCGTCGTGTACCGCCTCGAGGACAAGGTCTTGCGCGACAACGGTCTTGCCGGAGCCAGGAGGCCCATGGCCGATGACGATCTGAGATCGCTTCTCTCGCGCCCGCGCACGAATGGGCAGGACCAATTCCGAGAATTCGCGCTGTCTCGGCTTGAGTTCATGATGCAGCGTCGCGCGAGGAAGATCCTCGGGATTTGCAGCTGCGGGATCGACCTCCACGTAGTTTCGGAGAAGCGAAGCGCCCTCGGGCACGACGCCGCTGCCATCGACGCTTCGCCAGAACTGCTTGATTCGCTCGCTGAATGCGTCCGTCTCGTAGACTTCCGCCCGCTTCTCGAATTGATGGATGTACGCGTGCAGCGATCCCGTGCCGCTCTTCGCCAGCGAGACGACGCATCGATAGGCCTCGATTCGCATGCGCCAGTTGTTTCCCGGCAGGCCGCACAGCCGCCTCATCTTGCTCCCGCGAGTCGTGCGCAGTTGCAGCCACGAGTTCACGAAGATTCTGGCAAGTACTTCGGGCGAAAAGCCGGCGTTTTCGGCCGTTTCACAGGCTTCCTCGTGCACGTGCACGACAGGGGGAGATTCTCCGCCCGGCAGACCCATGTGGAGACTTTACCACGGTAAACCTTGTTGACCAGGTCAGTGCAGGGGGATCCCGCGAAACCGCAGGTCCGTGTCGTCGGCTGCGGCGATTCCATCGGCCCAGTAGATCGCGGCTGGGAGTCGATGTGCGTGAAGTCCGAGGCCGGGCGCGTGGCAGTGTGCCAGGACATGACTGGCGATTTCCGTGGCGGTGATCTTGATCTGGTTGGAATGATCAGTCCATGTGAGCTTCAAGGACTCGGTGAACACGGAAGGATCGGTGGGTGCAGATGCTGCAGCAAGCACCGTGTTGCTGTTCTCGATCTGTGCCGCGTAGGGCGTCCTCAGATCCAGCGACGCGGTCTCGAAAAGGATCGGGTTGCCTCGTTTGCGGACCTCGATCACGGCAAGATCGCGTCCGAGGCAGTCGAGCCAGTGCGACACGAGTTCGCGCTCGGGGATTCGACCGTCGCGCAGCACGATCAACGGCGTACCGAGATGTCCGTTTGCCTGCAGCCATGATTGCACACCGTCGCCGAGTCTGCGGGCGGTGGCGGAATCGATCGTCTCGTCGCGTGGAACATCAAGGCGAGTTGCCCAAACAAGCTTTCCGGCGTGATCGACGATAGTTGCGGCAACCCTCGACACGGTTCCGTTGGTCGGGTGCGAGAGATCGATTCCTATCGTCAAGCAGTTCGGGAATCGATGGTTCACCTCGACTGCGTGTGGGCGACCACCTCCGGCCATGAGCAGAGACGGCAACTGGTCAGGGATCGAGAAATCGAGAGGATCGCTAGCGTAAGCACGTCGAAACGGGACGCGCAAGCGTTCCAGCCCGGACAGGAGTTCGAGGGCTGAAGCGGATGGCGGGGTGAGGCGGTCCGGCAGAAGCAGCAGCAAGAGCGATCCCAGAAGGGGGGGTGCACCGGTGACCGCAAGCTCGCTCAATCGCGATCTCACGGCTGCAGTCGAGGACAAGGTCACTTCGGGATGCGCAAGTCTGCTTGCCGCTGCCGAGACGATTCGTTGCTTGAACTCCGATGCACGGTCGGGTGAGACACCTTCCATCGGGACGATCGAAATGCGCCAGCTCGTCGGCACATCGTCAAAGCCAAGTCGGCGATACGTCGAATTGAGCCTTTCGGCTTCGGCTTGAGTCTGGCCTCGGATCCTGACGGGGCTGCCATGGCTCGTAGGCAGAGTCCGGAGCGGTATGTCCGTGAAGGATGAGTTCGCCTGCTTGAGAACCGAGATAATGTCAGTGAGAAGCTCGAGTGTTTCCGTGCGATTCGACCGTGGACGATCGCGAGTGCCGAGAATCAACCTTTCCAGGCGATGATCAGGGGTCGCGCCTTGGAAGTACGTTCTGTGCGGAGTCGCAACGAGCCCTGACCTGCTTGGCGAGATCCAGAACCGGCGGATCAGAGCGCCATCAGCGAACCTAAGATCCGAGCATGAATGAATGTCGCTGAATGCGAAAACCTTCTGCTGTTGAACAAAGGCGTTCAGACTTGCAGCTCTGATCAAGTTACGTACTTGAGTGGGCCAAGTCGGTTCAAGTCGGCCCTCGACCGCGGAGGATCTCAAACTGGGAAATCTCCGCCGTCCGCGTCGGTTACTCCAGGAAGTCCGCTCGACAGACTCTCGATGTTCCAAAGATCTGCGCGGGCTGCGGCAGCCGACAGGAGTGCGAGCGGATCACTGCGGGATGTCTGAACCAGCAGGTGACGCATCGCACGACTGCATGCGACAAACAGGAGTCGACGGCGCACTTCGTCTGCGGACTCGGGATCGTCCTTGGGCCCGAAGAAACCGATCGTGTCGCCGGTCAGTCCAACGACGGCCACGACAGGAAACTGCAGCCCCTTGGCGGAATGGATCGTCAAGATCTTCACGCCGCGGTGCTGAAGTTCCACGTCGTTGGACTCGAAGAACCTGGCATTGAGGTATTTCGGCAGCGCCGCTGCCCACTCGTTGCCCAAACTCTTTGTGGGGACCAGGATCGCGCAGCAGCCAAAGCCGACACGTTCCTGCACAGCACTGTCCTCTAGGAAACCGACCACACGATTCAGGGCCACGGCATCGAGCAGATTGCCGTCGACATTCACCAACGTAGGTTTGGAGCCAGTGATGCAACGCGAGTCGACATTCAGAGTCTCCCTGTCGACAGTCGAACCTTTAGGTGCGAACAGCGCTACTGCGGCCGCGATCGATGCCGTATTGCGGTGATTGCGCTTCAGCACCGTGGATCGACCCTGAAAGCGTAGATCATCCGAGATGGATTTCCAGGATGTACCGGTGTTGTAGATCCCTTGATTGACGTCCGCCGTGAGAAACAGATTCGCGGGCGTCTTGCAAAGCTTCATGCACAGGCGAATCTGAATCGGCCTGAGGTCTTGTGCCTCGTCGATGAACACATAGTCGTAATGCGCCTCGGCCTTCGCCTGTGCATGGTTTGCCGATCTCGCAAATGTGGTCAATTGTCTTTCTGTCAGCAATTTCGTCAACGCTATGTGCAGATCCCAGATGTACTGCCGCCTTTCCTTGTAGAGAGGCGCAGCTCCGTGCCGCGCGAGATCGAAGTATTGTTCTGGCTTCGTCAGTCCGAATCCGCAGATGAAGCCCTCGATCTCATCGAACAGAAAATCAACCTTGTCGTTGTTGACAATCCCCCGATCGTCACTGTACGGACATCTCTCCGGCACGCGTTGAATTGCCTCTCGGACGATTTCCCGTCTCTTGTCCACGTCGTCCAAAATGTTGTACCGACGATTGTCGTACTTACGTACCAACTGATTGATCGTCGCCAATGAAATGTTTCGAGAAGCACGCTCTCCCCAGGCAGCAAGTAAGGTCTCGGAGGTACGTCGCAAAGCGCGCGTGAACGTCGTGAAGAGCACCTGCGGGGGCTTGGCCTTGTCAAAGAGGGTGGGGGGCACGGAAAGTATCTCGTGGATGCAGTACAGGGCGATGGTCGACTTGCCAGATCCTGGCCCACCTTTCAGCAGCCACGGGCCACCTGCCGAGTCAGGCCGTCGTTGCAGAGTGTTTGAAAAGCGATTGAGCACGGTGGACTGTTCGGGTTCGAGCGCGAGCAGAAAGTGATCAAGCTGCTGGCCAAGGATTTCTTGGTTGGAGTCGATCTGTCGCGTTGAACCCCGAGTGACTTCCGAGAGGGTCTTCGGCAGAAGGCACTGAAGTAGGGACGAGACCAGCTCGCCACCGAGGTGCTCTTCGCACTCAAGAATGGTGCGTGGGGCAAGCGGCTTGTCCTTCAGCAGGGGCCAAAATTTCTCGTCGAGACCCCATTCGTCAAGCAGTGCGGCCGAGAACGTCCGAGTCTTGGAAGCTTTGGCCGTGTCGGAGGTCAAGAGGCGCTTCTGAATCGCCTTGAAATCGCCCAACATCCATAGCGTGACACGCTTGCTGTTCTCGTCGACCTCGAACACAAGAACGGATGATTTGGTCAGGGAGCATGAACGAAAATTCGGTCCGATTGAAGTCAGATCCGTGAAGCGGGAGTCGGCGACCGCGCTGATGCTCGGCTGATCCGTGAGAATCTGGCGCGCCCATCCAGAAAATGCACCCTTTGCTGCATCGGGAGCGCGGCTGAGATCTGAATGCCAGTCGTCCTTGAAGCAAAGTGAATACCGATCTGTCTCCACTGATTTGATGGTGCCCATGGGACCCCCTGACTGCTGCGAATGTGACACGGCGATTGAACCCGCGACCACCACACGATACCGATCATGGGTTGGCGTTGACAAGCACTCATGACTTGGTGTTGCTGGTACAGTTTTCGGGCAACCATTGGTTTAGGTTGCTTGCTCAGGAAGTCTTAAATGGCCCGCATGCTGCCGCGGTTGACCGCGAACCAGATCCGAGACTCCGCCGCTGAGCGCGTGGTGTATCAGGCGCTCCAGAAACAACTGCCATCGGATGCAGTGGTGATATTCCGTACTGCCTTGTTCGGCGATGCCTTGAGTGGTCGCAAGATTGACCTCGAGGCGGACTTCGTGATCGTCTGGCCTGGTCAAGGAATCCTTGTCGTTGAGGTGAAGGGTGGTGGGGTCAAGAAGGACCGCGAGACCGGACACTGGCATTCGGTTGATCGTCATGGCAGAGAGCATGAGATCAAGGATCCGTTCGAGCAGGCCAAGCGACAGCGGTATCACATCCTCAGGGGTCTGCAGAGTGACCCTCGGTGGAACAAACGACACTCGGGCATGGTGGTCATGGGACATGCCGTGTTGTTTCCAGACGTGGCAGTTGATCGCAGTTTTTCGGCCGCAGGCAGGCCGCTTGCGATCATTGGCGGTGTCGATGAGCTGCGGGACATGCGTAGTTGGGTCTTGGGAGCTCTTGACTACATGCGCGGGTCACAGCGTGATTGGGCCGAGGTCACGCACGACACCGTGACGATTGCCGAATCGCTCCTTTGCGGCGCGATTGATGTCAAGCCACTACTGTCAGCCCAGCTCCGGGCTGAAGACGAGATCCGGATTCGTCTCACCAACGAGCAGGCAATGATGTTGAGAGTTGCTGGGAACGCCAAGAAGCTTCTTGTCGATGGGGGTGCCGGTACAGGCAAGACGGTGATCGCTCTGGCGCGTGCCAAGGAGTGTGCGAAGCAGGGGCAGCGCACCCTGTTGCTGTGCTATCAAAGGCGATTAGGAGAGATGCTTGCGCATAATTGCCAGAAGCAACGCAATCTCCGCGCCTGCACTTTTCACAAGCTTTGTGAAGACGCGTGCCGCGAGGCTTGTGCGACATCCGGCATGCAGCTGCGGAGTCGGATCAAGCAGCACCTTTCGGAGCAGCAAAGACAACTTTCGCTTGACGACCAGTTTGCCGCCCAGCTCTTGGTTGCGGCTGAACGCAACCCCGAATTTCGCTTCGACTCGATCATTGTTGACGAGGCTCAGATGATGCGGCCGATGGCGTGGATGGCGATCCAAGCACTGCTCAAGAGCGAAGAGTCTCACCTGACCGTTTTTCGAGATCCGGAGCAGTCGTGGCGCTTTGGTTCGAGAAGCGCGAGTCAGCCAGGATTAGAGGAGATCATCAAAGGCTTCATGCCGCTGAGCCTGTGGCGGAACTGTCGAAACACGGCGGTGATTCATGAACTTGCATATCGCAGATATCGGGGGAAACCGGTCGACCCGCCAAGCGATCTCGCGGGTGAATCGCCGGAGTTCCTGCGGGCACCCGAACTTGCCTTTCAAGATGCTGCCGAGTTCGAGCATGCCCACGCGGCGTGGGTCGAGCAGATTGTTGGACAAGTGCGAGAAGTAGTGCTTCGGTGGGTACTTGCTGGCAAGGTTCCGAAACACCAGGTCGCAGTTCTGCTTTGCAGCAGTGCTGACGCGTTCAAGGCGGCCTTCAGACGCCTGCCTGATCCGAAGGACTTCTGGGCAATCGCCGCAAGTGATGAGCACCCTGGCGTTCGAGTTGAGACGCTGCGACGCTACCAAGGGCTGGAGGCCGAATGCGTGATCTTGGTGCTGCCTGACAAATTGCGGTCGAAGGACCGCAGGCAGGCTATGTACATCGGCCCGACCCGCGCCCGCTCGCGTCTAGTCGTGATTGCTCGCGATCTTGCGAAAGTTCAGCGCTGAGGCGAAGCGCTGCAGGTTTCGGTTCTTTCCGGAGTTTCGTGGATAATCCGACGTGGCGATGTGTCCCAATTGCGTCCCGCGCACCGGCCGACACTTCCCCTCATGCCGAACTTCCCTCTCTGCGCGCTCCTCCCTCTTCGCCTCACCCTCGTCGCCGCGCTGCTCGCCGCACTCTCGTGCCCGCCCGCCGCGGCCGACGACGCGAT
>CAYMEB010000179.1:0-9925 GCA_964389095.1 uncultured Hyphomicrobiaceae bacterium
AGGTTCGCCGTCGCTCAGGCAACGCCGGCCTGAACTAAGGGGACAGGCATGGGCGATGAGGCCCGAGAAGGCGAAATCCCGCTTGCCCTTTTTCGCGCCGCGCGCATTGCGCCCGTCCATCACTTCCTGCACCCGTTCCCAGAGTTCGGTCGGCACGATGGCCTCGTAGCGGCCCTGATAGGTCTTGCCGTCCCAATCGAAGCGCCCGGTGTAGATGCGGTTGCGCAGGATCGTCGCGACGGTGCTTTTCGGGATGCGAGCGCCCGTCTTCTTGAAGACAAGGCCCGCCGCTCGCGCCTTCTTCGTCACTTCCTGCGTGGAAAGGTCGCCCCACGCATACCATTCGAACATCTTGCGGATGATCGGCGCGGTCGCCTCGTCGGGCACGATGATCTTGCGGCCATCCTCGCGCGTCACGTTGCGATAGCCGAGCGGCGCGTTCGAAGGCCAGAAGCCCTGCGCCGCCTTCTCGGTCATGCCCTTGCGGGTTTCTTCCGACAAGTTGTCGATGTAGTTCTTCGCCATCAGCACCTTGATGCCGTGCATGAACTTTTCGGAGGATCGCGACTCGCGCGAGAGCACCACGCCTTCCTTGGCGAAGTGCATTTCCACGTCGAGTTCATCGACCGTCACCCAATCCTTGAGGTTGCGATAGAGCCGGTCGGTCTTCTCGACCAGCATCACGCGGATTGCCGGGTGCGCCTTGAGATAGGCCACCATTTCGCCGAAGGCGGTGCGGCCCGTCTGCTTGGCGGTCTCGACGTCCACATATTCCTGCGCCACCGCTAAGCCGTTCGCCGCCGCATATTCCTTCAGCAGCTTCAATTGCGCCGGGATCGAAAAGCCTTCCTTCTCCTGCTCCTTGGACGAGACGCGGGCATAGATCACCGCTTGGCGGCGGGCGGGATCGGCGGCAGGTGCGGGCTTAGATGCTCTTTTCATGATGTTTAGTATAATCTAAACGCAGTGAGATTGCAAGGCGGGTGGCCATTTTGTTGCATACCCCCTGTGGTGGGGCTCCATCAACGCCAACGCCGGACCCCGAGGTCCGACAATCATCAAACCGGTGTCTCCCGCATTTGTGCAAGGCGATCGGCAGGCAGAACGCAACGATCAAGAGCGCCGAGTTTCTTGAGCGAAATGGGCCGTTGTCCGTTCGTCTGCATCTTTCCGGCATTCTCCCATGCCGCCTTGCCGGGGCCGTTGAAAACCACCCGAACATTCGATCCCTTGCTTCGCTGGAAAACGAGAAGGTGTTCCGGTTCATGGCGCAGAGAGACGCCATCGCCCTGGGTGAGCTTGATTTCAACGTTGCGACCGTCTCGGGTCCGGGCGTCGTGCCCCTTGCTCGATCCTCGAAGAAGATCGAGGTCGAACATGTAGGCAGCGATCACTTCGCCAATGCTGCCGACGAGATGGCCGTCGAGCGTGAACTTCCGACCGGGGAACAGGGCTTCAAGGCGGTCGCTTGAACGATAAAGCGCTTCAAGCAGTGCGTGAACCTCGTTCCAGTCCACCGTCTCGCTCATTCCGCCGCCTCCAGTTTGCGGGCGTCCACCGGTGCGAGGGCTTTGGCGAGGAGGCCGTCGAGCAAGCGGCAGCGATCCGCGCTCATGCGCTGAACCCCTGCACCGCCCTTGCCAGCCGATCGCTCAACAGGCCCGGCATGGTATGCGCGAACACGTCCGCCAGCGCGCCGTAATACCAGCGCGTCCCGTCCGCACCGCCGTTGAAGCGCGGCCAGAGGCCATCACCGAGCGCGCGATAGTCGAACAGGATCGCCTCGGCGTTGTGCGTTTTGTCCGCCAGCGACACGAGCAGCGATTGCGGCGACTTCTTCGGCAGGATCGCGAGATAGGCTTCCTTACGCGGACGCCATGCGGGCTTCGGCTCCTCCCAGGCGTCGGTGCAGTCGTGGACGATCTGCGCCACCGCATCCCCGAAGCGGATGCGAATGTCGGCGAGGGTCGCCTCGCCGCCCTGATCTTCGGCGTCGTCGTGCAAGAGCGCGCCGATCGCCTGATCCTCATTCCCGCCATGCTCGATCACGAGCGCGGAAACGGTCATCAGGTGTGAGACATAGGGGATCGGCGTGCCCTTGCGCGTCTGCGCGCGGTGGAGGTCATGCGCATAGCGCAAGGCGTCGTCGTATCGGGTGCTCAGCATCGAACGATATCCGTGAGGGTCATTCCGCCGCCTCCGAAGCATCGCCAGCAAAAGTGGGAACCGGTTTTGCTGGTTCGGCAAACGACGCTCGGCGCGGCATTTGGTTCAAGAAGCGATGTCTGCGCCGGATCTTTGCCGAACAATCCGCGATGAAGCCGCCAATGGCCGACTTCATGCGCCGTCGTATAGCGATAGCGCCCTTCCTTGGCGGGATTGGCGTCGGGGTCGAGGCTTTCGTCGATCACGATCCGCTTTTGGTCGAAGAAGATCGCGCCGAGGATATCGGGATCGAAGCCAATGCCGGAACGCGGCACGCCGAACAGCCGGTGCGTATCGTCAAACTCGATGCCGATCTTCAGGTGCTTTTCGATGATGTCGTCGATCGGGATCGGCGCTTCGATCGCCATCCCGCGTTCCCGCGCATAGTCGGCCAGAAGCGCTTGCGCGTCCTTCTCGATCGCCTCATCGGACATATAGGCAACTTTCAATCCCATCGCGCTTTCATCCTCATCTGCATCGTTTCAAGATCTGCCTCCGTTCAGGCGCTCACTTGTCCTTCGTATTCTGCGCCTCGCGGGCCAGCCGGGCGAGTTCATCCGCCGACAGGCCCTTGGTCGTCCGCAGCAGCGCTGCGACTTCGACCGGGTTGCGCTTGATGATGTCCGACAGGTCCGAGGCAACCTTGCCCGCCCGCGCCAGAAGCTCGTCAACGTCGCAACCGATCACCCCAGCAATCAGGCGAATCTTGTCTTCGGCAGGCGGCGGGAACTCGTCGCGCTCAACCTTCGAAACATAGGTCGGGCTCACGCCGATCATTTTCGCCATCTCGCGCAAGCCGATCTCCTTGGCCTCACGCCGCGCCCGGATGAACGCGCCGAACTTCTCCCCTGACATGCCGGTCTCTCCCGTTATCTGTTTATGAGGCACTTTACACTCGATTCGCGCGTCGCCGTCAACTGATATCTAAACACTCTCAGGCGTCGTGCTTATGCCGCAAGGCCAAGCTCGCGAACATTTTCCAGAATGCGCCGGAAATCAGCGCTTGGCGCGAGGCACATGGTTCGATAACGATTTACGAAGGGGAGCCAGCTAAATCAGAGATTTGGCTGGCTTGACGCCTTCCCCCAAACCCGTCTCGTGCCTCGGTGTTCCGTCTGTTGTCGTCGGCCGAATGCCGTCACATCGCTGGACGCAACTCCTGCAGCGTAGGAGCGGGCCGGAAGTACCATAGGCGCCTTCAGTCACGTCAGGAGGCGAGGCTCTTCGAGCCCGTCCTCTACAACCTGGGCCGGGCGGGCTTGCCGAGGTTGCGCGGCGACATGAGTGCGCGGCATCCCTCGGGGCATCTCCGCGTTAAGCGCCTCTGGCGCTGCGCAACTCCTGATGCACGATCGAGACCCAGTATGCGCCGCCGAGGGGGAGTATTTCGTCGTTGAAGTCGTATTTCGGCGTGTGCAACGCATCCCAGGTTCCGTCGGGCCGCACGCCGTTGCCGATCCCGATGATCGCTCCCGGGCGCGCCAGCAGCATGTACCCGAAATCCTCGCCCCCCGTTCCTTTGGGCGCATCGACGTCGACGGCATCGGCGCCCACGAGCGCGACGGCGGCGGAGGCGGCGACGTCGGTCTGGCTGTCGTGGTTGACCACCGGCGCCGCGAGCCACTTCATGGCGAACTCGGCCGTCGCGCCGTGCAGCGCTGCGAGCCCCGTGGCGAGCTCCCGAATGCGGCGCTCGAGGACTTCCTGAACCTGCGGCACGAAGAAGCGTGCGGTTCCCACGAGCACGATCTCGGACGGCATGACGTTCGGCGCCTGAGGCACGCCTCCCGCGAGATGTCCGACGCTGATCACCGACGTCTCCAAGGGAGCCACGTTCCGCCCGACGATCGTCTGCAGACCCAGCACGAAGTGCGCCTGCACGATGGAGAGATCCTGCGTCATATGCGGCGAGGAGCCGCCGTGACCGCCTCTGCCGCGAAACGTGACGCGCCAGGTTCCGACGCCGGCCGCACACGGTCCTTTGCGGATACCGAACGTTCCCACCGGGAAGCCCGGTGCATTGTGCATGCCGTAAACGGCGTCGACCGGAAAGCGGTCGAACAGTCCGTCGGCGAGCATGGCCTTGGCGCCTTCCCCGCCTTCTTCGTCGGGCTGGAAGATGAGCTGTACGGTCCCGGCGAAGTCGCGGTTTTCTGCGAGATAGCGCGCGGCCGCGAGCAGCATCGCCGTATGGCCATCGTGGCCACACGCGTGCATCGTGCCCGGCGCTCTGGATGCGTAGGCGGCGCCGGTCTGCTCGTTGATCGGAAGGGCATCCAAGTCGGCGCGAAGCCCGATCGAACGCTGTCCCGGCAGGTTGCCTTTGATCGTGCCGACGACACCGGTGCCGCCGACCTTTTCCGCCGTATCGATCCCCCACGTGCGCAGGTGATCCGCCACGAGCTTCGCGGTGCGATGGACCTCGAAGCCCATTTCGGGGTGGGCGTGGATGTCGCGACGGATCGCTACGAATTCCGGCGCAGTACGCCTGAACCAGTCGAGCACGTCCTGCATGTCGGGGAACCTTCCTGGCATGGTGGAGATGGTGTCCCGTTCCCACGGGAACGAGATGTCGTGCTTCAGTGTGGCACCGTCGCGCGACACCGCCAATCGCGAAGCCGGCTGGCGGCCGATGCACTGCACGCGCGAGCGCGAAACGGCGCCGCCGTGCTGTGAGTACGCTCACGGCAGAGAGTTAAGGTTGTCGTTTCCGATGGCGTATCGCGAAGATTGCGGCCAGCGACGGGGCGGCCCCGCGCGTTCAAGGCTTCATGCGAAAGGCATCGTGTGCGCCGGCGTCGACCTTTGTGCCCAGGCCGCTGTTCAAGCGGTTGGTGGCGTTGAAGATCGCGACGATCTGGACGGTCTCGAGAAGTTCCAGCTCGGTCAGGCCGGCAGCTCGCAGCCGATCGAGACCGCTTTCGTCCTGAAGCTGCGGCGTTACGGTCAAGGCGGCGGCGAACTCGGCTAGCGCTCGCATGCGCGGGGAGAGTTCTGCGCGGCGCCAGTTGGCCAGTAGAACGTCGACGGTTCGCGCGGCCATGCCGTGAGCCGTCAGCGCACCGGCGTGTGTGATGATGCAGGCCTCGCAGCGGTTTTCGAGACTGACGACAAGCGCGACGAGTTCGCGCTCCTGGCCGGAGAGCAGGCAGTCGGACCCGCGCATCAGGCGATTGACGTATCCCTGAAACAGCACAAGCCGATCGGGCTCGAAGGGGAGCTTCAGGAACTCGCGGACATAGCCGAGCCGGGCGCGCGACTCTTCCCACATCGCCCTTATCGCCGGCGCAGGATTGGTCAGATCGTCGATACGCAGCCAGGATGCTCTCGCAGGTCGCTCGGTCATTGAAATGCTCCGCCGTGGTTGGCCTGCCGCCACTGTACTTTGCATCCCGCACCCGGGGCTATACCCCCGATTGCGTGGCATGCCGTGTGGCTTCTTGCGGATCTGGGCCGACGGCAGGCACGGGCGGGGCCATTTTTCTGCAGTCGTTCCGCGAACGCGGTCACCGCGATTGACGGGCGGGCGGTTTCGCGACCGGCCACCGGCATGTCCGCGCTTGACCGTACCGGCCACGCGGCAGACAACCATCGCATGATGGAAGATGTCCGCCGCCACGCCCCCGCCGCCGCGCGCAATCGCGACGCGATCCTCCAGATACTGAGCCCGCACCTGCCAAGAGCCGGGCGCGTGCTCGAGGTCGCGAGTGGAAGCGGCGAGCACACGATGCATTTCGCGGCCGCCCATCCCCACACGACGTTCCAGCCGAGCGACCCCGACCCCGCTGGGCGCGCGAGTATCGACGCCTGGACCCGCCATCTCTGCCTTGGGAATGTTGCGCCTGCGATCGATCTGGACGTCACGCAGAGTGACATGCCGCCGATCGAGGCCGACGTGGTCATCTGCATCAACATGATTCATATCGCGCCATGGGCAGCGGCCGAAGACCTGATGCGCATGGCCGCAGGCGTGTTGCCGGCGGGAGGGCTCCTCTACCTTTATGGGCCGTATCGGCGGAATGGGGAGCATACGGCGCCGAGCAACGCGGCGTTCGATGCCGATCTGAAATCCAGGAACCCGGCGTGGGGTGTGCGCGACATGGAGGCGGTCCAGTCACTTGCGGCCGACCAAGGGTTTTCGGCGCCGATCATCGAAGCCATGCCGGCGAATAACTTCTCGCTGTTGTTCCGGCGACGCTGAGATTCTCGCGGATGAAACTCATGCCCTCCGTCGCGGCCTCGCGTGGCTGAACCAAGGACGGGCCCGGCGGCATGATCCACCATGCCCTGCTCTGTCGCCACCACGGCACGAACTGAGCCGACACCACGCGTGACATCTGCAGAAGCGAAGGCCCACCGCGCCTCCGATCCGATCCGATCCGATCAGGTCGGTCGCCGGCATCCAGACGCCATTGCTTTTCACTTCGACAGTTTCACGGGTCGCATCGACATGCGTGGCGGGCGCGCGATTGTGTCGATGCGAGAGAGGCAAGTACGAGGGGCGATGGTCTGCGACAACATCGCGGAGCCAATCTTCGCGGTAGACCTAATAGCGGCTTGCAGGCCGGCTCTGTCTCGGGCTCACTCGGCCATGGTTGCGGCGGACGAGAACGCGGCATGTCGCCGCTTCTCCAGATCGGGACAGCAGGCTTGGCGACGTCGGCGAGGGTCCGTGGCGCTTCGGGACGGCAGCTTGGTTGCGGCACTGTGCATTGGACAGGTGGCGAACCTGCTCTCGCACGTCGCCGTTCCCGCGGTGATGGCAAAGCACCTGATCCCAATCTGGGGTCTCTCCGCGAGCGAGGCCGGCATCATGGCCGGGGCCTATTCACTCGGCTACATGGTCGCCGTGCCCGTGCTCATGACGCTGACCGACCGGATCGACGCACGCCTCGTGCTGTTCGCCGGATCATTGTTCATGGGAGCAGCGACTATTGCGTTCGGTTTCTGGGCCGAGGGCTTTCTTTCGGCGACGGTGCTCTGGGCGCTATCCGGTATCGGTTGTGCCGGCGCCTACATGCCTGGCCTGCGCGCCCTGACCGACCGCTTGGGAAGCGGCAACCCGTCGCGGAGCATTACCCTCTACACCTCGTGCTTCTCGCTGGGTGTCGGCCTCTCGTTCCTCGTGTCGCAAGTCCTCGCGGACTTGGGCGGCTGGCGGCTTGCGTTCTGGGTCACGGGGGCTGCACCCCTCGTGATGATCGTCGTCTGCGCCCTGCTCGAGCCGCGGTGGCCGCCGCCACGAAGCACACCACAGAAACTTCTGAACTTTCGCCCCGTTCTCGCGAACCGCGAGGCCCTCGGATACATCCTCGGCTACGGTGTGCATTGTTTCGAGCTCTACGGTTTCCGCACGTGGATCGTCGCGTTCTGGAGTTTCATCGCCGCGAGGAACCCTGACGGCTCGCTGCTCGATCCCGTTATGGTGAGCGTTCTAGTGACATTGATTGCGATGCCGGCGAGCATGCTCGGCAACGAGGCCGCGTTGCGTGCGGGCCGTCAGCGCACCATCGCCTGGGTGATGTCGTTGTCGGCACTCGTCGCTGTTGCGATCGCGGCCCTGATCGCGGCGCCGCCCTGGATCCTGCTGTTCCTGCTGCTGGCCTATGCGATCACTCTTCCGGGCGACTCCGGTGCGTTGACCTCCGGCATGACGCTGGCTGCCGAGCCCGAAGTGCGCGGCGCCACCATGGCGTTGCATTCGATGGTGGGTTTCGGCATGGCGGCGCTGGGTGGAGCCACGGTCGGCCTTGCCATCGATTGGGCAGGTGGCCCCACCACGGATGCCGCCTGGCGTGCCGCGTTTCTCGTCATGGGGATCGGCATCGCGGTGGGCCCGCTCGTCATCGGTTGGGCGCGCCGAACCGGTGGCGCCCGGACGCAGTGACCCCTTCGATCACCGCGCTTGCAAGGGCGTCCGCGCCCAAGTCCACTCCGTCCCGTCGGTTCACTTCCGTTCGACGCGCCGGGTCAGTTCTTTTTCTTGCCGTTGGCCTTCGCGCTCGGGGCGTACTGAGGGACCCCTTCGCCGAGCTTCGCGTTGTTCGTCTCGCGCACTTGCGCCGCCGCGTCGTCGTAGAGGAACGGCAGGAAGGCATAGCGGTTGCCTTTCGTCACCGGTTTCACCTCGTGCAGCAGCGAGCACGAGAACACCACCGCGCCACCCGTCGGAGCGCGGTACGTGCGCGTCCCGAACTCCGGGAACACCAGGTCGCCACCCTCATAGGAACTGTCGTCGAGGTTGATGCTGACAGCGAAGCGGCGGTGGGCGGTGCCGGCCGTCGTATCGTCGCGGTGCGCCTTGAAGTGTCCGCTCGTTTCGGCGTCGTACCGCGCGACGATCGAACGCTCGATCCGTGTGACGTGGAACTGGAACGCCTTGCGGATCTCCGGTACCGCACGCAGGAAAATCGCCTGGCGCGCTTGGGTTGCCAGCGTCTCGTTCTCGACCACGCTGTCGGTTCGCCGCTTGTATCGATGGTCGACGACCAGGTTCGTCTTGCCGCCATCCTGGCGCATGAAGCCCGATTCGGTGCCGCCGTTCGTGTCGTAGTAGGAGATCAGGCGCTTGCACAGCGCCAGTTCGAATATGCGCGGCAGTACCAGGACCGGCGCCCACAGATCGACGCGGGGTCCAGCGTGCTTGTCCACCGGGGGCAGCGCGGTGATCACTTTCATCACATGCTCACCCTGCTCGATCGGAAACGAGCCGAGCACGCGCAGCATAGGGTCGAGGATCAGCCAGAAGGCCGTGTAGTTCACGTCCTTCTTCGGATCGGTCGCGCGGGTCGCGCCGTACAGCAGGCTGATCTCCAGATCACCGTCGAGGAAGAAGCGAATTCCGGGGATGCGCGCCTTGACCCGCGCCGCGTCGGCGGGATCCGCGGTCACGCCGAAGAACGACACCCGTTTGTCGTCGAAAAGGTTCGCGTTCTTGGCCACCAGCTTCAGCGCACCCTGGGCGACTGGTGCGCTCACGCTGCCGAAGAAGAGCATCACCACCCAGCGGCCGGCGATCGTGTCGAACCCGAACCCGGGCCCGCGCGTCGTGGTGCCGGTGAACCAGGGTGCGGGTTCGCCCGCGCGTGGCACGCCATCGGGAGCGAAGGCGCGCGCACGCGGCGTGGCGGCAGTGGCCGGCCGGGATGGGGGAGGAGGGGCCTTGCTGGCGGTCGGGCGTGAGGTTTTCGTCTCGGTGGCCATGGCTGCGCTCCTGAAGCGGCTCGTAGGATGACGTACGGTCGTGCACACGCCGTGCCGCTATGGTCCGGCGTGGCCCTCCGCCGTTTCAACGTACCGGCATGCTGGTGAGGTTCGAAACTAGAGCGACCAACTCGCTCTGTCGTGAGACGCCGGCTTTCGCGAATACGCGTTTCAGGACGACCCGCGCGCTTTCCTCGGTCATGCCGAGCTTCTCGGCCACGCTCTTGGGGCGCTCGCAAGCGGCCACCAGCGCGGCAACGCGCGATTCACTGGGGCTCAGGCCCAGCTGAGACTGGAGCAGTTCCGGGGTGACCGTGACGCCACGGGCCGGATCGACAACGATGACCATCGCGCCGTCCGGTGGCTCCGCGGCCGTGCCGGTAGGCTCATTTGCCCTGTTCCGAGCCTGCTCGGCCGGCGATTGCGCCGGGCGTGCGCGCCGCATCGGGACGACATGGATGGTGCAAACCTGTCCCCTTAGTTCCGGCACAATCGTCGTATAGCTGAATGTGGCCAA
>CAYMEB010000180.1:0-9907 GCA_964389095.1 uncultured Hyphomicrobiaceae bacterium
TCTGCGCGTCCGTGAACTTCGATGCCTTCATCGCCTTCAGCTTCTCCCAGCCAGGGGAAAAACTAGGCGAAAATTCCAGCTCAGATCGAGGGAGTTTTCGGGGAGCGGATCAAGGAATTGCTAGGCTAGGACCGAATTGGAGTGCTCAAATGCCAAGCTTGAGCCGCGCGAGAATGTTGCGCTGAACTTCGCTAGAGCCGCCATAGATCGTGGCCGCTCGATTGTTAAGATACTTTCCCATCATGGGCACGGCGTAGTCTGGCCCAGGCGCCCAATCGGCGACCCCGTTTCGTACTCCCGCGAAGTCTGGCGCGGCCCATGGGCCGATCGATTCGATCATGAGTTCGTTGGCGCGCTGGATGGCTTCGGTCCCGGCGAGTTTCAGCAAAGACGCCGAAGCTGCCCCTGGGCTCGCGCCAGAACTTATTGTCGCCATCACGCGGCGTTCGGTCAGATCGATCGCTGTCGCCTCGGCTTCGAGGGCCGCCCATCGGCGCGCAAAATCGCCCGCGAACGCGCCTTCGGCTTCCGCCGCCCGCCGCGCATCACGAAGCTGCGCCTTGAGACGGGCCGCAAATGAGCCCCCCCGCTCGAACTCGAGCAGGTACTTCGCAATGGCCCATCCTTCATCTTCGGCTCCCACCCGGAGGGCGATCGGAACGCGCACCCCGTCGAAGAAAATTTGGTTGACTTCGTGATCGCCGGCAAGGGTGAGAATAGGGCGCACTTCGATCCTTGGCGCATTCATAGGCGCAAGAAGAAAGCTGATTCCTTCTTGCGGTCTGCGGCCCGTCCCTGTGCGCACCAGAAGGAAGATCCAGTTGGAGACGTGCGCATAGGTTGTCCAGAGCTTGGTGCCTGTGACGACGTATTCGTCGCCATCGCGCTCGGCTCTGCACGTGAGCGCGGCAAGGTCAGAACCCGCCTGTGGTTCTGAATAGCCCTGGCACCAAACGTCTTCGCCCGACAGGATCCGGGGCAGGAACTGCGCCTTTTGCGCTTCGGTTCCGAACCGCATCAGGACTGGACCGCACATCCGCAAACCCATGGCGGGGATGGCGGGCGTGCCGGCCTCAGCGCACTCGTTCTCGAATATCCAACGTTCGACAATATCCCAGCCTGGGCCGCCATATTGAACCGGCCAAGCCGGGGCGGCCCAGCCGCGCATGTGCAGAATTCGCTGCCAGGCGAGCGCTAGGTCGATTTCCGCCCAGACTCCCGCCTGACGCCTCGCCGCCCGGCGCAGATCCGGGGTGAAGCTGTCGGCAAGGAATGTGCGCACTTCGTCTCGGAAGGCGCGGTGATGCGGGGCCAACTCGAGGTTCATGCTTGATCATACTCGATGTGCAATTCGAATACGCCGCGCATCAGGATTGTCGGCAGATAGGTGAAGCTGTTTCGGCCTGGAGCGAACCGGAAATTGCGCAAGCGCTGCAAAAGGATCGGCCAGGCTGTTCCCATCTCCTTGCGAGCGAGCTGCGCGCCGATGCAGTGATGGATGCCGGCGCCGAACGCGAGATGGGCTTTGGCGTTTTCCCGTCGCACGTCGAACAAGTCGCCGTTAGGAAACACTTCTTCATCGCGATTGGCCGACCCGAACCGAAGAAGGATGAGGTCGCCCTTCTTGACGGGAACGCCCCCGATTTCGGTGTCTTGGACCGCGACGCGATACATATTGTTCGTTGGGCTGAGAAAGCGGAGCGTCTCTTCCACGAAGTTCGGAATGAGGTCGGGCTGGGCTCGCAACAGATCTTCCAGCCCTGGATTGGAGATCAGATAAAACATCCCGGCGGTCAGCGAATGCGCGGTGGTTTCGTTGCCTGCGACGAGAAGCTGCTGGAAGATCGAGATCAGCTCCTGCTCACTCATCTTGCGGGCGTCGCCTTCCTCGGAGAGATCGGCATTCACGAGGTCAGAAATGATGTCGTCGGTCGGCGCGGTGCGCTTCGCTTGGATTTTGTCTGAGAAGTAGATCTGGTAATCGCGAATGCGCCGCGCGGCCTCCACGCGCGCATCTTTCCCGGCGAGTCCATTCATCTGGGTGATGAACGCATCGGACCATAGCCGAAACCTGTCCATGTCGGCGCGCGGAACGCCCAACGCATCCGCGATGACAATCATCGGCAAATCGTTTGCAAAGGCGCTCTTGAACTCGCAGCCGCCGAGGGGCGCGATCTCGTCGACGAGCGCTTCGGCGATCGCGGCGACATGGGCGCTCATCGCCTCGACTCGTCGCATGGTGAACGCCTTCATGGCCAATTTTCGGTAGCGGGTGTGCACCGGCGGGTCGGCCGTAAGCAGCGTATTCACCGTCGGCATCAATGCGCTTTGCGCCTCGATCTCTTCGGGATCGAGTTCGCGCCGCGCGCCTTTTCGCAATGCTTCGCCGAACCCATTCGAAAACACTGCCGGATGAGAGCACACGCTGCGTATCAGGTCGAAGGTCGCCACCGAAACGAATCCGGTGTTTGGGTCACGGTAGACGGGGGCTTCGGCGCGCAAGCGGGCGAAGTAGGGGTGGGGATCTTGCAGGATCGCCATATCGAACGAATTGATCGAATCAAGCGGTGCGGTTGCAACGTCTGACATCGTGGTCTCCTCAAGCCAGTGCGCCGCCTTCGACAGGCAGATCGACGCCGGTGATGAACGATGCTTCCTCTGAAGCCAGGAAAAGGACGGCTGCCGCGACTTCGCGAGCCTCGCCAACGCGGCCCATGGGATGCATGCTCGCGAACTGCCTTTCCGCCGCCTCCTGCGTCGCCCCGGCTTGCACCGCCCGATCGATATACCCGCGGTACATCGGGGTATCGATGGCGCCGGGCAGGACGCAATTGGCCCTGATTTTCAATCCAGCCTGCGCGCAGTACAGGGCGACGGATCGCGTCAGATAGCGGACCGCGCCCTTGGAAGCGCAGTAAGCGGCGAACATCGCGCCTCCACGCGCGCCAAGCATCGAGGCGACATTGACGATCGAGCCCCCCCCAGAGCGTTTCAAGGCCTCCACTCCGACTTTGCAGCCCAAAAAACAGCCGTCGGCGTTGATCGCCATTGTCTCGCGCCAATGCTCGAGAGAGGCCTGCTCGATCGTCGCGGGCTGGCTGACGCCGGCGGAGTTGACGATAACGGACACCGGGCCGAAACGGTTCTCCGCAGCTGTGATCGCCATGCGCCAGCCCTCTTCCTCGCGCACGTCGAGATGAAAAAAAGCAGCTCCAATCTCGCGCGCGACGGCCTCGCCTCTGGCGACGTCGCGGTCGCCGATACTCACGCGGGCGCCTTCTGTCGCGAGCATCGTAGCTACTTCGGCGCCGATACCCGACGCGCCGCCCGAAACGAAGGCGACCCTGTCCGCGAACCTCTGGCCCATGGCGTCGCCCCTCCAGTTTCGGCACTTGTGCCCAATTGTTTTTCACGATACCCGTTCTCGTCATTTTTGCCCATCCCCCATGTCGGCGGTGTGTCCGCCTTAGGCGCGGATTGGGTCTTCGGGGGTCATGAATGCAGTTCAGCTCTGATGAACTCCGCCGGGCCTATCAGCGGATGCGCACGATCCGCGCCTTCGAGGAGCGCGTGGAGAAGGAGTTCGCTCTTGGCAATATTCCTGGATTCGTTCACGTCTATATCGGTTCTGAGGCGTCTGGCGTTGGCGTTTGCCATGATCTGACCGACGAAGACTATATCGGCTCGACACACCGCGGGCACGGACACTGCATCGCCAAAGGATGTGACGTTCGCGGAATGATGCTGGAGATTTTCGGTCGGGAAGGCGGATTGTGCAACGGCAAAGGCGGCTCGATGCACATCGCTGATCTTTCCAAGGGGATGCTCGGCGCAAACGCTATTGTGGGCGGCTCGCCGCCACTCGCCGTCGGCGCCGCTCTTTCCGCCAAGCTGCAGGGTCGCGGGCGTGTTTCGGTTGCGTTCTCGGGGGATGGCGCATCCAATCAGGGAACAACCTTCGAGGCCATGAACATGGCCGTCGTATTGAATGTCCCTGCGATCTTCGTCGTCGAGAACAATGGCTACGGCGAACACACTGCGGCGAGCTATGCCGTGGGGGCGGCGTCCATCGCCGAGCGGGCGAAGGCCTTCGGGCTGCCGGCCGAGGCCGTCGACGGGGCGGATTTCTTCGCGGTGGTCGACGCCATGCGCCGTGCGCTCGACCGTGCGCGCAACGGCGGCGGCCCCGCTTTCATCGAGACGCGAACGCCCCGTTGGCGCGGTCATTTCGTCGGCGATCCTCAGGCCTATCGCTCGAAGGAAGAACTCGCTGCCGCCATGGCGATCGATGCCCTCGAAAAGTTCCGTGAAGGAGCCGTGCAGCGAGGCCTGCTTGAGGCGGACGACTTCGCCTCCATCGATGAGGCTGTCGCCCGGGAAATCGAGGACGCCGTCGCCGCTGCGATGGCGGCTCCGCCCCCGCCTCTCTCCTCGCTCGAGCGCGACGTTTACGTCTCCTATTGAAGGTGGCCGATGCCGAAAAAGAGCTATCGTACGGCGATCAATGAAGCACTGCGCGACGAGATGGAGCGCGATGCCCGCGTCATCCTTATCGGCGAGGACATCGCTGGAGGGCAGGGCGGGAGCGCCGGGCCTGGAAAGGTCGGCGGCGTCCTCGGGGTGACGTCGGGGCTTTATGACCGGTTTGGTCCGTCGCGTGTCATTGACACGCCGATCACGGAGAGCGCCATCGTCGGCGCAGCCGCAGGCGCGGCGACCACAGGAATGCGACCCGTGGCGGAGATCATGTTCGTTGACTTCGTGGGCGTATGTTTCGATCAGATCTACAATCAGGCGGCGAAGTTTCGCTACATGTTCGGCGGGAAAGCCAAGACCCCGCTCGTCATCCGCGCGATGATCGGGGCCGGCTTCCGCGCCGGAGCGCAGCACTCTCAGACATTGACGCCGCTCTTTACCATGGTGCCCGGCCTCAAAGTCGTCGCTCCGTCCAATGCCTATGACGCCAAAGGGCTCCTGATCGAGGCGATCCGAGACGACGATCCCGTCATCTTTCTCGAATCGAAAACTTTGTACGACAGCGAGGACGACGTCCCCGACGAGTCCTATCGAATTCCGTTCGGCGAGGCGCGCGTGGCGCGCGAAGGCGACGATGTTACGATCGTGGCGCTAGCCGCGATGGTTCCGCGCGCGCTCGCGGTCGCCAGGGAACTGGAAAAGGCCGGTGTCGACGCGGAAGTGATCGATCCACGCACCACCTCGCCGCTCGACGAGGAGGCGTTGATCGAAAGCGTCGCGCGCACAGGGCGCGTTGTCATCGTAGAGGAGAGCCCGCCTCGCTGCTCGGTGGCCGCAGACATCGCCGCGCTTTTGTCGGACAAGGCCTTTGCGCATCTCAAAGCGCCCATCAAACGCGTTACGAGTCCGCATACGCCGGTTCCGTTCGCGCCCAATCTCGAAGACGAATACGTTCCCAATGCCCGGCGCATCCGCGAAGCGGTGGACGCCGTGCTCGCGCATCGGTGACCAAAATGATACCCACGACCCACCGTCAATGGTTGATCGCAGACCGCCCGAACGGGCGACCGCTCAAAGACACCGACTTCAAGCTCGTCACCCGCGACGTACGCCCCCCTGGCGCTGGGGAGGTGCTATTGCGCACACGTTGGCTTGGGTTTGATCCTGCGCAAAAAGGCTGGATGGAAAATGTAGGTGGCTACGTCGCCGCCACGGAGATCGGTGATGTGATGCCTGGCTCTGGCATCGGCGAGGTGATCGCCAGCGAACATCCGAAATTGGTCGTTGGAGACATCGTCAGCGGGCGTTTTGGCTGGCAAGAGTTTCCTACAATTTCTGGCGACCAGCTCGAGAAAGTCTCTGATCCGACGATGGCGACCGCCCGACTGGGTGTGTTGGGAACCACGGGGATGACGGCGTATGTTGGGCGGCTGCGTGTCGGCAAGCCACAGCCTGGCGACACGGTCGTCGTGTCTGGCGCCGCGGGCGCCACGGGTTCGATCGTTGGGCAGCTCGCCAAAATCGCCGGATGCCGTGTCATCGGCATCGCAGGTGGTGAGGAGAAGTGTCGCTGGATCGTCGATGAGTGCGGGTTCGACGCCGCCATCGACTATAAGGCGCAGAACGTACGTAGTCGGCTTGCCGAGCTCTGCCCTGATGGCGTTGACGTCGTCTTCGACAATGTCGGCGGCGAAATCCTCAATGATATGCTCGGCAAAATCGCAATGCATGCGCGCGTCGTGATTTGCGGGGGCATTTCGCGATACACGCTCGGCAAGATGCCGGCTGGCCCGGAAAACTACTTCAACCTGATATTCATGCGCGCCACCATGCAAGGATTCATTGTCCTTGACTGGGCGAATGAGTATCCCATGGCGCGGCGCCGGCTGTCGGCATGGATACGGGAAGGCCTCATTCGCTACCGGGAAGACGTTCAGGAAGATTTCGAACGTGCGCCGCGCACTCTGATGCGGCTTTTCGCAGGCGAAAACCTGGGCAAGCAGATTCTCAAGGTGAGCTGACAAGCGGATCAGTTGACGTTCCGGTCGCGGCCTGCCCAGAAAGGCGCGCGCAGTTCGCGCCGCAATACTTTGCCTGACGGATTGCGAGGCAAGGCATCGATGAACTCAACGCTTTTGGGGCATTTGTATCCGGCGATGCGTTCCCGAGCATGTGCGATGATCTCCGCGGCGTCGACGGTCATGCCCGTCCTTACTACGACCATCGCCTTCACGGCCTCGCCCCAACGGTCGTCCGGGACGCCGATCACGGCCACGTCAGCCACCGCAGGATGACCGTAAATCGCGCTCTCCACTTCGGCCGGATAGACGTTTTCCCCGCCAGACACGATCATGTCCTTCACCCGGTCGTGAATGAAGACATAACCGTCCTCGTCCATGTATCCTGCATCGCCTGTGCGAAGCCATTTGTCGCTGGAGAGCGTGGCTGTTGTGTCTTCGGGGCGGTTCCAATACCCGACCATATTCACCTCGGAACGGATCGCGATTTCTCCGACGGCGCCGGGCCCCAGACGCGCGCCATCTTCGGACAGGATCGCAATCTCCACCCCGGGTAAGGCTCTACCGGCCGAGCGCATGCGGGCGTTCCCATAAGGATCGTGGTCTTCAGGCGGCAAAGCGACCACGGTGCCGGTGGTCTCCGTCATGCCGTACATCTGCACGAACCCGCATTTGAATACCGCCATCGCCTCGCGCAGAAGCTCGAGTGGGATCGGGGACGCGCCGTAGAGGAGATAGTTCAGCCGCGAATAATCGATATCGCCCGCGCGTGGGTGCCGCAGCGCGATCTGCATCGCTGCGGGAACCATGAAGAGTTTGGTCACGCCGTGTTGTTCGAACGCATCTAGAGCCCGGGCAGGGTCGAACTCCCGCAGCACAACCCCGCGTGCGCCGTAGTAGAGACCGGTGACGCCCCAGCCGGTCCCGCCGATGTGGAAACATGGCATCGCTACAAGCGAAACGTCCTGCGGCGTCCACTTGTTCCACAGGTCAGGCGTAGCGTCTTGCAAGCGACGCAGCGCGATGAATCCGCGCGTCGCCAGCATCGCGCCTTTTGGTCGGCCGGTGGTGCCCGAGGTGTAAAGCTGCATGGCGACGTCGTCCCATCCTGGCGCGCCGCCAGGATCATCCGACTCCGCGGCGTTGCGCCAAGTCTCATGGTCGAGCCACCCCGTGCGCGGCCCTTCTACACTGACCCAGCTGCGCACATGGGGCGCTTCAGGCGCCAACTCCTCGGCGATCTCAAGGCACTCAGATCCTACGAACGCCGCCGCTGCACGGCAGTCATTCAAGATGTAGGCAATCTCGGGCCGTGCAAGCCGCCAGTTGATCGGGGTGAGCACGGCGGAAATCTTGGCGCACGCGCACAGGAGTTCGAAGAAGCGGTCAGTGTTCTTGCCCAGGTAGGCGACCCGGTCGCCCGACGTGACGCCCGCCGCAGCAAGCGCATTGGCGAGTTGGCTTGATTGACGATCAAGCGCGGCGAACGTCGTCGTGCGACCTTCGAACCATAGGGCGACGGCCTCGGGTCGGAGGCGGGCGTGAACGCGGGAGAGGTCGGCGAGTGACTGAATTTCTAGCGTCATCGAAGAAAACAAGCACGGCTGACTTTTTTGCGCCAGACGCTATGGTTGAGTGATGAACGTTGCTGCTTCCGGTCGGCCGATCGCCGACGATCTCATCGATGTCACGCCCGAAGGGCCGCGCCTCGTCGCCGGTCGCCATCGCGAGAGTGGGCGCGTCGTGTTTCCTTTGCCTAAAGACGCAGAAGGAGCCCAGTTCGATCGGATCCACTTGAATGTCGAAGGCGCACTTTGGACTTGGACAGTGCAGCGCTTCGCGCCCAAGCCCCCCTTCATCGGCCAAACGGCTCCAGAACATTTTCAGCCATATGCCGTCGGGTATGTCGAATTGCCAGGCGAGACCATCGTCGAAACGCGCATCGTCGCGAAGGGTTTTCACAATCTGCGTGTAGGCGCTCGGATGCGCCTGACGCTTGAGACAATCGCCATCGGCCCAGAAGGAGCGCCGATTTATACGTATGCCTTCGAACCTGTGGAGCCGGCATGAGCCCCGTCTACATCATCGGCGCCGGAGTGTTTCCCTTTGGACGCCATGACCACCTCGCTGGTCTCGATCAGGGCGTCATCGCAACCCGCGCGGCTTTGGCTGACGCCGGGGTTGAGTGGGGCGACATTCAGTTTGCGTTCGGCGGTTCGTCAGCTGCCGGCAACGCAGACGCCATGCTCCCGCGCCTGGGATTGACCGGCGTGCAGTTCATCAACGTTTCGAACGGCTGCGCCACAGGGGGGTCTGCGCTCTTGTCGGGCTATTGGGCCATCAAATCGGGCGAGTTTGATCTCGGCGTCGTCGTTGGCTTCGATAAGCACCCGCGCGGCGCCTTCAACCCGCTGCCGGAGCAATGGGGGCTGCCGCGTTGGTATGGCGAGACGGGGTTGATGCTGACAACGCAGTTTTTCGGCATGAAAATTCGTCGCTATATGGATCTTTTCGGCATCACTCCGCGCACGCTCGCGCTCGTGGCGGAAAAGGCGTTCGCGAACGGCGCCAGGACGCCGCATGCCTGGAGGCGCCAGGAGGTGGACGCGGACACGATTTTGCAGGCGGATTACGTCAACGATCCGCTGACGAAGTACATGTTCTGCTCTCCGTCCGAGGGGGGGGCGGCTCTGGTTCTGGCCTCTGAGGCGCGTGCGCGCGCCCTCGGCGTGACCGGCGTCCGTATCCGCGGCGCTGCCGTGCGGACCCGACCGGAAGGCTCGTTTGAAGTGTTTGCGCCCTCGCTCGCCATCGATCGAGGCGGCTCACCGACGGTCCTTGCGTCGAAGGCGGCGTTCGAAATGGCCGGGCTTGGGCCTGAGGATATCGACGTTGCGCAACTGCAGGATACCGAAAGCGGCGCTGAGGTGATCCACATGGCCGAAAATGGCTTCTGCGCGGACGGCTCTCAGGAGCGGTGGATCCACGATGGTTATACCCGGCTCGGGGGCCGTCTTCCGATCAACACGGATGGTGGCTGCATCGCGTGCGGCGAGCCCATCGGCGCCTCTGGTTTGCGCCAAGTCTACGAGAACGTGATCCAATTGCGCGGTGCGGCGACGGGGCGGCAAGTGGACGGCGCGCGGGTCGGATACAGCCAAGTGTACGGCGCTCCTGGACTGTCTGCCGTGTGCATCGTCAGTCGGGATTAGAATAGGCCCGATGCCCTGCCTGAGACGACCTGCGCCCTGCTGCAGCCTTTGACGCCACGAGATTGGTTCGCACCCCTCGGAAGCCGAGCATCGATGCGATCCGATCTGAGGCGCGCCTGGACCTGGCCGGGCATTCCGACGCCTCTTGGCTCTGGCTCTGGCTCTGGCTCTGGCTCTGGCTCTGGCTCTGGCTCTGGCTCT
>CAYMEB010000181.1:0-9740 GCA_964389095.1 uncultured Hyphomicrobiaceae bacterium
GCATCGCCCTCACCGCGACAGCGGACGCCCGCACGCGCGACGAGATCGTCGCGGAGTTGCAGCTCGAAGGTGCAGAGCGCTTCGTCGCCAGCTTCGACCGGCCCAACATCCGCTATACGATCACCGAGCAGGGTTCCTCCTCGGCGCGAGAGCGGTTGTGGCAGTTCATCGAAGCCGAGCACCGCGAAGACGCCGGCATCGTCTACTGCCTCTCCCGCAAGAGTTGCGAGGAAACCGCTGCCTGGCTCGCTCGCAAGGGCCGCACCGCGCTGGTCTATCACGCCGGCTTGCCGCCGGACGTCCGGCGCGTGACCCAGGAGCGCTTCCTGAAAGAAGACGGTCTCATCGTCGTTGCGACCATCGCTTTCGGCATGGGCATCGACAAGCCCGACGTACGCTTCGTGGCACACCTGAACCTGCCCAAGAGCATCGAGAGCTACTACCAGGAGACGGGACGCGCAGGTCGCGACGGCGAGCTGGCCAATGCCTGGCTCGCCTACTCGATCTCGGACGTGATGACCCAGCGCACATGGATCTCGCAGAGTGAGGGCAGCGACGCATTCAAGCAGGTGATGCGCCAGAAACTCGAGGCACTGGTCGGACTGGCGGAGATCGCCGGCTGTCGCAGGCAGCGGCTGCTGGCCTATTTCGGCGAGGAACTGGCCGAACCCTGCGGCAACTGCGACAATTGCCTCTCGCCGCCCGAAAGCATCGACGGAACGGAAGCGGCCCGAAAAGCGCTCTCGGCCGTCTATCGAACCGGCCAGCGCTTCGGCATGGCCTATGTCGTCGATGTCCTTCTGGGAAAGGCGGACGATCGAATTGCGCGCAACGGCCACGACCGCTTGTCCGTCTTCGGCATCGGCAAGGACACGCGCCTCGAGGACTGGCGCGCCGTGTTTCGCCAACTCCTCGCGGCCGGCCATCTGACCGGCGATGAGGAAGGCTTCGGCACGCTACTCCTCTCGGACCGGGCCCGGCCGCTTCTTCGCGGCGAAGAAACTTTCCTCATCCGCCGGCGCGCGCACATGGAAAAGCCGAAGACCGCCAAGGACCGCGCCGCGCGCGCGAGCGTCCGCCTTTCAGGCCAGGACAACGTCCTGCATGCCGCCTTGCGGGCCTTGCGCCACAAGCTCGCCGCCGAACAAAGCCTGCCGCCCTACGTCATCTTTCATGACCGCACGCTCCTGGAACTCGCCGAAAAGCGTCCCCAGTCGACGGATGCGCTCGCCGACATCACCGGCTTGGGAGAGCGCAAGATCGCTCGCTACGGCGATGCCGTTCTGGAGGTCATCGCGGCCCACAAGCGCCATCCCCTTCTCGAAAACCGACTATCCGTGACGGTGAACCAGACACTGGCGCTGCATCTGGAAGGCCGCACCGCGGACGAGATCGCGGCAATCCGCAAGCTCTCCGTCGGCACGATTTACAGTCATTTCGCCGAAGCCATCGAATCCGGGCTGATCGCAGCCGCCAAGGTCCTGCCGCTGGATCCATCCGAGATCGACGAGATCACCGCAGCATTCGAACGGCTCGGCACGCTCGATTCCCTGAAGCTCGGCCCAGTGCATGCGGCCCTGGAAGGGAAATACGACTTCGGCATCCTGCGCTGCGTACTGGCCGACCAGGCCTGACGTGGCGCAGACATTCAAGCGCCGAGCTTGAACCGAGCGGCCCGGCATCCCGGAGACACCGCACGAAGGAGGCGGACCATGCGGCGACTGATGCGCGCGATCGTCAACGGACTTCGCCTCCGTCGGAGGCTGCTCGTGGCTGCGGCCGTAGCCGTCGTCACGCTGATCGCCTTGCCCTCGAGCATCGACGTAGCGGTCCGCGCCTCCCTGGGATGGTGCGCGGGAGGCTTCGCCTATCTCATCCTCGCCTTTGCGCTCATGTCCCGCTGCGATACGCACCATATCCAGCGCACGGCGCGCATCGAGGATGAAGCCCGCTTCGTTTTCGTCGGCCTGATCCTGCTCGCGATCCTGTCCAGCTTCGTCGCGGTCTTTGCTCTGATCGGCGACGCCAAGACGCTATCGGGCATCCCGAAGGCCCTTGTCACGACGCTCGCCGCCGTCACCGTGCTCGTGTCATGGCTGGTGACGCAGGTGATCTTCACGCTGCACTATGCCCACGACTACTACGGCGCCGACGATCATGACGGACCGCACCGTCGCGGCTTGATCTTTCCCAACGACGACGCGCCCGACTATTGGGATTTTTTCTACTTCACCACATCGATCGGCGCGACGTCGCAGACCTCCGATGTCGCCATTACGTCGAAGGCCCTGCGCCGTGTCGCGACTTTCCAGTCGGTTCTCGCCTTTGTGTTCAATACGACCGTCGTGGCGCTCGCGATCAATCTCGCGTCGGGCCTCATCTGACCCGCGCCCGACAACCTGGCCGCATCAAGCGCTGAGCATGGCACCCATGACGCCGAGCGCGAGCAGGTTGTTGGCCACATGCCACGCCATGCCGGGCAAGATGCTGCCGGTCCGCCTGCGCACCCAGCTCAGCGTCATGCCGATCACGAAAAGGACCGCGAGCGCAGCGATGGGATAATACGGATGGGCCGCCGCCCAGAGGATCGAGGCGATGCCGGCCCCGCCCCAGAAGCCCAGCCGCGTCCTTTCCAGAGCGGGCGACAGCGCACCCCGGAAGATCACTTCCTCCGCCACGGCGCCGAAGGCCGCGGCCAGCAACAACAACGGTGCGACCCGCGTCGTCATTGTATCGGCGAACGGCTTCAGGGACTCGAGGGTTTGTACCGAAACGCCGCCGATGGCCGCGTTGACGGTCATCGTCGACGCCGCCTTGATCACGAACAGCGCGAGCCCGATGCCGATCCAGGACCCGATGCCCATCTTGGGGAGCCGAAGGCCGAGGGCCGAGGACCAGCGCGACCCGACTGCCCAGATCGCCAGCCCTGCAAGAATGGCGATTTGGCTCGTATTGACCGCCAATTGAAGCAGCCACGGCAGCCATTCGAGGATCCAGGGACGATCGGAGAGCCGCGACAACATCACGAGGCCGACGGCGCTGCCGCCGACCATCGCGAGGCCGGCCATGGCAACGCCGGCAAGCGCATGTCCCACGCCCAGCACCACGTCGCCGGCCGGGCCGCCTGCCCGATCAGCGGATCGAACATCCGCCGACTCTCCAGCTGCAGTCATATCTATTCCGTACGCAGTCACGCGATCCTCCCTCGATTGCAGGAGGTCAGAAGCAATGCCCGTGCCGGAGGCCTGCACGGGGCACTCGGTCATTCGGGTGTCCCATTCCTGAACGCTCTACAGGCTCGAAACACGAACGGTAACGTCGGGACGGGTCGCCACGTCGGGCTGCAATGCGGTCCCCAGGCCGGGTCCGCGCGGCACCGTGATCATACCCCGGTCGATCGGAGGCAGTTCCGTGAGGAAGCGGTGGTACCAGCCGTAGTAGAAGGCCCGCACGATCTCCTGAACCCAGCAGTTTCGGGTGTGGAGCGCAAGATGGGTCGAGACCGTCAGGGCCACGGGCCCGGTACAGTCGTGGAAAGCCACCGGGGTCTGATGGGCTTCCGCCATCGCGGCGATCTTCCGCGCTTCGGAGATACCACCGCACCAGGTCACGTCCATGATGACCATCGAGAGCGCATCGAGCTCGATCAGGTGACGGAAATCCGCCCGTCCCCCGCGCGTCTCCCCGACCGCAATCGGCGAACGGGTCGCACGCGCGACCTCTCCGATCGAATGCATGTGCTCCATGAATACGGGGTCTTCCACCCACATCGGCCGCAAGGGCTCGAGCGCCTGGGCGATCTTGATCGCCTGCGGTCGGCTCCACAGCGAGTGCAGCTCGTAGGCGACCTCCATGCGGTCGCCGACCGCCTTTCGGATCTTCTCGAAGGGCTCCAGGCCGCGCGCCAGATCCGATTGTGAGATCCATTGGCCATGTGTCGCCTCCGCCGCGTAGTCGAGCGGCCAGATCTTCATGGCGTCGATGCCCATCTCCAGCAGCGAATGAGCGAGCTCGTCCGCGCGATGCAGGAACGCATCGAGGTCCTCGTAGCGGCCCTTCTTGGCGTCGAGCCCGAAATTGTAAGTCCCTTGCGTCGCCTCCGTCTGAACGTACGAATATCCGGCGCAGGTGTTGTAGACCTTGATCTGTTCACGCACGCGCCCGCCCAGCAGGTCGCACAAAGGCAGCCCGGCCACCTGTCCCAGGATATCCCACAGAGCGATGTCGACGGCCGAGCGGCCGCGCATTTCCGCCGACGCCGAAGCGAAGCCGATGTAGCCGATCAAATGAGCCTGGTGCGCTTCGACGTTGCGTGGATCCTTGCCGAGCAGGTAGGGCGCGACGAGACCATGGATGTGGCCCTCCACCGCCGCGGGACCGTAGAACGTTTCGCCCAGACCGGTAATGCCGGCGTCGGTGCGCACCTGCACCCAGAGCAGATTGGGCAACTCCTTCGACCTGAGCGTCTCGATGGCAGTGATCTTCATGACGCGCCTCCCCTCGGCTTTGTGAACCGACACTAGGCAAGATCGCACCGCCCCGCAAACTCGCCGCCCCCGGTGCCCAAACAGGGGATTTGTCCCACGTGGCGAGATGAGGTAGGCGTGCGATCGACCGGTCGCGAGAAGCACCCTGTTCCGCCGGCCGGACATCGAGGATCACGGCATGAAGGTCACCCTGAAACTCTACGCATCCCTGGGCGCATTCCTGCCGCCTGGAGCCTCGCACAACGAGGTCGAGCTCGATGTCGCGGAAGGTACTTCGGTCCTGGCCTTGCTCGACCGTTACAACGTGCCGCGCGAAATGTGCCATCTGGTACTCGTCAACGGCATCTTCCAGGCCCCGCAAGCGCGCGCGAGCAAGCTCCTCGCGGCCGGAGACCATGTAGCGGCCTGGCCTCCGGTCGCCGGCGGCTGAACGGCAGTCGAAGGAAACATCGCATGACCCGGCCTGGTGGACCCGCCTCGACCCGACACGCCCCAGTGACGATGGACGACGTGCGCCGCGCCCGTGACGTAATCGCCGGCCAGCTCCTCGTCACCGATTTCGACGAGAGCCGGACGCTCGGCGAGATGCTGGGCTGCCGGCTCTGGTGCAAGTTCGAGAACCTGCAGTTCACCGCCTCGTTCAAGGAGCGCGGCGCCTGTAACAAGCTGTCCGCCCTCTCCGCGCAGGAGCGCGCAGCGGGCGGCAACGCAGTCTCTGCTGGCAACCACGCGCAGCGCGTCGCCTACCATGCCCGCCGCCTCGGTATCCCTGCGACCATCGTGATGCCCGAGGGCACCCCGATGGTGAAGGTCGAAAACACCCGCCGGCACGGCGCTGAAGTCGTCGTTACAGGCGCAACGCTCGAGGATGCCGCCCAGTATGCGCGTACTCGCGGCCAGGAGCGCGGCTACCCGTTCATCCATCCCTATGACGATCCGCTGGTCATCGCCGGACAGGGCACGATGGCTCTGGAGATGCTGGAGCAGGAACCGACCCTCGACACACTGGTGGTGCCGATCGGCGGAGGTGGCCTCATCTCCGGTATCGCGGTAGCCGCACGCGCGACCAACCCCGACATCCGCATCTATGGCGTACAGGCGAGCCTCTATCCCTCGATGTACAATGTCATCAAGGGAGAGAACCTACCGATGCGCGGCGACACCCTCGCAGAAGGCATCGCGGTGAAGGCGCCGGGACGGATCACGACCGAGCTGGTCCGCGCCAATGTCGACGACATCCTTCTGGTCCGCGAGGACCAGATCGAGCATGCGGTCTCGCTGTTGATCAACATAGAGAAGACCGTCGTGGAGGGCGCCGGCGCAGCCGCCCTGGCCGCCATGTTCGCCAACAAGGCGCTGTTCGCGGGGCGCAAGGTCGGCATCGTCTTGTGCGGCGGCAACATCGACACGCGCCTCCTCGCCTCGGTCCTCACCCGCGAACTCGCGCGGGAAGGACGCCTGTCCCAGCTGACGATCGATCTCGTCGATCGCCCCGGCCAGCTCGCGCGCGTCGCGACACTGCTCGGAGAGGCCCAGGCCAACATCGTGGAAGTCTCGCACCAGCGGACGTTCTCCGACCTGCCGGCGAAGGGCACGCTGCTCGAAGTGGTGATCGAAACCCGCGATCGGGAGCATCTCGAGGCAACCGTCGGTCGGTTGCGCGCGGCCGGCTTCGAGTTGGCAGTTCAATCCAATCCGGGCGGAAGCCACTGATGCGCACCATCGGCCTTATCGGTGGGATGAGCTGGGAGAGCACTCGCCTGTACTACGACGCCCTCAACGTCGCCGTGCGGGAACGGCTCGGTGGACTGCACTCCGCCCGCTGCATCCTCTATTCTGTCGATTTCGCGCCGATCGCCCGGATGCAGGCGAATGGAGATTGGGAGGCTGCGGCCGAAACCCTGGTCGATGCCGCCCGCTCTCTCGAACGGGCAGGAGCGGATTGCATAGGACTATGCACCAACACCATGCACAAGATTGCCGACCGCATCGTGGCTGGCGTACGCATCCCCTTCATCCACATCGCCGAGACGACCGCCGATGCGATCAAGGCAGCCGGGATGCGGCGCCCGTACCTGATGGCGACGCGCTTCACGATGGAACAGGACTTCTATACCGGCATGCTCCGCGCTCGCGGTCTCGACGTGATGGTCCCGGATGCGGCTGCCCGCGCCGAGGTCCACCGCATCATCTACGACGAACTGTGCCGCGGCGAGATCAAGGACAGCTCCCGGGCGACCTATGTAACACAGACCCGCACGGCCAAGGACCTCGGCGCCGATTGCGTCATTCTTGGCTGCACCGAGGTCGGCATGTTGCTGTCGAATGAGAACTCGGCGTTGCCGACGTTCGACACCACACGGCTTCATGCCCTACGACTCGTGGACTTTGCACTCGGCCACGCCGCGCAGCAGGTACGATGACCATGGACGATACACGAACGATCTCCGACGAACGCGCCCACACCATCGCGCTCCTGAAGGAGCTCGAGCGCAAAGTGCTCTGGCTCTCGACGTACATGATCCATCACGCCAACCACGAGGTGGACCGGGGCGACGGCCTGAAGGTCGGTGGACACCAGGCCTCGTCCGCCTCGCTCGCCACGCTCATGACAGCCCTCTACTTCCATGTGCTGCGGCCTCAGGATCGCATCGCGGTGAAACCGCACGCATCTCCCGTGTTCCACGCGATCCAGTATCTGCTGGGAAATCAGACGCGCGACAACCTCGTGAACTTCCGTGCCTTCGGCGGTGCGCAGAGCTATCCGTCGCGCACGAAGGACAAGGACGACGTCGACTTCTCGACCGGCTCGGTCGGCCTGGGCGTAGCCGTCACCGGCTTCGCATCGATCGCCCAGGACTACGTTCACGCCAAGGCGTGGGCGCCGAAATGGCCGAAGGGTCGAATGATCAGCCTCATGGGCGACGCCGAGATCGACGAGGGCAACATCCACGAGGCCCTTCTCGAATACTGGAAGCACGGCATCACGAACACCTGGTGGATCGTCGACTACAATCGCCAGAGCCTCGATTCCGTCGTGTCGGATCAGCTCTTCATGAAGGTCGCGGGCCTCTTCGAGAACCTCGGCTGGAGCGTCGTTATGCTCAAGTACGGCAAGCTCCAGGAGGCGGCCTTCAAGCTGCCGGGCGGTGAACGACTGCGCGACTGGATCGCCGACTGTCCCAATCAGGTCTATTCGGCGCTCGTCTTCGAAGGCGCGAAAGGCTGGAGGCGACAGCTCGAAGCGGATCTGGCCGCCCATTCCGACACGCTCGCGATCATTCGTTCCCTCGACGACGAGGCCTTGTCACGGCTGATGACCAATCTCGGCGGCCACGACATGGAGCTGATCCTCGAACAATTCGAGCGCGCACCAACCGACAAACCTGTGTGCTTCATCGCCTATACGATCAAGGGCCTCGGCCTGCCGTTCCAGGGCCACAAGGACAATCACGCCGGCCTGATGACGAAGGCGCAGATGCAGGAGTTCCGCGCCCGCAATTCGATCAACCAGGGCGAGGAATGGGAACCCTTCGCCGGCATGACGCGCCCCAGGGAGGTCGAGGCCTTACTGCGGCGCGTGCCCTTCAACGCTCGCGGCAAGCGCCGCCTCGATGCTCCCCGGATCGAGTTCCAGCCGCTTCCGGTTCCCGAGCCCAAGGGCGAGGTGTCGACGCAGACGGGGTTCGGCCGCATCCTGGACGAGATTGCGAAAGCCGGAGGACCGCTCGCCGATCGCATCGTCACCACTTCGCCGGACGTGACGGTCTCGACGAATCTCGGGCCCTGGGTGAACCGCCGCGGCCTGTTCTCTCTGCAGAACCGCGACGACGTGTTCAAAGAACGGGGCCTGCAGAGTATGCAGCGCTGGGAGATGAGCCCCAAGGGCCAGCACATCGAACTCGGCATCGCCGAGATGAACCTGTTCCTCAATCTGGCCGCTCTAGGTCTCTCCCATTCCCTGTTCGGAGAGCGCCTGATCCCGATCGGCACCCTCTACGACCCGTTCATCGTCCGTGGCCTCGATGCGCTGAACTATGCCTGCTACCAGGACGCGCGCTTCATCGTAGCTGCGACGCCCTCCGGACTGACGCTGGCGCCGGAGGGCGGCGCGCACCAATCCATCGCCACGCCTCTCATCGGGATGGCGCAGGACGGCCTCGCCTCCTTCGAACCAGCTTACGTCGACGAGTTGGCCGTGATCATGAACTGGGCCTTCGACTACATCCAGCGATCGGGCGCAGAGGACGCGCCCTCGCGCTGGCACCGCGAGGAGAAGGGCGGTTCGGTGTACCTGCGCCTGTCCACACGTCCGCTCGAGCAGCTGCCGCGCCAGATGCGGCCGCAACTCCGCGAGGACATCATCCAAGGCGGCTATTGGCTGCGACGGCCAGAACCCGGCACTACGCTGTGCATCGTCACCATGGGCGCGGTGGCGCCAGAGGCGATCGAGGCCGCTGGCCTGCTCTCGGAAGACCGGCGCGGCGTCGGCCTGCTGTGCGTGACTTCCGCCGATCGCCTCTCAGCGGGCTGGCACGGCGCCGGCCGCGCCCGGGAACGTGGCGACAAGACCGTGATCAGCCATGTCGAGCATCTGCTCGCCGAGTTGCCGCGCGACGCCAGCATCATCACGGTCTGCGACGCCTATCCCGAGACGCTGTCGTGGATCGGCGGGGTTCTGGGCCACCGCGTGCGCGCGCTCGGCGTCGAGCATTTCGGCCAATCGGGCTCGATCGGCGAAGTCTACGAGCACTATGGGCTCGGCGTGAACGCCATCCTCACTGCCGCCGAAGGGTTCGGCGGCCGCAAGGTGCGCTATCGCAAGGGATGATCCCGATCAGGCCGGCGCCGGGCCGAACACCAGCACGGCGTTGAGGCCGCCGAAGGCGAACGAGTTCGACATCGCGTAGGTGATCTTCTTCTCGCGGCCCACGTTGGGCACGTAGTCGAGATCGCACTCCGGATCCGGCTCGCTCAGGCCGATTGTCGGCGGCAGGAACCCGTCCTCCATCGCCTTGAGGCAGGCCACGGCTTCGATCCCGCCGCCAGCCCCCAGCGGGTGGCCGTGCATCGACTTGGTCGAGGAGACCGCGAGCTTGTAGGCGTGCTCGCCGAAGACCTCTTTGATCGCCTTGGTCTCGTTGCGGTCGTTGTCGGCCGTCGCGGTCCCGTGCGCGTTCAGGTAGTCGATCTGCTCCGGCTTCACGCCCGCATCGGCCAGCGCCAGCTTCATGGCTTCACGCGGTCCTTCGA
>CAYMEB010000182.1:0-9729 GCA_964389095.1 uncultured Hyphomicrobiaceae bacterium
CGGAGCGGGCCTACGTGGCCGGCCTGGTCAATGCGATCGTTCCGGCGGCCGAACTCGAAGCCAAGGCGCTTGCGACTGCGCGCAAGATGGCCGGCATGCCGCGCGAGGCGCTCTTCGCGGCCCGTAAGTTGATGAAGGGCGACGTAGGCCGGATCAGCCGGATGATCGAAGCCGAGGTCGAGGTGCTGCATGGCTTGGTCCGTTCTGGCGAAGCTCGCGAGGCATTCGCTGCTTTCCTCGAGAAGCGGCAGCCCGATTTCGCAAAGGCACGGGCGTCCGCGCGCAAGACCGGCTGAAGCTCGGGTGCGCGTTACCCTGTGGCCGGCCCTTTTGGTGTTGCTCGCGCTCGGAGCCGCGCCTTCGTCGGCGGGTCTTTTCGACAGATTGGCGACGCTCGGGGCCGGCGGGTCGGCGCGCGTTGCCAAGTCTGCGACGCTGGCCGAGCAGGCTGCCGCACATGTGGCGCGCCTGCCGGCCAAGCTGGAAAGCGGTGCGACCGCGCTTGCGGCGCACGTCACTCAAGAGGGGCACTGGCGGCTGACGAATCGCGCTGGTGAAACCTTCCTGGCCGCAAACGCCGAAGAGCTGCGCCGCGGATTGGCGATCCTCGCTCCCGATCTGGCCGCGAGCCCCGCCGGACGGCCCGCACTCTTTTTCGACGAGGCGAGCCTGTTTCGGCTTCGCGAAAAGCTGCCCGAAGCACCGAAGGTCGCCGAGCTTCATGCGGTCACGCGGCAAGGCGTGTTTCCGCTCCGGTTTTCTGCCGCCGGTGAGCCGCTGGTCGCGATCAGGCCGGGCGTCCTCATCTCGGCGCGCGACGAAGCCCTGTTCGGCGAGGCGCTGTACCAACTCGTGCGCCCATTGAACCGGGCAAACATCCGGGTTCTGGCGGTCGAGCCGGGCGGCCCGGCAACCTTACCGGTCGCTCCGAGGATCGATCCCGCGACGCGCAAGCCGATGATCGACGCCATCGATCCAGCGCGCCTCGGCGAGGCTCTGGCCAAGATTCGCGGCCAGACGGCAATGCTGGTTGGACGCATCGACGGGGACGCCCTGCGCTTTAAGCCGGCCAGAGGGGCTGAAATCGGATTGCCGATGGCGGAGTTGATGGCTGCGGCGGCCCGCGCCGATGTCGACCTCGTCATTCTCCGCTCGGCTTCGGCAGCTCAGCCCGGCGGCCGCAACTGGCTCTGGCTCAAGACCGAGGTCAAAGGTCTCGATGAGGCCATGCGACGTGCTACCACGGCCGACTTTCTTGCAACTTTGAGGCGGCCGTCGAGCGAGCTGGTGGTCTCGACCGATGCTCATGGCGCTCTGACGACCCTGGAGGTGGCCGCCCGACCCGCAGCTGCGGCTACGACCTCCACCCGTGTCGGTGATGCGCTGGGCGAGATCGCGTTCGAGCTGATCGGCAAGTTGACGATCGACGGTGCACGGATCGTAGCCCTGAACCAGGAACGGCGCGAAGAAATCGACCGGCGCATCGTTTCGTGGATACCGTCAGCGGTCACCCACGTCTACATCGGCGCCGTCGTCATGGGGCTGATCGGGTGGCGGGTTTCGCGCCAGTGGTGGAGCCGGCTTTGGCCTGCCGAGGCTCACTCGGAGTACCGCAATCGAGCGGGGTTCGCGGCCGCGCGAGCTGCACGGGAGATCATCTATCTGCTACTGTTCCTACCGCTCGCGGGTCTGCCGGCGTTCGTGCTGGCTGCGGCGATCGGAGTGGCCGAAAGCGTTCGCACCTTGGTGTCCCTGCTGAAACGCTGGTTCGGCGGGAACGTTCAGGCACACTGACGCATCTTGTGCTGGAGGTACCGATGTCGCTCGCAGGCAAGACACTATTCATCACCGGCGCAAGTCGCGGGATCGGACTCGCCATCGCACTTCGCGCGGCGCGCGACGGCGCGAACGTGGCGATAGCCGCGAAAACGACCACACCGCATCCAAGGCTCGAAGGGACGATCCACACGGCTGCCGAAGCAGTCGAGAAGGCCGGCGGCAAGGCTCTCGCCGTCGTCTGTGACATTCGCGAAGAAAGCCAGGTCGCAGCCGCCGTCGAGGAGACCGTCAAACGGTTCGGCGGCATCGATATCTGTGTGAACAATGCCAGTGCGATCTCGCTGACGCCGACAGAGGCCACGGAGATGAAGCGCTACGATCTCATGCACGGCATCAATTCGCGTGGCACATTCCTGGTGACGCGCACTTGCCTCCCGCACTTGAAGCGGGCGGCCAATCCGCACGTGCTGATGTTGTCGCCGCCTCTCGATCTCGACCCGAAATGGTTCGCGGGTCATCCCGCCTACACCGTCGCAAAGTACAACATGAGCCTGTACGTGCTCGCGATGGCGGCTGAGTTCCGCCGTTTCGGCATTGCGGTCAATGCTTTGTGGCCGCGCACGCCGATCGCCACGGCGGCCGTCGGTAATCTTCTCGGGGGAGACGCCCTCATCGCCATGAGCCGCAAGCCCGAGATCATGGGAGATGCCGCGCATCTGATCTTCTCCCAGCCGGCGGGCCAGTTCACGGGCCGCTTCTTGATCGATGACACGTTTTTGTATCAGCACAGCGGCGTGACCGACTTCGAGCGCTATCGTGTGAACCCGGCCAAACCCCTGGCATCGGATTTCTTCGTGCCCGATGCGATTCCGCCGCCGCCGGGCGTCGAGGTGATCGCACTGCCGATGCCGCACCAAGGCAATTGAGGATCGCGTATCATGACTGCTTCGATCGAGGTCACCGGCATTCGAGTTCGACCGCTGCTGGTGCCTGTCCGACGCCCCTTGCGGGTCAGTTTCGGGCTGTTCGCCGAAGCTCCCCTCCTCGCCATCGAGTTGGAGACGCGGGGCGGCATCCCCGGCAGGGTCCTGGCCTTCACCTTCCACAAGCTCGGCATGCGTCTCGTGCCACCGGCTCTCGAAGCTCTCGCCGGGTTCGCCGCGGGACGGCAACTTTCGTTCGCCGCCATGCGTGCCTTCCACGACGAGTGTCAGCGCAGCCTGATGCTGCTCGGCCACGAAGGCGTCACGCAACTTGCGCTGTCGATGTTCGATATGGCGGTTCACGACGCGCTCGCGCGCGCCGCGGGAGTGCCGCTCTTCCGTCTGCTCGGGGCGGAGCGAGGCGAGCTTCCCGTATATAATAGCTGTGGAGGCTCCATCGTGCCGCCTCCCGAAGCTGCACGTGAAGCGCGTGAACTCGTGGCGGAGCATGGAGGTTTCCGGCACATCAAGGTCAGGCTGAGCCGGGCGCACATCGAGGAGGATCTTGCGGCTGTGCGAGCCGTGCGCGATGCCGTCGGCCCGGACATTGCTGTTTCGATCGATTTCAATCAGGCATTGCCGTCCGCGAAGGCGCTCGACGCCTGTCGCGTGATCGACCGTGAGGGGCTTGCCTGGATCGAGGAGCCTGTCGCCTACGACGACTATGAGACCCAGTGCCGATTGACCTCTAAACTCGCGACGCCGGTGCAGGTCGGCGAGACCTGGTGGCATTGGCGCGTCGCAAAGCGCGCCATCGAGATGCGTGCTTGCGATTACATCATGCCCGACGTGTTGCGCATCGGTGGAGTGACTGGATGGATGCGGGTGGCGGAAGTCGCGGCGTCGGCGGGCATTCCGTTCTCGTCTCACCTGTCGCCGGAGTATTCGGCGCATCTTTTGGCGGCGACGCCGACACGTCATTGGCTCGAGTACATGGATTGGGGACAGGATGTCCTGCTCGCGCCGGCCGTTCCGCGAGCCGGCCGTCTTTCGCCGTCGGATGCGCCGGGAGCCGGTGTCGATTTCGACGAGAAGGCGATCGCGCGTCACATCGTGCGCGTATGAGTCGGCGAATCCGGCTCAGAATGCTCGCATAGCCCTCCATCTCACATGGGAAGAGCCGATGTTCGCTGGCATCCTTCGAGCATGGTGCATCGTGGTCGTGACGGCCGTCGCGTGCGAAGTCCCGGCGCTGGCCCAGTCGCGCGCCGCTGCGTCCACGGCGGCGTCGCTGCAGAACACGCATCCCGCGGAGTACTATCGGACGGCGGCGCGGCTATTCGGGTCCAATCAGCAGGACGATGCCGTGTTCATCTTCTATCTCGGCCAGCTACGTTACCGCACGCACCTCAAGGCGCGGCCGGACCTGCCGCCATCAGGTGATCCGGCGCTGTTCGCGTCACTCAGCGAAGTCGTGGGGCGACCGATAAACCTCTACGCGTTCGGCGACATTCCTGCGCTCGCGAAGACGATCGACGAGGTCATTGCCTTCGATCGCGCCAATCCCGACGGCTTCACCAAGGCCGCCGACTTTCCTCAAGCGCACGCCGAAGTGCGAAAAGGGCTCGCCGAGATGCGCAGTACGCTGGTTGCCGACGCGGACCGCATACGCGCCGAGCGACTCCGCAACGGGCTCAAGAACAGGAACTGAGACCTTGGCGCCCGGGACACCGGCCGCAAGCGTCAGATCAGGCCCAGGGCGGCGAGTTCCTTGCGCATGGCGGCAGGCATCTCGGCTATGCCGTCTCGGCGCCCCCCGCAGGCCAGGTCGACCGGGCTCTCGTCGGGCTCGAGGTACCTCCAGCCCTGGAAGGCCCGCCGCGGCGTGGGGCGAACGGGAACGATACTGCGATCGAGATGGATGAGGCAGCACGGCGAACCGTCGTCCTTGCGGCCTTCGGAGAAGCCGGTGATGCGCTGGCGGACCAGAATGACGCCTTTGATCACCCAGTACAGCGAGCCGCCGTCCATCAGCTCACTCTGCCGCTTCGGCGTCTGGTAGGTGCGATGATAGAGGATCGGCTTTGCGACGCCGGCCCGCTTCTGCTCGGCCAGGCGCTCTTTCTGCCAGTCGGCGAGGTCGTCGACACTGTCCGCGCCGACGCAGAGTTTGACGAGATTGAGGGCCACCGGATGCTCCACGGCTGTTCGCAGCTGGGGACTATAAGCCGGCTTGCCGTTCACATGGCATCGTAATCCACAACCAGGCGCTTGCTGGTGGGATGGGACTGGCAGGTGAGCACGAACCCCTTCTCGACCTCCCAGGGCTCCAGGCTGTAGTTGATGGCCATCTCCGCGCTCCCCTCCACGATCCTGGCACGACATGTGCTGCACATGCCCCCGGTGCAAGAGTAGGGCGCCTTGACGCCTGCGCGAAGGGCTCCTGCGAGCACGCTCTCGCCCTTCTCAAGTTCGAACCGTGTCCGCGCGCCGTCGAGAATTGCAACGACCTCGGATGCGGCATCCGAACCGCTCGCCGTGCGGGAAGCTCCTGCTTCGGCCGCTGCAGTCTGCTTCCGGTAGGCTCCGCCACCGGGCGCAAAGAACTCGTGATGGATCTTCGCCTTCTCGATGCCCATGTCGACGAGGGCGTCGCGAACGTCCTTGATCATCGATCCAGGGCCGCAGATGAAGATGTGCGCGGCACTCTTCGGGTCGATGAGGGAACGGGACAGCTCGCGCACCTTGTCGCCCGTGATGCGGCCCTGCAAAAGGGGGACTTCTGTGGCCTCGTCCCGCGACAGAACGTGCACGACGTCCAGCCTTCCCAGGTGCCGGTCCTTGAGGTTCTCGATTTCCTCGCCAAACAGGATGCTGTCGACCGAACGATTTCCGTAGACCAGCGAGACATGGGTATGGCGCTCGGTTTCCAGGGCCTGCTTGGCGATACCCAGGATCGGCGTGATTCCTGCGCCAGCGGCGACTGCCAGGATGCGTCGCGGGCTGGCCTCTTTCGGCACGGGCAACACGAAGCGTCCGGTCGGGGGCATCAACTCGAGGAGCATGCCCGGGCGAAGCTCGCTATTGGCCCAAGTCGAAAATCTGCCGTCGCTGATCTGCTTGACGGCGATCCGCAGCGACTCGCCCGGCCCCGCGCAGATCGAGTAGTTGCGCCGCAGCTCCTCGCCGCCCGACATGTGCCGGATGGCGACGTGCTGGCCGGGCTTGAAGGCGAACAACGGCGCCTTTTCCACCGGAATGTCGAATGTGATCGAGACGGCTCCGCCTGCCTCCTTCTGGACGGTCGCGACGGGCAGGGCGTGGAACTCGGTGTTGGCGCTCATCACAGACACTTGAAATAGTCGAAGGGTTCACGGCAGTCGTCGCAGCGCCACAAAGCCTTGCAGGCCGTGGAGCCGAATTCAGAGACGCGCGTGGTCCGGTGCGAGCCGCAGCGGGGGCAGGCGACGGTCTCCTCGAAGAAGAGCGCACCTCGATTTGATTTCTGGGGCGGTGCGATTCCGTGTGCGCGCAGGCGTTCTCGGCCACGCGGTGTGATCTCGTCGGTCGACCAGGGCGGCGAGAGGACGCGCTCGATGCGAACATTGCAATAGCCTGCCTCGCGCAATGCGGCTTCCACCGACAGCTCGATCGCGGCGACTGCGGGACAGCCGATGTACGTCGGCGAGATGCGGACGACGAAATCCCCCGCACGGCGTTCCACGCCGCGCAGAACGCCCAGATCTTCGAGATTGAGAACCGGAATCTCGGGATCTGGAACATCGCCCGCGATCGCGGCTATGCGAGCCAGCTCGGCATCCGTGCCGGGCGGATTTGCCGACGCATCGGTGACGGTGATTGCCAGGGGAACCTCCCTCACCAGCGCGCGCCGGGATGCTGGCGGGCGAGGACCTGCATCTCGGCGAGCATGTGGCCGAGATGTTCCGTGTGCCGTCCCGCACGGCCGCCGCGCTGCATGAATCGGTCACGGGGCAACTCCAGCTTCGCCTCGGCGAGGACACTGGAGATCGTCTTTCGCCACGTATCGCGGATTGCGCCGCGGTCGGGAGCGATGCTGGCTGCCGCCAGCCGCTGTTCAGCCTCGTCCATTTCGAACAGCTCGCCCGTATAGCCCCACAGATCGTCTAGGGCGTCGGTCATGCGGTCGTGGCTTTCCACGGTGCCGTCGCCGAGCCGGATCACCCATTCCGCCGAGTGGCGCACGTGATAGCCCATCTCCTTGACGGCCTTTGCGGCGATGTCGGCGAAGCGTCGGTCCTTCGAGTGCGACAGTGCCGCCAGGTAGGGCTGCATGAACGCAGCATAGAGGAGCTGACGGCCGATCGTCGTTGCGAAATCGCCGTTGGGCAACTCCACCAACAGGCAGTTGGAGAACGCACGGTCGTCTCTGAAATAGGCGAGTTGATCCTCGTCGCGCCCCTTGCCTTCGATCTCTCCAGCGAGCGTGTAGAACATCCGCGCCTGACCGATCATGTCGAGCCCGAGGTTTGCGAGCGCGATATCCTCCTCCAGTGTCGGTCCATAGCCGCACCATTCGGACAGGCGGTGGCCGAGCACCAGGGCATCGTCACCAAGGCGCAAAGCGAAACGGAACAGGTCGTCGGACATTTCTGATGCTCCACGCGCAGCCGGGCCGCGCATCGCGCGTTCTGCAAGGGGCCGTTACATGTGGCCGACTTCGTCGGGCACTTCGTAAAACGTCGGGTGACGATAGATCTTGGTGCCTGTGGGCTCGAACAACTCGTCCTTGTCCGCCGGGTCGGAAGCGGTGATCGCCTGCGACGGCACCACCCAGATCGACACGCTTTCCCCGCGCCGGGTGTACACGTCCCTCGCGGCCTGCAGCGCCAAGGTGGCGTCGGCAGCATGCACCGAGCCGCAATGGCGGTGGGGGAGGCCGGTGCGATTGCGGATGAAGACCTCCCAGAGGGGGATTGGTGCTTCGGACATTGGGGTTCCTCGTCGAGTGATGCTTGCCCGCGTTCGATCGAGCCGGCAGCCTGAATTGTTGGCCGCGGCCGATCCGCTTACTCCGCTGCGATCTTCGCGGCCTCGGCGCGCTGTCGCCGCTTCTGGGCGTGGGCCAGTGCGGCCTCACGCACCCATGCGCCATCGGCGTGAGCTTTCCTTCGGGTCCGCAGCCTCTCTCGGTTGCAGGGGCCGTCGCCGGCCAGAACGCGTTTGAATTCGGACCAATCGATCTCGCCGTGCTGCCAGTGACCGGTCGCCTCGTCGAGGCGCAGATCCGGATCGGGGAACTTCAGTCCCAGGTAATGCCCCTGCGGGACGGTGGCATCGATGAACTTCTGGCGCAGTTCGTCGTTCGAAAAGCGCTTGATCCGCCAGCGCATCGTGTCGGTGGAGTGAAGGCTGTCCTTGTCGGAAGGGCCGAACATCATGAGCGACGGCCACCACCAGCGGTCCAGCGCGTCCTGGGCCATCGCCTTCTGTTCGACAGTGCCTCGGCTCAGCGTCAACATGATTTCGTAGCCCTGCCGCTGATGAAAGCTCTCCTCCTTGCAGATGCGGATCATCGCACGGGCATAGGGGCCATAACTGCACCGGCAGAGCGGGATCTGGTTCATGATCGCGGCGCCATCGACCAGCCAGCCGATCGCGCCCATGTCCGCCCAGGTCAAGGTCGGATAGTTGAAGATCGACGAGTACTTGGCCTTGCCGGAATGCAGAGCATCGTACAGTTGCTCGCGGCTGACACCGAGGGTCTCGGCCGCCGAATAGAGATAGAGGCCGTGGCCGCCTTCATCCTGGATCTTGGCCAGCAGCGCGGCTTTGCGCTTGAGCGAGGGCGCCCGGGTCAGCCAGTTTCCCTCCGGCTGCATTCCGATCACTTCGGAGTGCGCATGTTGCGAGATCTGCCTGACGAGCGTCCGCCGATAGGCCTCCGGCATCCAGTCGTTGGGCTCGATCTTGTCCTCGGCGGCACAGCGCTCGTCGAAGCGTGCCAGCCGCTCGGGGTCTTCCGGGCGAGCCGCTTGCGGGTCGTCCTTCTGGTTGAGGGCCTGCGTGTACATCGCGCGTCCTCCTGCGATCGGGTTGCCCAGATATATGTTACGAATTTCAAGTTGTCATCGACTTTTTGTAACGTATCGGCTCGGCGGCGGTGGCGTCCGGTCCAGCACGACCCGACGGGCGGCATCGACACGGGACAGAACGCCTGCTTGATGCCTCGGGGGGCATCGGGTAGTTAGGCTTCATCTTTCCCACCCTTCACTCAGCGGGGCATGAGATGGCAATCGACACGTCGGGCGGGCATCCCGCCATGGATTACAAAGAGCACGTGCGGACCTATAAGGGCTTCATCCGCGCGACGGTGGCCCTTGTGATCATTAATGCGGTTATCCTGCTCGGCATGCTGATTTTTCTGACCTGATGCCGCTCGCGCTGGCGCGAAAACCCGCGCCGGAGCTCATCGGTTTCATCGCCCCGCCAATTTCGAGCGCCCATCCTTGGGGTGCCGCTCCTTTCCGGGAACACTCATGGTCACGATCGCTGTGACGGCCGAAGGCGAGGCCGAGACGAGAGTTGCGGTTTCTCCGGAGACGGTCAAGAAACTGGCAGCCCTCGGTGCCGTCGTGAAGGTGCAGTCCGGAGCGGGGGCCAGATCGCGGTTCTCTGACGATGCCCTGCGAACGGCAGGGGCACAGATCGGCGCCGCAGCTGAAACGATTTCAGGAGCGGATTTCCTCCTTCGCGTGCGCCGCCCATCGCCTGAGGAGCTCAAAGCTCTGAAACCCGGCGCCAACGTGCTGGCGATCCTCAATCCATTCGATGATCGGAGCGGACTGGAGGCACTGGCTGCCACCGGTGCCAGCCTGTTCGCGATGGAGTTCATGCCGCGCATCACGCGTGCCCAGTCCATGGACGTGTTGTCGTCTCAGGCGAACCTCGCCGGCTACAAGGCGGTGGTCGATGCCGCCGCCCGTTTCGAGCAGGCCATGCCGATGATGATGACGGCGGCCGGCACCGTGCCGGCTGCGAAGGTCTT
>CAYMEB010000183.1:0-9542 GCA_964389095.1 uncultured Hyphomicrobiaceae bacterium
GAGGTCGCGAACCCTCAGCGATGTTGCGTACAGTACAAGATTGCCCTGTTGGATGAGTGCAGCCGGTCTCTTCAGCTCTGCCATAGAAGTCGTCCCGGTAGGTGAGAATCCTCTAAGTGCTCTGCATTGGCACCTATCCTACCTAAGACCCGCCGTGAGACAACTGTCTCATCGCGGCTAGCTGAACTTCTCTTGCTGGCCCGTCTCGAAAATGAGAACGTAAGGGGTCTCAAGCGTCAAGCCGACATCAGCCTCGAAGGCGGCCAGCGACATGATTGTTGCGGCGCACACCGCCGCCGAATCGTTGTCCGGCACTTTTGCCACACGAGTGATGAGCGCGTGCACAATGCGTGCTTTGGGTCATTTTCGTCGCTCGCCGTTCGGCCGACGGTCGAAATGGCCCGAAACCGTCCATAAGAAGAGCGAGCCAGGGCGACCGTTACGCATTTCGCGGAGCCATAGGATACGGACGACCGCATCGGGGTTGGATCACGCCACCTTGCGCGGCGCGCTTGTAATCTTCACGTCCACCCCATGCCCCAGCGCCGCCGCGTAGCTGACGAGTCGGTCGAGGCTGAATTCATCGAGGCGACCGCGAAGCAGCTTGCTCACCTTCGGCTGATCAATACCCAGCGCCTTGGCCGCTTCGGCCTGCGTCATGCCGGCCTTCTGGATGTGGCCGGAAATAGCCGCTGCGACTTTCGCTTTGAGCAGGTCAACCGGGCTCATGTCGATGCCGATTTCTTCAAACGCCGTCTTCACCGGGGCCTTGGTCATCTTAGTCATCCTGAGTCCTTGCTCATCTGCTCTGCCAGCTTCAGGCGCGACTTGATCAGGTCCAGATCGGCTTGCGGTGTGGCGATGCCGCGTTTGGACTTCTTCTGAAAGACGTGAAGCACGTAGATCGCATCTGCCAGCTTCACCGTGTAGACAGCGCGGAAAGTGTCGCCGTCCAAGTCTTCCACGACTTCGAGCACGCCAGCGCCCTTGAAACCCTTCAGCGGCTTCGCGTGGAAGCTCTTGCCACCTAGTTGAGCCTCAAAAAGCGCATAGCCGATGTCCTTCTGCGCCTGCGCCGGAAGCGCGCGAAGGTCATTCAACGATGAGGCGACGAACCGAAGGGGTCTCATTGGCTGGCGCTTTCGTCGGCATGCCAGTATTGGCATTTATTGGTGTTTCGGTCAAGGTCGAGAACAGAGGCCGCTGCTATTTCGCAGCGCTTACCCCGGTCATCGCCGCAGTGAGTTGGTCGCCGATGATGTTCGCAGCGCGCCGCAATGGGTCCGCGTCGAGATGAGCGTAGCGCGCCGTTGTCTGCGGCTGGCTGTGCCCCAGCAGCTTCCCGACTATGGGCAGACCGAGGCTGGCCCCGGCACCGATAGACGCGAACGTGTGCCGCAAGTCGTGGATGCGTAGGTTCGCGAGGTCGGCTTGGCGCGTGATGGCCGCCCACGGCCGTTTCAGGTCGGTTCGCGGCTGACCATCGACCTCCCCGGGTATGACATAGGCTTGCCGTGCGACGGTGCCCTCACTGGGCATCAAAGCCCGGATGACGCCAGCGGCGGCCTCGTTCAAGACAATCGCTTTCTTCCCGGTCTTCGAATCCGGCAGCAGTAGCAAGCCCCGGCCAAGGTCGACGTATTCCCATTTCAAGTGAAGGATTTCGCGCAGCCGAGCCCCCGTGAAGATAAGCAGACGCAACGCCGCAACCGCAGCCGCATCGACAAGGGTCCGCGTGTTGTGGGGCGTATGTTTGGACTTGGGCGAGATCGGATTGAGCATCCAGGGAACGCCAATGGTCTCGGCTTCGGTCAACGCTTGCCCAAGTCGCTTCAGTTCGTCGGTGGTCAGGTAGCGTTCACGACCTTGCTCCTTGTACTTTTCAATGCCCCGTGTCGGGTTGAAGCCTTCCGGGACAAGCCCCCGGCGCGCCGCGAACGAGTACATGCTGCCGACGACCGCCAGCACTCGGTTGGCCGTCGTCTTCTGCTTTCTCAGCTTGGCATGAAGGGCCGTGACCTCGATGCGGGTCAGTTCTACAGCCGGCCGCTTGCCGAGATGGGGGTTGAAGTGAACCCGCAAAATCGCCTCGTAGGATTTGGCGGTCGTAGGCTTTCGGCGCGGGATGATGGCTTCTTCAATGAACAGCTTGCCGAGGTCTTCAAGGGTCATCGACCTAATGTTCCTGGCGGCTTCGGCCTCCCGCGCTTTCGCGCGTTCAAGCGCTGGGTCGATGCCGGCGGCAATCTGACCAAGGGCAATCTTGGCCTGTTCCCGTGCTTGGTCGGCTGTGACTTGGCCGTGCCGCCCCAGTCTCAAGTAGCCTTTATCTCCGCCGCGCCCTGCGCCGGGCAAACGATAGCGGAGCAGATAGGACTTGGCGGCGTCGGGCCGATCCACGCGTCGACGCTCGACCTGCAGGCCGAACCCTTTTAACTCCGCATCCCAGACGCAGTAGCGGACATCCCGCGGTTCGGCGGCATCTACAGCTTTCTTGGTCAGTTTCACCTTCTGCGTTGCGGCGGTCATCAAAGCCTCCAGTGTCAAAAAGCGACCACCGAGCGACCACGCGCGCGGGAATTCGCCGGACCACTGAAGCACTAGGAATCGACCAACAATCAATGCACATCAAAGCGTTGTGGCGTTCGCGGGACGACGCAGGAAGGCGCGGGAATCCCGACTGCGCCCACTTTTAATCATGTGGTCGCGGGTTCGATCCCCGCCCGGCTCACCAAAGTTTCCTTAGAAAATACAGCCACTTGAATTGGCGACCGGACGCCCCCGAAGCCTGGACGGGCTTTGATCTCGGCCATTGGCCGCCGATCAGCCGACGGATCCTTCCTCGAAGCGATAGGCCGTCGAGCAGAACTCGCAGGTGACAGTAATCGCCCCGTCGGGTTCACGCAGGTCGACAAGTTCCGCAGCGCCGAACCGCTCCAGGAAAGTCTGAATGCGCTCGCGGGAACAACGGCACTCCGCCGCCAAAGGCAATGGCTCGGTCACGCGCACGCCTTCCTCGTGAAAGAGACGTAGCAGTAACTGCTCGGGCGTGAGCGTCGGATCGAGTAGCTCGTGGTCTTCCACGGTCTCTGCGAGCAGACGGACGCGCCGCCAGTTCTCGTCGAAGTCTCCTTCGAGGGAATCATCGAATTCTTCGGCCGAAAGCCCCGGCGGCGGCTGGCTGCCGCCCTCGCGCGGAATGTGCTGCAGCATCAGTCCGCCTGCCCGCCACGACCAGCGGCCGTTGGCGTAGATGCGCGCGAGCGCCAGCCGGATGTAGGTCGGGAGCTGCTCGGACTGACGGAAGTAGGTCTGCGCGGCCTCGAGCAGGGTCTGGCCCTCGAGTGGAACGATGCCCTGGTAGCGATCGAGATCGCCACCGGGATCGATCGTCATGGCCATCGTGCCCTTCCCGAGAAGACTGCCTTGGTTGCCGCGACCTGCTGAAGCGTCGCCGGCAGACTTCTCCAGCGTGTGGGCGGCGTACCCGCGCAAGCGCCCCGGTGCATCGTAGTGCACCACCACGAGCCCGACCGGCCCATCCGTCCGTGTCTGAAAGATGAAGCGGCCGTCGGCGCCGCTGTCGAAGCGCAGGGCCGTCGCGATCATTGCGGTCAGCGCCAGCGCATCGCCCAGCGCGTGGCAGACGGCCGCCGGATAATCGTGCCGCGTCAGAATGGTGTCGACCGCCGGACCGAGGCGCACGATGCGCCCCGACATCCGCGATGCCGAGAGGTGGAACGGCAGGACGATGTCGTCAGCCCTTCGTGGCCCGCCCGGCGCCATATCAATCGACCCCGAGGCACCAGGCGAGAATCGCCTTCTGCGCGTGAAGCCGGTTTTCCGCCTCGTCCCAGACCACGGACTGCTTGCCGTCGATCACGGAAGCGGAGACCTCGTGACCGCGATAAGCCGGCAGGCAATGCATGAAGATGGCATCGCGCTTTGCCTTCCGCATCAAACCGTCGTCGACGGCGTAAGTGCCCAGCAACTGCTTGCGCCTGGACGCGTCTTCCTGGCCCATCGACACCCAGGTGTCCGTCACGACGCAATCGGCGCCCGCGACGGCTTCCGCCGGATCGTCGGTGAGAACGATGCGACCGCCCCGCTCCTTGGCCCAGTCCAGCACGGTGCGCTCGGGATTGAGTTGCGGCGGACATGCGATCCGCAGTGTGAAGCCGAGCTGCACCGCCGCGTGAACCCACGAGGCCGCGACGTTGTTGCCGTCCCCGGCCCACGCGACGGTGGAGCCCGTGATCGAACCGCGCTGCTCCTCGAAGGTCATCAAGTCGGCCACGATCTGGCAGGGGTGCGAACGCTCGGAAAGGCCGTTGATGACCGGGATCGACGCATGCTCGGCAAGCCCGGTGAGCGTCGCATGCGCATTGACCCGCAGCATCATCGCGTCGGCATAGCGCGACAGCACCTTCGCAGTGTCTGAAAGCGGCTCACCGCGGCCGAGCTGCGTATCCGTGTTGTTGAGCGCGATCGTCTGTCCGCCGAGCTGCCGCATGGCGACGTCGAACGAGACACGGGTCCTGGTGGACGGCTTCTCGAAAATCATCACGAGGACACGATCTTCGATGCTCGCGGGTTTCAGGTCGAGCGGCGGTCGCCGCCCGGCCTTCTTCATGGCATGCGCCATGTCCACGATCCGCCGCAAGGTCGCCGGAGCGATCTCGTCGAGGTCGAGGAAGTGACGCGGGCCGGCGGCCCGGCCGTCACCGTGGGAAGTTTTGGCCGCGCCCTGCGTCTTGGCAGATGCGATCGTCATTGGGCCGCCTTTCTCGCGGCAGCGATCTGATCCAGCGCCTGCGACAGCCGTGTCACGCCTTCCGCGATCTCCGCGTCGCTGACGATCAGCGGCGGCATCACGCGCACGACGTTGTCGCCTGCACCCACTGTGAGGAACTTCTGAGCCGTGCACGCCTTGACCACGTCGCCGGCGGCTACGGCGGCCTTGAATTTCACGCCCATCATCAGTCCGGCGCCACGAATCTCCTCGACCATGTCCGGGTGCTGATCTTTCAGCTCTGCGAGCCGCTGCTTCAGGCGCAGCGCCTTGGCCTTGACCTCGTCGAGGAATTCCGGCCGAGCAACCTCGTCCATGACTGCGCAGCCGACCGCGCAGGCGAGCGGATTGCCGCCGAAAGTCGACCCGTGCGTGCCCGGCACCATGCCCTTGGCGGCCTCGGCCGTCGCGATGAATGCGCCGATCGGAAAGCCACCGCCGATACCCTTGGCAATCGCCATGACATCGGGACGGATCTCAGCCCATTCGTGGGCGAAAAGCTTGCCGGTACGGCCCATGCCGCACTGGATCTCGTCGAGGACGAGCAGCAGCCCGTGCTTGTCGCACAGCGCCCGCATCGCCTTGAGCATCTCGTTCGAGAAGACCCGGATGCCGCCCTCGCCCTGGATCGGCTCGACCATGATCGCGGCGGTCTGCGGACCGATGGCCTTCTCGATCGCCTCGACGGTGGTCAGCTCCATGTTGTCGAAGCCGGGAGCCGGCTCGCCGAAACCTTCCAGATACTTTTCATTGCCGGCCGCGGCGATCGTAGCCAGCGTACGGCCGTGGAAGGCGCCCTTGAAGGTGATCACACGCCAGCGCTCGGGGTTCCCGTTGGCGAAGTGATAGCGGCGGGCGAGCTTGATCACACCTTCGCAGGCCTCCGCGCCGGAATTACAGAAGAAGACCCGCTCCAAGCCGGTCGCCTGGCAGAGTTTCGCGGCAAGCTCCTCCTGCTTGCCGACGCGATACAGGTTCGAGGTATGCCAGATCTTTCCAGCCTGCTCGGTGAGGGCGGCGATCAGCTTGGGATTGGCGTGACCCAAGGCGTTCACGGCCACGCCAGAGGCGAAGTCGAGGTACTTGTCGCCGCCGGTCGAGGTGAGCCAGCAGCCCTCACCGCGCTCGAACAACACGTCCTGGCGGGCGTAGGTGCTCATCACGTAGGGGGAGGGACCGGCGGATGCCGGGGGCGGGACTGTCTTGGATGTCGTGGCTTTGGACATGGGCGAACCTGCCTGGGGAAAGGAGAAGCTGGGGCTTGAAACAATAATGCCGCGCTTTGGCGCGGCATGCACGGACGATCATCGGCGAGGCGAGGATCATCGTCGCAGCCGCACGCGCGTGCGCGCGCGCTGACGTCGCACGGTTCGCAGGGAGGCGGCTGTATAGGTTCCCTTCATGGCGCCTCAGATATGGGCCCCGCTCCCCCCTGTCAACGCCCATGATTGCAGCGCGAGTCTTCGGGCGGGCCACGGCAGGACACCCTTGCAATGCGAAAACCGTTGTCGCCGGTCGACCGTCACAGTATGGCCGAAAGGTGCGGAGAGGTTCGATCCTGGACTTCGGCGGACGGGAAGGACGACCAATGCGAGAGGATCGTGACGGGCCATACCGGATCATTGCCGGCGCCATGGCCATAGCCATGATGACGGCCGTTCCGGCGGCGGCGCAGAAAGGGGGCCCCGCTCTGGCCCCACATCGGGCGGTCTACGACATGGTGCTCGACAAGAGCCGCACGAGTTCGGGCGTCACCGGGGTACGGGGCCGAATGGTTTACGAGTTGACCGGCTCGCGGTGCGACGGCTGGACCCAGACCATGCGTTTCGTCACCGAGATGACCGGGAGCGACGGCCAGACCTCGCTCAACGATCTCCGCTCCACCACGTTCGAGGACGACGCGGCGAGCCAGTTCAGGTTCAGCTCCACCACGCAACGCAATCAAAAGACCACCGAAACCACCAACGGCGAAGCCCGGCGGGAGGAGAACGGCATCAAGATCGATCTGAAGCAGCCCCAGCGCAAGTCGACGAGCATCGCGGGCCGGGTCTATCTGCCGGTGGAGCACTCGATGGCGCTGGTCACTGCCGCGCGCGAAGGCCGCACACAGCTCAAGGCTGACATCTACGACGGCTCGGAGAAGGGCGAGAAGGTCTATGAGACGTCCGCCATCATCGGCTCACGCCGTGCGCCGGGCGCCAACGGAAAGCTCGCGTCGGCCAAAGGCGCCGAGCCTCTCGACGCCCTGCCCGCGTGGCCCGTCACGATCAGCTACTACGAGCGCGGGAAGTCGGGCCAGGATGCCGTGCCGGTCTACGAACTGGGTTTTCTCTACTTCGACAATGGCGTCTCCAGACGCCTGACGATCGACTACGGCGACTTCGCCATCAGGGGTGAACTGACGGAACTCACGTTCCTCGACGCACCCAAGTGCGACAGGAAGTGAACGAAGTCCCGCCGCTCAGGCCTGGCCTTCGGTCTCGAACATGATCGACTGTAGTGCGCCTCGGGCATCCTTGCCGGCCCACACGACGAACTGAAACGCCTGATAGTAGCGCTCGCAGGCTTCCAGGCCTGCTCTCAGGATCGCCTCGCACTGGCTGGCCGTCGCAGTCGCGCCGTTAAGCATGAGACCATGGCGGAACATGATCAGCCCTTCGCCGGTCCAGACGTCGAAATGGCCGATCCAGAGCTGCTCGTTGATGTTGGCGATCAGTTTGTAGATTTCTCCGAGCCGGTTCTCCGGCACGCGAAAATCGAAGGCGCAGGCGAGATGCAGCGTTTCGAGATCGCTGCGCCAGTTCAGAGAGACATGATAGTCGGTCCAGTTCCCGCCGACGACCAGCGTCAGTTCGTCCGCATTGGTCCGCTCGGTCGACCAGTCGTTGTTGCTGGCGATCTGCTCGACGAGATCGACCGGATTCGTCGCAGATTCATATGCCGCCTCGGTGATCACCATTCGTGCCCTCGACATTGGCTTCCCTCCCGCGTCGTGGCCGCCCGGCCGCGACGGGGGGCTGCACCTTGGCGATGCGCCGCCGGTTACGGTTTGCGACGTAAACTGCGTCGCTCGGGCCGTGCAAGCAGGTGGAGCATTTGTCCACGGGCATGTTGGCGATGGGCGGGCGAAACTCAGCAATTGCGAAGGCAGCGGGTAAGGGTGTGGACAACATCGTGCTCCGGCCCGGGGGCCGCGCCATCGTTATGTCGAGGCGCGACCCGCCGGTGCCACGCTCAGGCTCAGCCGGCGTGACCCTCGATGATCAGCAGATCGGCTTCCGCGGCTTCTTTGAGGATCTTGTAGGCGGCCTGATAGCCTGGGCTGGCGAAGCAGGCCTTTGCCGCTTCGTAGCTCGGAAACTCCAGAAGCACGTGCCGTTGCCGCGCGGTGCCGGAGCTGTCGACGAACTGACCGCCCCGGACGAGGAAGCGGGCGCCGAACTCGGCGAGCGGCGCGGCGTTCGCCGACTGATAATCCTTGAAGCGATCGGGGTTCTTGATCGTCAGATGAGCAATCCAATAGCCTTTGGTCATGCGCGCGCTCCTCGTGGTTCGCGAACACAATGGCCGAGATTGCGCTGCGCTCGCAAGCAGCTGACGGCATGGCTCCCGGGTGGCACGGCGGGCTTCGCCCGCCGCTGCGGCCCAAGGTCTGAACCCGAGACCTGCGCGGGTTTGCAGCACCACACATGAAAACGGACCGATGGTGCCCCATCGGTCCGCTCCGCATCTGGAAGCGAGAAGCCTCGGCTCGGCGTCTCATTCGTCCTTCTTCTTGGGAATGCCGGGAACCGAGCCCGAAGAGCGCGAGCGGCGCTCCTTACCGGGGCCCGGCAGCGCCTTTCGCGGCGTCACGTCCGCCAGCACCGGCAGTTCGTCGGCATCCTCGTCGTCCTCGCTCGCCTTGGGCTTCTTGTTGGGGTCTGCCGGGGTGTAATCGAAGGTCAGATGCCGCTTCAAACCTTCTCCCGCCAGGCCGATCTTCACCAGCCCGCCGTTCTCGAGCTTGCCGAACAGCACCTCGTCGGCCAACGGCTTCTTGACGTGCTCCTGGATGACGCGCGACAGCGGCCGCGCGCCGAACTTTTCGTCGTAACCGGTCTCGGCGAGCCACCGCGTCGCCGCCTCGTCGAGCTCGATGGTGATGCCGCGGTCGGCGAGTTGCGCCTCCAGCTGGAAGACGAACTTCTCGACCACCTTCATGATGATATCGTGCGGCAGGTTCTGGAAGGCCACCACGGCATCGAGCCTGTTGCGGAACTCCGGCGTGAAGAGCCGGTTGAGCGCCTCGGTGTCCTCCCCGGAACGTCTGGCGGCCGCGAAGCCCATCGCCGGCCTCGCGAGATCCGACGCGCCTGCGTTGGTGGTCATGATCAGGATCACGTTGCGGAAGTCCACCTGCTTGCCGTTGTGATCGGTGAGCTTCCCGTGATCCATCACCTGCAAGAGGATGTTGAAGATATCGGGATGAGCCTTCTCGATCTCGTCGAGCAGCAGCACGCTGTGGGGATGTTGATCGACACCGTCCGTCAAGAGGCCGCCCTGGTCGAAGCCGACATAGCCGGGCGGCGCGCCGATGAGGCGCGAGACTGTGTGCTTCTCCATGTACTCCGACATGTCGAAGCGAAGCAGCTCGATCCCCATGAGATGGGCAAGTTGCTTCGCGACCTCGGTCTTGCCGACGCCTGTCGGACCGGAGAACAAGTAGCAGCCGATCGGCTTCTCCGGCTCGCGCAGGCCGGCGCGCGAC
>CAYMEB010000184.1:0-9503 GCA_964389095.1 uncultured Hyphomicrobiaceae bacterium
CTCGAAGCAAGCGGCCCGGAGCAGCTCTGGCTGCTCCGGGCCTTTTCATGTCTCGACTTGGACAGCGCCATCAGGCGGCCGTCCGCCCGATTTCGAAACCTTCAGGCCTTCCCGCCCAGGCGCGCCTCGGTCCGCGATCTGACCGTCTCGGCGACACCGGCCCAGGCCCAGCAGCGGCCGGCATCGCCGCGAAGGCTGTGCATGATGGAGAAAAAGTCCGCAACTTCGGCGGCGAAGATGCCGTGCCGGCCCTCGAGCACCTCGGCCATGGCGCGCACTTCGCGCGGCGTCGGCGTGGTGTCGCAGTCGGGATGCCAGGCAACGGCATCGTTCTGCGCAGCATAGCTTTTCACTCGGACGTCTCCCAAACTGGCGCCTTCGACGGCGATTTCGCTCTCTGGGGAGCAAGCATCGCGCCAGACGCGCAACCGGGGTGATTGCGCCTGAATTGTCTCTGTCTGAGACAAGCGCGCCGTAGCCCAGTGAGACGCTCCGCGACGTCGGGAGGCACTTCAGTTCTGTTTCGGAGCAATCTTCTGGCCCTGTGCGGGTGCCGGAGGACGTGCCGCCGCTGAGGTATTGGCCGCCGCCTTCTCCTTGGCCTGCACTGGAGACTTCGCCGCCGCGGCTGGTGCATTTGCCGGCTGTCCCGCAGCCGCGACCTTCTGGCCACGCTTCTTCTTGGCCTTGGCGGCGGGGCGCTTGCGGCCGCAGTCCCACGACACGACGAGTTCGCGCACCTTGGTCACGCCCGTCTTTGCGTCCGCTGCTACGGGCATGCTGTCGATCGTCGACGATGGGGTCAGCGCCTGCGACCAGCCAACGGTCTGAAATCCGTGCTCGAGGAGACTGGCCGCACGGAGATTGCGGTCCTTCGCGGAAATCTCACCCAACGTCACTGCAACGAGGCGGCGCCCTTCGCGGCTGGCCGTCGCTACGAGATTGAACCCGGAATCGCAGATGAACCCCGTCTTCAGCCCATCTGTTCCGTCATACCCTTTGAGCAGCGCGTTGTGCGAGCGCAGCTTGATCTTTCCGACCATCATCTCCTGCTGTGCCCAAAGATGGGCATATTGAGGAAAGTCGCGCATCACGGCACGCGAGAGCCGGCCCAAGTCGCGCGCAGTCGTCACTTGCTGTTCCGCGGGCAGCCCGTGAGGGTTCACGAAATTGGACCGGGTCATGCCCAGCCGCTTCGCGGTCGCATTCATGCGCTGAGCAAAGCTCTCGATCGATCCGTCGATCGCCTCCGCGAACATGATCGCCACGTCGTTGGCCGACTTGACGATCAGGGCCTGGATGGCGACGTCGATCGTCAATTCGCCGCCGATCGGCAGGCCCACCTTTGACGGCGGAGCGTGGTGCGCGGCTTCCGACGCCGCGATGCGGGTCTCCATGGTCAGGCGCTTGGATGCGAGTTGTTCGAAGACGATGTAGGCGGTGAGGATCTTGGTCAGAGAAGCGGGGTGCCAGACATGGTCGGCATCCTCCGCGTAGAGAACCCTGCCATCGGCCGCATCGAACAGGAGCGCGGGCCCGGCCAGGGCCGTACCAGCTGGCGCCGCCAGCGCAATGCCGGCCAGCGAGAGCAGCGTGGCAAGAGCAGACCGGAGCGGGCGCTTCAGCATGACGGTTCCATTCCGCTTCACGCGACAGTCTTCCGGCGCTCGATGCACCGCTGTTCCACTCTGATTGCCAGCGCCGGAGCCGATCGGCAAGAGCGCCCATGCACCGATCCGAAACCCGACATCTGCGGCACAATTTCGACCGCGTCGGCGAGGTGCGCGCTGGACGCTTCGGCCGGGAAGGTGTAGGCGGCAGGCATGCTCAAGGTCCGCATCATCCCCTGTCTCGACGTCAAGGACGGCCGTGTCGTCAAAGGGGTCAATTTCGTCGACCTGATCGACGCCGGCGACCCGGTTCAGGCGGCGGCGGCGTACGATGCCGCGGGCGCCGACGAGTTGTGCTTTCTCGACATCACCGCGAGCCACGAGAACCGCGACACGATCATCGACATCGTGGAACGGACGGCAGCGCAGTGCTTCATGCCGCTCACCGTCGGCGGCGGGGTGCGCGCGGTGGAGGACATCCGCAGGCTGCTCAAAGCCGGCGCCGACAAGGTCTCGGTCAATACGGCTGCCGTGAACCGCCGCGAGTTCGTCCGCGAGGCAGCCGAAAAGTTCGGCGCACAGTGCGTTGTCGTCGCCATCGACGCGAAAAAGGTCTCCCGAGATGGAGAGCCGCTCCGCTGGGAGATTTTCACTCATGGCGGCCGCAAACCGACGGGGATCGACGCGGTCGGCTTTGCCCGGGAGGTCGTCGCGTTGGGCGCCGGCGAGCTTCTGGTAACATCGATGGATCGGGACGGAACCAAGGTCGGTTTCGACCTTCCTCTCACCCGCGCGATCGCCGATGCCGTTCCAGTGCCGGTCATCGCCTCGGGCGGCGTGGGCAACCTCGATCATCTGGTGGAGGGTGTCAGAGAGGGACACGCCAGCGCAGTTCTGGCGGCTTCTATCTTCCATTTCGGGGTGCACACCATCGCGGAGGCCAAAGCCCACATGGCGGCTGCCGGCATACCGATGCGGCTTGCGGCCTGAGCCGCCCGAGCAGCGACGCTACTTCGCTTTCTCGGGCGCCTCGCGGAACTGAGAGAAGACCATATCGGGCGAGGACGTGTTGTGCCGCGACACCTGGGTCCGCCCGGCCCAGACGTCGGTCGCGCTGGCGCGCTTGAACGACATGATCCCGTCTTCCCGCCAGCCCTTCGCACCTTTCTCACGGACAGCGACGCGTGCGACGTCGTTGTTGAATTCGGTGATGTACATCGAGCGGAGCGCTGCGAACGGTCCGCTGGCGATCGCCTTGTCGAGAGTCACGTCGAGGACGTGTCTGTTTTGATCGACCGCCGACATCTTGAGCGTCGCGCTGCCGCCCCGCTCGAAATCCATCGAGAAGGTGCGTGCCGACGGATCGAAGCGCAGTTCGCGAATCTTCACCAACGGCCGGCCGTCTTCTTCCACGGGACCGACCAGGAAAGACGATCCGAATGCAGTCGGCGCAAGGCCGTGCGGCGCTCGCGGACGGATGCGCCAATAGCCGTCCTGCGGGTAGACGACCAACACTTCCTCTCCGCCCATCGGCCGGATCACCCAGACCTGCAACAGGTGGAGCCCGCGTTCCACGCGATCGCCGATGCGGACGCTCGCGGTCGCCGGGCGCCAATAGGTTGGGAAAGTCCACCCCACGACCCAGATGTCCGGCTCCTCGTAGATGGTGCGGCGCGTCGGGACTTTCACTTCGGATTTGAACGAAGGGTCCCGGCTCATGTCGCAGGCGGTCCAGTCGGCTTCGAAACTGTCGCGCTGCATCGTGCCGATATAGGAGGGGTGGGCCGCTTCGATCCGGAATGCCCGCACCTCGCGCGAGGCCAGCGCGAGAGTCACATTGTCCTTTTCGGCGCACAGCACCGGCTCCGACTTGTTCGTCACCTCGACGGAGATACCGTCGAGCGACGCGGCCTGGACGCCGCCGGCCAGAGCTGTGATCACCGTCGCTGCGAGCAACCTAACGGCGAAGGATGGCATAGACGTCTCCGGAATTCGCGGCATGGGGCAGTTCGGCGATGTACCGCTTCATGGCGCCCGGATCGAGGCGGCCGGATGAAAACTCCAGTTGCTGCGATTCGCCCAGTGCGATGTCGAAACCGTAGTCACCCAGGGCCGCCAGGAGGTCGATGCAACGATACGCGACGTCGCGTTGGATGGTCGTGAACTCGAATGAAAGCGCGGGCGTCGCCGTCGACAGGCCCGCAAGGACATCGGCCTCGAAACCCTCCACGTCGATCTTGACGAAATCCGGCCGCCCATGGGCTGCGACGAGCGCGTCGAGGGTCGTCACCGGGACCTCGAGGCGGCTATCCCACACTTGGCCTTCCCAGCCTTGGGCGCCCTCCGCCGCCTTGACGAACTCCGGAGAGGCCGTGGTGACCGTCGGGTTCATGGAGTTGATGTGCAGAACGAGGGTGCCCTTCGACGGGCCGCAGGCTGCCCGGAGCAGGGTCACGCCGGAATCGCCGCCGTAAATCGCTTCGATTACACGCGCGCAGCCCGGCTGGGGCTCCAATGCGACCACCCGCGCGCCGGCGCGGCGGAAGCTGCCGATGCGGTCGCCCACATGGCTGCCGATATCGAACGCGAGCCCCCCGGGGCGGAGGAACGACCGATACAAGGCGTCCATGGCGCGATCACGATCCGCATCGCCGTAATAGACGTCGAGCGAACGACGCAGGCTCGCCAGCGCCGGATCAGATTTCAGTGTGTCGAGGATGCTCTTCATCCTGGGGATGTCGCCGCCGGCGGCGACAACGTCAAGCCCGATCCGGGCCCGGCACGAGGGGGCCGCCGGCCTGGGCCGAGGGATGTCCTTGTATCCGGGTGGCTTTTCATCTATAGACCCGCCAGAACTCCCCTGAACCTGGATGATCAGTCGCGCGCAAGCGCTGCTGTCGATTGAGTCAAGCCCATGAAAAAGACCGAAGATTTCCACCCGCCCTACCACATGATCAAGGTCGTTCAGACCGACGGCACCGAGTTCGTGACCTACTCGAGCTGGGGCAGCGAAGGTGAGACGCTGCACCTCGACATCGACCCCAAGACGCATCCGGCCTGGACCGGCGGCAACCAGCAGCTCGTCGACCGCGGTGGCCGGTTGTCACGCTTCAAGAAGCGCTTCGAAGGCATGTTCTGAGAACGGGCCCGTCTCACTGGCGGAACACCGAGGAAACGGGCGGGGACCAGAACGGTCGGCGCCCGTTTTGCTTTGAGTGTGTATCGCGACCAGCCATCGGAGGCGCCTGCTTATGCCCCAGAAGAAACCGATCCTCTTCCTGATCCAGCCCGACACCCACCCGGACAGGCCGCAAGGCTGGTACTGTCCGGATTGCGCAATCGTGCAGGGCGCGCTTGCCTACTACCCGCAGCTGCGCGACGTTCTCGACATCCGGCTCGTCGATTTTCCGCGGCCACGTACTGCGATCACGAGTCTGATCGGCGACGCCTACCAGGATTGCCCGCTCCTGCTCCTCGATCCGAGCCACGGGCCGTCGGATGCGCCAGTCGTCAACGGCTATCGCATCGTCACCGAAAACACGAAGCGACTTCTGGACCTCCTCGCAACGCTCGCGCCCGGCGTTAGCAAGCCCGGCAAGGGGTCACTGTTCGCCTGAGCGTTCGTCGGGTCACGCTCGATCGATCAGTTCTCCGTTGTGCTCACTGATCTCCTTGATCAGCTTGCGGCGGACGGCCGCCGCGAACGTCTCGTAATCTTCCGCCACCACCATGAACGCGTCCGGCCCGCCGATGACGTTGTCTTGGTAATAGGTGTCGAGATCGCTCTCGATTGAGAGAATTGGCAATCCGTTGATCGTCACCTCGGCGGCAATGGCATCGTCGCGCGCCAGCGCTGCCGGCCGCCCGCGATTGTTGGAACCGTCCCCCGAAACATCGATGACCCGGCGCGGCGCTGCATACGGCGCCTGACGGAGCAGACCCATCGCATGGTCGATCGCACCGGAGATCGACGTCCCGCCACCGAACAGGATGCGCCGCGAGCGATCGATGGCGACCGCCACCTGCTCGATGCTCTCTTCATCGGAGATCCTCATCCACGGAACCGACTGCTGCTGCAGCGTCGGCCCTGTCCACTGGCTCATCGTGATCGCTATCGCACCGCGCCTGTTGTTGCGAATGGCATCGAGGACGTCTTTGTCGCGGAAGGCCGCCGCGTAGCCGTCCTTCTGCAACTGGAAGCGCTGCTGGTTGACACTGCCGGATGCATCGACGGCCATCACCAGCAGCAAGTCGACGTCGCCGTCGGCCTGTACCGGAGCGATCGTCGCGGCAGCCAACAGGCCGACGCCGGCAGCCCGCCTGCTGATCACGAACTTCGAGGTCGTTACCTGTCTGGATCCGACCATCGCGCACATCCCGTGTGACCGGGCCCGGTCCGTCAGGCCCCGTCCAAACCTGTCCCCCTCGGGGCCGGTTGACAAGCCTGATCGGCTCGCCCGCAGCGAGGCAACGGTCGGCAGCCTTCAGTCGGCGGCGAACTTGTCGCTGCTCGAATGAGCTACGACCGATTGCTTGATGCGTCCCAGGTTCTGAAACAGCTGGCGGCTCGTCTGCTGGTCGACGCCGCCCATCAGCTCTCGCACCCAGCCTTCGTGGACCGTTGCCATCCGCTGGAAGAACGCTTCGCCCTGCGGCGTCAGCTTGGCCACGGTCACGCGAGCATCGCCATGGGCCGATCCGCGTTCGACGAGGCCGTCCGCCTCCAGTCTATCCACCAGACCAGTCACGTTGCCGTTCGTCACCATCATCCGCTGAGACAACTGGCCGAGCCGCAACCCTGCCGGCTCGCGCGCGAGCTGCGCGAGCAGATCGAACTGCGGCAGCGTCACTCCGAACTCCTGGCGAAGCCTGCGGCGAATCTCGCGGCTGACCAGATTGGTCGCCGACAGCATGCGCAACCACAGTCGCAGTTCACCCTTTTCGCTCGGAGGGTGTCCCTCCAGCAGAATTTCGAGGTCGGCGCTGTTGGCGTCCCGCGAGGACATTGCACATCGTCCGCTGAATGATTGCAGTGCCGAGGAGACCGGCACTTTGTAGATATAGGCATCCTGGCACGGCCTTGGGAGGGTCGCATCCCTCTTTACCCATGCGTCAACCTCGGCCATGGTCGCGTGCTTCAAAATGGAGATCCCGAATGGCGCTCGATGTATCCCCACTGTTCAGGCCGTTCACGCTGGGTTCCTTGACCCTTGCGAACAGGATCGTGATGGCGCCGATGACCCGCTCGTTCTCGCCCGGAGGGGTGCCCGGCGTAAATGTCGCACAGTACTACCGGCGCAGAGCCGAGCGCGCCGTCGGCCTCATCGTGACCGAGGGCACCGTCGTCGCGCACCCTGCCGCCGCGAACGATCCGGCCGTGCCCCGGTTCCACGGTGAGGATGCGCTGGCGGGCTGGAAAACTGTCGTGGACGAAGTCCATGCCGCGGGTGGCAAGATCATGCCGCAGCTCTGGCACGTCGGTATCCTGCGCCGGGTCGGCAGCGAGCCAGACCCCAGTGTCCCGCCGATCGCCCCATCGGGTGTTTCCCGGCCCGGCAAGAAAGTCGTGGAGCCGATGAGCGAGCGGGACATCGCGGACGTGATCGCAGCCTTTGCCCGCGGCGCGTCGGATGCCATGCGGCTCGGGTTCGACGGAATCGAGATCCACGGCGCGCACGGCTACCTGATCGACCAGTTCTTCTGGGAGGCGACCAATGTCCGCGACGACCGGTACGGCGGCGACATGGTCCGCCGGACGACCTTCGCTGCCGAGATCGTGCAAGCCTGCCGCAAGGCAACCCGGCCGGACTTCCCTATCATCCTGCGCTTCTCACAATGGAAGCAGCAGGACTATGCCGCGCGGCTTGCGCCCACGCCGCTCGAGCTGGAGCGGTTCCTGGCGCCCCTTTCTGCGGCCGGCGTCGACATCTTCCATTGCTCGACGCGCCGGTTCTGGCAGCCCGAATTCGACGGCTCCGACATGAACCTGGCCGGCTGGACCAGAAAACTCACCGGCAAGCCGGTGATCACCGTCGGGTCGGTCGGCCTCGACACGGACTTCATCACGTCGTTCATGCCCGGCAAGAACGCCGGGCTTTCCGGCCAGAACCTCGAGCGCTTGATGGAGATGCTCGCGCGAGGCGAAGTCGATCTTGTAGCAGTCGGCCGCGCCCTTCTGAGCGATCCGGATTGGGTCTTGAAGCTCCGTGACGGCCGAAGCGGCGAAATGAAAGCGTACACGGCCGAAGCCCTCAAATCGCTGAGCTGACCGCCTGGTCGTTGCTACCGTCATGCCGATAAACGCTCGGGGCCCACGTCATTCGCCTGACGCGGGCCCCGCTGCGTTTCCAGGAAACGTCCTCGAGCCTCACTTGTTGCGCGAGGTTTCCACTTCGCCGCGGTCGACGCGGCGCGAGAACTCCGTCTGGCCGCCCGAAGCGAGGATCCGCGCCTGCTCCACCCAGTTCTCCCGCTCGATGCGACCTTTGAAATCGAGCATCTGGCTCACCCGGGCGATATCCTCCTGAGTCCACTGCGCGACCTGATCATAGCGCGTGATTCCAACCGAGTTCAGCCGCTTCTCGATGAGCACGCCAACGCCACGGATGCGCTTGAGGTCGTCGATCTCGGCGCTTCTGACCACCTTGGCGCTGCCGGCGGCAGCTGCGCTGGCCGCTGCAGCCGCGACTGCGGCATCGATTGGCTTCGCCTGATAGGCCTCCGACCTTACCGAGCGCAGCCCACCGATGTCGGGCCGGGCGGCTGGAGCGTGGCCCTGCTTCTGGAGGATGGCGTCCGAGAGGCGTGCAGGACGCGAAGCGGCATCTCGGGCCTGCTCCGAAGCGGCAGCCGGCGGGGGGCTCGACACGACGGCCGGCTTGCGATCCGCCTCGCGCGAAACGGGCGTTTCTCCTCCCTTCGCCAGCATCTGGGCCTGTTCGACCCATTGCTCCCGTCGAATCCGTCCAGGCGAGCCGAACAGAGTGTCGAACCGCGCGATGTCGTTGGCCGACCAGCCGGCGATATGCGTGTAACGATTTACGCCTTGCTCGAAGAGCTGGCGCTCGACTTCGGCATTGATGCCGCCGATGCGCTGCAAGTTGTCGCGAACGACGATCGCGGCGGGCCGCACGGGGACCGCGGTCGGCGCCGGCTCGGGTGCTCGCGTGGCAAATGCGGCTCGCTCTTCCACCGCCGGTTTGAGCGCCGGCTCGGATGCAGGACCTGGGGCGGGAGGGCTCACGCTCGGCCGCGCCGCTGCTGCTGCGGCGGCCAGGGCTGCAGCCGCGGCGGCCGCCGCCTGACCTGGGGAGGACGTCGAGGGTGGTGCGGCGACCGGCTTGGCTTCCGCCGCAGGCGGCGATGCGGCGGCCTGGGCTGGCGGCTTGGCGAGAGCGACGGCCTCCGGCCGTATCGCCGGCGGAGCCGAGGCCAGCTGGCGCGTATAGCGGGTCTCGCCGCCGGCTGCCAGGATCTGCGCCTGCTCGATCCAGTTCTCCTGTTCGATCCTGCCCTTGAAGCCGAGTGCATCGCTGACCTTAGCGACGTCCGCCTTCATCCACTTGGCGATATCGGCGTACCGCCGCACCCCGAGTCCATGCAGCGTCCGCTCCACGTCGGCGTCGATGTTCCAGATGCGCCGCAGGTTGTCGATGGCGGGCGCCGCCGCAGCAGCGGCGAGGGTCGCAGCAGGAGCCGCCGTTGCCGGGGCTGCGGACGACGCCGGTGTCGGCTGCCGGCCCGTCGCGCTCGCGGCAGCGCAGATCGAGCCGACTCGAATAGCGACTCGATAGCGTTGCGGATCGACTTGACGCTTTGGCCCGTGATCTCCGCGAGTCGTTGGGTGAGCTTCTCTTTGTCGGCCTCGCTTACGGCTGCGGACGCGGCTCGGTG
>CAYMEB010000185.1:0-9483 GCA_964389095.1 uncultured Hyphomicrobiaceae bacterium
CCCTCCGCGAGCGCGTCTGCGCCGAGAAGCTGATCGGCGCGCAGGAGTTCACCGACGACGAGCTCGCCGACGAGATCCTCTCCGACGTCGCCGTGGCCGTGCGCGCCGGCGATCCTTATGCCCGCAACCCGTGCCTGCGGCGCGGGCCGCTGTCGCTCGACTACTGGACACGCCTGCCCGGCCAATGGGCGCGCGCACTCGGCCGGCTGATGCCGTCGAAGCCCGCAGGCACGGCCCCGGCGCGCTAGCGACCCGCCGGCACGCGCGGCGTCGTCATCGAGCGGGCGGCGCGTCGGCCGCCGCGATCCAGACGTGATTGTCGTGGAAGGGGGCGCCGCCGAACGGGGCCGCCTGGGTGGCGGAGGTGAGCGTATTGATGCCCTGGCCGCCTTCAAACTGTGCATTCGGCGGGATGCACTCCACGATCACGACGCCCGGCTGCACCCCGGCGAAGGATTCCGCGTGCAGCAGGATCTCGCCGCGCTCGTTGCCCATGCGGATGCGCGCGCCGTCGCCGAGGCGGAGCCGCGCGAGATCGTCGGGGTGGATCTTGGCGCGCGGGCGCCCCTCGGCCTTGAGGCTGCTCGGCATCTCGTTGAACGAGGAGTTGAGGTAGTTGCGCGACGGGCTGGTCGCGAGCCGGAAGGGGTGGCGCGCGTCGGCCTTCTCCAGCACGTCCCAGTGATCGGGGAGGCGCGGCATGTCGCGATGCAGGCCCAGCTCCGGCTTGCGTCCCATCGGCACCGCATCCCAGTCCGGCTTGAAGCGGAACTTTCCGTCGGGATAGGCGAAGCCGCCGAGATAGTGCGCCGCCTCGAAATCCGGCTGGCAGTCGATCCATTTGGCCGCCTCGAGCGCGTCGAGCGTGCCCCAGCCGGAATTGCGCAGGGTCCAGTCGATCAGCTCGCGCGGGCTCATCGCGAAGCCCGGGTGCTCCGCGCCGAGCCGCCGGGCGAGGCCCGCGATCACGTCGTGATTGGAGCGGCACTCGCCGGGAGCCTCGATCAGCTTGGGACCGAGCAGGATGTGCTGCTGCCCGCCGGCCTGGTAGAGATCGTCGTGCTCCAGGAACTGCGTGGCCGGCAGTACGATGTCGGACATCTCCGCCGTGGCGGTCATGAAGTGCTCGTGCGTGCACACAAACAGGTCCTCGCGGGCGAAGCCGGCTTTCACCTTGCGCTGCTCGGGCGCCACCTGCACCGGGTTCATGTTCTGGATGAACAGGGCGGTGACGGGCGGGCCCCCGGCGAGGTCGTACGGGTTCGAGGTGAGCACGTCGCCGATGCGGCTCTGGTCGAGCATGCGCACCGACGGATCGAGCGCATCGAGGCCCTCGATCATCGTCTTGTTCCAGTGGAAGATCGCGCCGTTGTTGTGGAAGGCGCCGCCGCCCTCGTGCCGCCAGGCGCCGGTGACCGCCGGAATGCAGAGCGCAGCGTGCATGTTGTGCGCGCCGTTGCGCTGGCGGGCGAAGCCGTAGCCGAGGCGGAAGTACGTGCGTGGCGTCGTCCCAACCATCTTCGCGAAGGTCTCGATCTCGTCGACGGTGAGGCCCGTGATCGCGGCCGCCCACGCCGGCGTGCGCTCGCGCAGGTGCTGCTCCAGCTCGCCGGGGCAGTCCGTGTAGCGCGCGAGATAGTCGCGGTCGGCGTGACCGTCGCGGAAGAGCACGTGCATCACCGCGCAGGCCAGCGCGCCGTCGGTGCCCGGCCGCAGGCAGAGGGCGAGGTCGGCCTGCTCCATGGTGCCGTTCTGGTAGATGTCGATCGCGACGATCTTGGTCCCGCGCGCCTTGCGGGCCTTGGCCGCGTGGCTCATCACGTTGACCTGGGTGTTCACGGGGTTCGTGCCCCAGATCACGATCATGTCCGATTTGGCCATCTCGCGCGGATCGACGCCGGCGAGCTTGCCCGTGCCCGCGATGAAGCCTGACCAGGCCAGCGTCGTGCAGATGGTGGAGTACTGCTGGGAGTACTTCTTCACGTTGCGGAGCCGGTTGATGCCGTCGCGCATGACGAGCCCCATGGTGCCGGCGTAGAAATAGGGCCATACGGCGGCCGGGCCGTGCTTGCGCTCCGCGGCCAGCAGCGCCTCGGCGGTGATGTCGAGCGCGTCGTCCCAGGAGATCCGCTCGAACTGCCGAGAGCCCTTCGGGCCCTTGCGCCGGAGCGGATGCAGCAGCCGGTCGGGATGATGCACCCGTTCGGCATAGCGGGCGACCTTCGCGCAGATGACACCGTCGGTGTAGGTGTTGTCCTTGGCGCCGTGGATGCGGCCGATCCGGTTGTCGCCCAGCAGCTCGACGTCGAGCGCGCAGGTCGAGGGACAGTCGTGCGGGCAGGCGCTGTGCCCGATGCTCTTCACGATCCGCTGTTGCATGTCGCCGCCTCGTCCGGAACCCTCGCGAGGGCGCAGAGAAGCAGATTTTCTGGCCGCATGCCACTCGCCATGCCCGGCCCTGCATCCATCATGCTGGGCAAATCCCGGCGATCTGCTTAGCCTGCGGGTCTGGGGCGGGATGCATGAGGTTTGAGCCATGAGCGGTTTGCCGGACGATCTGCTGCAGGCCCGGATCGTCAACGCCGCCGGCACGCTGACGCGGCTGTCCGGCGCGCGCGTGAGTGCGGTGGTCGCCGCGGCGATGGCCGAGGCGGCGCAGTCCTCCTTCGATATGTGGAAACTACAGGCGGCTGCATCCCGCCGGATCGCGGTCGCGACCGGAGCCGAGGCCGGGATCGTGACGTCGGGCGCCTCCGCCGGTTTGACGCTGGCCGCCGCAGCCGTGCTCGCGGGCTCGGATCCGCGCCGCCTCGCCATGCTGCCCGATCGGCCGCAGCAACACGAGATCCTCGTGCCGCGCACCCATCGCAACGGCTACGACCGCGCCGTGAAACTGGCCGGCGCCGCACTCGTCGACATCGGCACCGCCGACCGGGAGACCGGCGCGGGTATTCGCGGCCTCGAGGCGTGGGAAGCCGAAGCGGCGATCACGCCATCGACTGCCGGCCTGCTCGCCAGCGGCTCGGCTGCCACCGAAGCGGACATCGCTGTGCTGGCCGAGGTCGGCCGCAAGGCGGGCCTGCCGCTCGTCGTCGATGCCGCCGCGCAGTTGCCCCCCGTCGCCAACCTGCGCCGGTTCTTCGACCTCGGCGCCGATCTGGTCGTGTTCTCGGGCGGAAAGGCGATCGGCGGACCCCAGGCGTCGGGCATCCTGGCCGGGCGGCGCGCTCTGATCGCATCGGCCGCGCTGCAGATGCTCGACATGGACGTTCGCCCGCGCAGCTTCGAGCCGCCCCCGGAGTTTTTTCCCGATGGCGCTCCGGCATCGCTGCCGAGGCACGGCGTAGGACGCGGGTTCAAGGCGTCGAAGGAAGCGATCGCTGGTCTCCTCGTCGCTCTCGAAGCCTTCCGCGCGCGGGACGACGCAGCGGAGGCTCGTGCCCTCGCCCTGCGTCTCGAGCAGCTGGCGCGGGCTTTCGCGGCGAATAATGGGCTCTCGTGCGAGATCCTGCCTGGGAAGCGGGCGGGAGCCGCACCGCGCCTGGCCCTGTCCGTCGACAGGCGGGCCTGCGGGCTCGGTGCTGCAGAACTGGCGGCTCTCATGCGCCGGCACACGCCGCCGGTGCATGTCGACGAAGGACAGGTCGGCACGGACAAGATCGCGATCGATCTGATCGCCTGCGGCGCGGATCAGGATGCGCACATCGTCCGCGCGGTCGAGGCGGCGCTCGGATCAGCGGGCTTGCGGCAGGGTTGAGCGCCGGTCCGCTTCAGGCGCGGGCGCGGATCCAGACGATGCCGTCCGCAGGCTTCCCCGGCGCCTGAGTTGCGGGCGCGGGCAGGTCGACGGCGTTCCCTGCGGTTACTTCGGAAGGTGCATGGCGCGCGCAGTACCAGTCGATGAAACGTACGGTCGCGTAAGCGACGACAGCTCCACCCAGCAGGTCGACGAAGTAGTGGCCGCCGTCGACGAAGGTCGTGAAGATGATCCCGCTGTTCCAGAGCAGGGCGGGCACGAAGAACAGCGGAATGCCGCGCACGGCCCAGATCAGCAACAGCGCGAAGATGGTGTGGAAAGAGGGGAAGGTGATGATCCCCTTTGTTTCGACGACCTCGAACACGCGCATCGCGCCCGAATGGAGGTCGAGCGTGGTTTGGATCAGGGCCTTCGCGCCCTCGTAGTTCACGAAGGGAAACTCAGCGGCCAGTGGTCCGAATTCGGAGTACCGGCCGACAGCCGGCATGCCTGTCGCGATGAGCAGTGTACCCAGACCGGCGAGGGTCGAGGCGGCGATGAATTGCTCGACCCGGTGCAGCCGCCCGGTGAGCAGAAGCGCCGCGCACGTGACGAGCATCACGTTCTCGGACGACGTGTAGAGGACAGTCGAGAACCAGATCAGCCAGGGTTTGTCCTCGTAGAACCTTACGATCGCGAGCCAGTCGAAGCCGAGCATGGCGTCGAGCGCGGCCAGTTCGGCGTCGCGCATGGGCAACCCGGCCGCCGGCGAAAGATAGACCCACATGCGAAAAGTCGTCGAGCCGAGCGCATAGAGAACGAACACCGTCGACACGCCCGCGATCATCGGGTCTGGACGCCGGTGCGTGTAGAACCACGCGATGGCGCCGAAGACCACGGCGATCGCAGCCTGCGCGCTCAGATCTCCGGCGCCCGGGAACCGAAATCCCAGCGCGGCGCCCCAGGCGATGGCGATGCAAGCCATGGCGGCGATGACGCCGAGACTGAGACGATTGAGCGGGCTCATGCGGTCCTTCGCGGTGACGGCAGGTCGCGAAGACAATTCCCCGTGGTGCTTTAGAAATCGTTGACGTCAGGGTCCGATCGCAAACTGTCCGATCAGGAGAAGCACGGCGGACGCGGCAACTCCGGCGCCGAGGTTGCGCCCCAGTGCGATGAATACGACCAGGCCACCGGCGAAAGCGAGCAGCCTCACGGACAGCGCGACATCCGCGAGGGCTCCGGCCGGAAACAGCACGATCCGCATGACGAGCCCGGCGACGATCGCGGTTGCGACAGCCCGAACCCAGATGAAGTACTGGCTCTCGGAGGGAACGCGCGTTCCCAGCACGAGGCCGAGCCACCGCCAGGGCTCGTGCGCGAGGAAGCCGGCGAGGGTCAACACGAGATAACCGCCGAAGCCGTCGTTCAGTGCCGTCACTTCGACCTCCGCTGGAAGAGGTAAGCGACGGTGCCACCGACGAGACCCGTGATCAGGAGGTCGGGACCCGGCAGGAGCCAGAACAGAAGGGGCCCGAGAACGAAACCCGTGCCGATGGCGAGCCAGTCTGCGGCTTCGCGCGCGGCGTACAGAAGCGACAGCGCGAAATAGGCCGGCGTCATCATCAGCAGAGTGGCCGCGAGCGTCGGCGGCAATCCGGTCGCCAGCCAGTAGCCGACGATCGTCCCCAGCAGAGTGGAGAGCGCCATGCCCGTCCCGATCCCCACGAAATAGTGGAGACGCAACTCGGGCTGGGTTTCCGGAAGCCGGCGATTACCCTCGAGCCAGGCGGTGACGGCGATGAAATGAACGGCGAGGAGCAGCAGCAGGGGATTGGCCCGGCGTCCCGTGCGCAGCAGCGGCATCAGCGCGACGGTCATCGGCAGAAGCCGGATCGCGGTGAAGCTGACCGCCAGAGCCGCGGCGGCCAGGCCGACCCCGCGGGCCAGCTGATCGATCAGAAGGACCTGCGCGGGCATCGCATAGAGGGAAACGGAGAGAAACGAGGCTTGGCTGCCGGTGAGCCCGAGATCGCGGGCGAGCGCACCGAAGCCGAGTGCGGTTGCGAACAGGACGAGGCCGGGCATAGAGAACGCCACCAGCAGGCCGCGCCATACGGCGCCGCGATCAGTGGTGCCGTCGGGGAGGCCTGCGCTCGTCACGTGTTGCGTGCTCGCTGCGTGGAGGTTCAGTAGAGGCGCCCGCCGTTGGGCACGGGACGCTCCGGTGAAACCAGCACGACCTCTCCCTCCGCCGATGGAAAGCCGAGCGTGAGAACCTCGGACATGAACTTGCCGATCTGGCGCGGCGGAAAGTTCACGACTGCCGCGACCTGGCGGCCCTTCAACGATTGGGGATCGTAGAAATGGGTGATCTGCGCGGCGCTCCGCTTGATGCCGATCTCGGGGCCGAAATCGATCTTCAGCTTGAACGACGGCCTCCTCGCCTCCGGATACGGCTCCACTTCGACGATGGTGCCGACCCTGATCTCGACCTTGAGGAAATCGTCGAACGCAATCGGGGCGGATCGCGTGCCGGTGGTGTCGAGGTGCATGGGCTAGGATCCTTCAGGAGGAAGCGGCGTTCCGGGGCTCCGCGGGTGCCGGCGACGACGCGCGCGACGATCGCGTCAGCGAACAGGCGGCGGCGCCGATCGTTCTGGTGAGGCGTTCAAGGCTCGTGCAGGCATCCGTGACCATCGACATCGCCCGCTCTCCGCGGCGCAGCCGCTGGTCCAATGCGGCCATCGTGCGTGCCATGCCTGGGTCCGTGTCGTCGATCCAGGTCTCGAAGACCGACCGGTAGACCGACCCCGTACCGAGCACGCGCACGATACCGAGCGGCCCGTCGGCGTCGACGCCTGCTGCCGCCAGCATCCAACGCTGACTGTTGAGGAAGGGCATCAGCAACGTGCTGTCGACCTGCCCCGCGTCCGCAATCGACCTGATCGACGCCTTGTACGCCGCCAGGACGTCGAACCGCGTCATGATCACGTCGAAGAGGCGATCGCGATGGGATTGTCCCTCTGCTGCTGCCGGCAGGCGCCGCAGTGTCTCGTCGTCGACCACACGCATGACGGCGGCAACGATCTGGCTCTTGGAGCCGAAATGCGGCCGCAGATCGACAAGTCCCATCCCGGAGCCGTGCGCGATGTCCGCGAGGCCGATGTCCCGCCACGGCCGTTGCGCGGCGAGATCGAGCGCGGCGACCAGGATCTTGCCGCGCGGTGTGGACTGATCGAACATCGCAATCTCCGTGTCGGTTGCGCGGACGGCTCAGCTCGCCAGTTCCTTCGCGCGCTGCGCGGCCGCCGCGACGGCAGCGTCGAGCAAAGGTTGCAGTCCGGTGTCGGCCATGAGGACCTGGAGCGCCGCATACGTGGTGCCGTTGGGTGAGGTCACGTTCCGGCGCAATTCGTCCGCCGGAAGCTCGGAGCGGTGGAGCAGTTCACCAGCGCCGGCCACAGTCCAGCGGGCGAGCTGGGCGGCGACATCCGGCGGCAGCCCCGCCTTGGCTCCAGCAGCCGCAAGGCATTCGGCGAGCAGGAAGACGTATGCCGGCCCTGATCCCGATACCGCCGTGGCCGCATCGATGAGGACTTCCTTGTCCATCCAGACGACGGCGCCTATGGAGCGCAGAAGCTGGTCGCAAAGGGCTTTCTGATGCGCCGTCACGAAGGCGTTGCAGCAGGCGGCCGTGATCCCCCGCCCGACCGAGGCCGGCGTGTTCGGCATAGCCCGGACGACCGCCGTGCCTTTCGGCAGATGGCGTTCGAAACTCGCGATCGTGCGGCCGGCTGCGATCGACAATACCAGTGTCCCTGGTCCGGCCTGCCGCGCGAGGGGAGGGAACACCTCCTCCATGGCCTGCGGCTTCACGGCCATGACGAGCACGGCCGGCGGGCGCGAAAGCGGGGCCTGGGCCGAGAACGCGATGCCGTGCTTGTCCAGCAGCGCCCGGACGGCAGGCGGCGGGCTCGGATCCTGGACGACGATCCGCGCGGGCGCCAAGCCCTGGGCGATCCAGCCGGCGAGCATGGCGCCGCCCATGTTGCCGGCGCCGGCCAGCACGAGTTCGCCGTCGAGGCTGAGGGTCATGATCGGGTACCTGTCTGCGGTGCCCCTGGGAGCAGGGGCGGCTCAGTCTCGAAGTCGGCGCTGCTGCTTCAGGCGCCGGCCTTCTTTGCGAACGTCCATGCGGCCTCTGACAGCGGTCCGATGCGGCTGATCGCCTGCAGTGCTGCGGCACTGGCTGCCGTGCCGTCGCGCACGCGCCCGGCGATGCCCTGCAGGATCGCGGCGATCCGGAACATGTTGTAGGAGAGATACCAGTCCAGATCCGGCAGCGACTTGCGTCCCGTGAGCGAGCAATAGAGTGCGACAGCTTCGGGAATTGTCGGAATGCCGAGCGAGGGCAGATCCAGCCCCCGGATGCCGGAGGATCCCGCCGTGCCCTGAGACGGCGGCATCTCCCAGAGCATGAGGAAATAGGTGAAATCCGCCAGCGGGTCTCCGAGCGTGGAGAGTTCCCAGTCTAGAACGGCCCGCACCTCGGCCTTGTCCGCCGCGAAGATCATGTTGTCCAGGCGGTAGTCCCCGTGGACGACCGAAACACGCTCCTGCTGCGGTACCGTCCGCGGCAGGAATTCGATCAGCCGTTCCATGGCCTCGTTCTTGTCGGTTTCCGAGGCGCGGTACTGCTTGGTCCAGCGGTCGATCTGGCGCGCGAAGTAGTTGCCCGGTTTGCCGAAGTCGCCCAGCCCGATCGCGGCCGGATCGTAACTATGGAGTCGGGCGAGAGTCCGGATCTCCGCCTCGTAGATGGCCCGGCGTTCCTCGTTGCCGAGCGTCGGAAGCGCGCCATCCCAGAAAATGCGACCCGCGACCATGTCCATCACGTAGAACATCGAGCCGATGACGCCGTCATCGGAGCACAGTGCATGGGGCATCGGCACCGGGAAACCCTGCGCGTGCAGAGCCGAGATGACACGGTACTCCCGATCCACCGCATGGGCCGAGGGCAGAAGCTTGCCGAACGGCTTGCGCCGCAGCACGTATCGCTTCGTGGGCGTGTCGAGCCGATAGGTCGGGTTAGACTGGCCACCCTTGAATTGGTAGACCTCGAGGGGGCCGTCGTAACCCTTCACGGTTGCCTGGAGCCACGCAGCGAGCTTCGCCTCGTCGAGCTTGTGCCGCTCCTCGACCGGCTTCACGCCAGAGAAGATCTCGTCACGCGACATCGTGCCTGCTCCTGGTCAAGAGGGGCGGCGCGGCGGCAGGGACCGACCGCACCGGAACCTCGTCACTGCGACACCTTCTCGTTGGAGTACTTTTTGAACTCCATGTGGGCGATCGCGCGGCAATGCACCTCGTCCGGCCCGTCCGCGAGTCTCAGGGTGCGGATGCCGGCGTACATCTTGGCGAGACCGAAGTCGCTGGTGACGCCGCCTCCGCCGTGCGCCTGGATCGCCTCGTCGATGATCTTGAGCGCGATACGGGGGGCTGCGACCTTGATCATCGCGATTTCCTGGCGCGCGACCTTGTTGCCGACCTTGTCCATCATGTCCGCCGCCTTCAGGCAGAGCAGTCGTGTCATCTCGATGTCGATGCGAGCTTCGGCGATGCGCTGTTCCCAGATGGACTGTTCAATCACACGCTTGCCGAATGCGACGCGCGAGCCGAGCCGGCGGATCATCTTTTCGAGGGCGGCTTCGGCGGCCCCGATGGTGCGCATGCAGTGATGGATG
>CAYMEB010000186.1:0-9424 GCA_964389095.1 uncultured Hyphomicrobiaceae bacterium
GCGTGAATCACTGTTCGAGACCCGCGTCTAGGAAAAACTGAGTACAAGGCCTAGCCTTCTGGCGAAGCAACGCGAAATAGATGCGCCGGGTTGGTGCTGACCATTCGGGCCAATGCGCTACGATCGAGACCGGCTGTTTCGAGCAGCAAGAGGAAAGCGCGCAGCCCCTCAACAGGGGGTGGCAAGAGAAACACACCACTGTCGCTGGATAAAACGACCTGGTCTGTCGGGGCCGCGCGGATGCGGGCCATCATGGCGTCCAGTGTCACGGATGCGATCCGATGCCTCTCTGCATCGACATGAGTCAACCCGACGGCCGTCGCATGGCTGACGACAAAGAACGAGAATTCAACCGTGGCGCCGAGTGTCGTCAGCTTTCGGATCGTCTCGATTTCGCAATTATTGGCGGGCACGAGGACGCGGTCGACGCCGCGTGCACGGGCAACCTCAGCGAGATGCACAAGCTCGGCGTCGCTGACATGACCGAGGTTTAAGACGACGTCGTGGGCCGCTGCAAGATCGAGGATTTCGGGAAGTGGATCTGGCAGAGGGCCAGTTTCTGGGACATGGAAGCACGCTTCGACATGAACCGACGAGCGGCTTTCCTGACGTGCCACATGGCGCGTGTGATGCGTCGGTAGAGACAGGAATCGCGCGCCGGTGCCCGGGCCATAGCCGTAGGACAGTGCGATGCGCGCCGCCTCGGCGGACACGCCACCGGCCGGCGGCTCCATGATCAGTCCACCCCACACATCGACGCCGAGATGGCCGAGTTCGCGCATTGCGAGTGCTGCCATGCCCGAGGAGTTGGCAAAGTTGTCCATGAGGCCGAGACCAGCCATGCCTGCCGCCGCGGCATCGCGAACTGCCTCAAATACATCGAGGCGGCGCCCGTTGATGTGCGGGCAGGCATGCACATGGCAATCGACGGCGCCGACCAGAAGTTCCATGCCGGGCGGCGGGGCGCGCATGTCAGTGCCTCAGGATCTTGGCCGCGAAATCCTTGAGCCGCTCGGTCTGCGGGCGCTCGAAGATGTCGGCGGGTGAACCGGCCTCGACGATGCGTCCGCGATCCATGAACACCACGCGGCTCGCAACCTCCCGCACGAAGGCCATCTCGTGGCTGACGACGAGCATGGTCATGCCCTCGCGGGCAAGCTTGCGGATCGTGTCGAGGACCTCGGTGACGAGTTCGGGATCGAGGGCGGCGGTCACTTCGTCGAGCAGCAGAATGGCAGGTCTCTGCGCCAACGCCCGCGCGATCGCGACCCGCTGCTGCTGGCCTCCCGAGAGTTCGTCGGGGTAGGCGTCGACCTTCTCGGCGAGACCGACGCGCCCAAGCAGCACCTTCGCTTCAGCGATTACCTCGCTGCGTTGGCGCTTCTTGACGATTTCCGGCGCGATCGCGACGTTCCTAAGCGCGGTCATGTTCTGAAACAGATTATATTGCTGAAATACGATGGCGAACTTGTCGCGCGCCTGGCGGAGGGACACTCGGTCATTGTAGCCTATCTCCCGACCGGACAGCACAACCGTCCCCTTGGTCGGCTTCGTGAGGCCGATCAGGGTACGCAGGAGTGTGCTCTTCCCCGAACCGGACGGCCCAATCAGCGCGATGATTTCGCCCTGCTCGACGGACAGGCTGATATCGCTCAGCACCTCTGTCGCGCCGTAGCGTGCGCTGACGCCCTTCAATTCCAGAAGTGCCAAGTTTTTGCCCCGTACCCTGTGCTTGTGCCGCCGAATTGAGCTTGCACCAAACTCAGGCCCGGGACAAGAATGCCTGCAGGCAAGGAAACCGGAGAAACTCGATGACTGACGACCCAAAGACACGGCTGTCGCGCCGTGATGCACTTATCGGCGCCATTGCGATGAGTGGCGTGGCGTTGACGCACGATGCGCTGGCCAAGCCACTGGCGGACGTGCTGTCGACAAAGAAGCTGCGCGCCGGGATCAATCCAACACTTGTGCCATTCGGCACGTTCAACTCACAGAACCAGATCGACGGCTTCGATGCCGACATTGCACGCGAGATCGCGCGGCTGATGAAGGTCGACCTCGAGATCGTGCAGGTCGGCAGTCCGGACCGGATTCCATTCCTGCAGTCGGACCGCATCGACATCGTGCTTGGCGCCATCACCCGCACGGTCGAGCGCGCACTCGTCATCGACTACACGGTCCCGCTCCACACACAGAGCGTCATCGTGCTGACCAAGGCCAGCGGCACCAGTGTCCCGATCGCCAAGCCGGCCGACCTCGACAATCCAGCCGTCAAGCTGGTCCAGGTGCGCGGCACCGTTGGTATTCCCTGGATTCAGGCCAATGCGCCGAAGGCCCAGGTCACGCTGCTCGACAATTATCCCGATACGTTCCGCGCCATCCAACAGGGCCGCGCCGACGCCATGGTCGATGTGCTCGAGTCCGTCGTCGTGCCGATGAAGAGTGTCGCCGGTGTCGAATGGAAGGTGCTCGACGAGGTATTGTCCTCGACCTGGGTCGGCATCGGCGTGCAGAAGGGCAATACGACCTTGAAGGATGTCCTCAACGTCGTCCTTTTTGACCTGCACCGCTCGGGATTCGTCGGCAAGACCTGGGAGAAGTGGTTCGGCGTGCCCATGAAGACTCCTGTCCCGGTCAATCCTATGTTCTGATGCATCGTCGCAAAGACCGAGGTCTTCAATGAAACTGCAATACGGGCAGGTGGTCGGGTACCTGCCTGACTTCCTGATCGGCGCGGTCATCGCGCTCGTGATCGCGCTGGTCGCTTTCGCGCTCGGCCTGCTGATCGGGCTCGCGTGTGCCTCTGTGCTGACCTACGGGCCGAGGATCGCGCGCCTGTTGGTGCGCGGCTACGTCAGCTTTTTCACCAATACGCCGCAGCTGGTGCAGATCTTCTTCCTGTTCTTCGCGCTGCCCGAGTTCGGCATTCTACTTTCGCCGGTGCAGGCCGTGCTGCTCGGCATGACGCTCAATGCCGGCGCCTACCTGACCGAGATCCAGCGCGCTGGGTTTCAGTCATTGCCACAGGCCGAGATCGATGCGGCGGAGACGCTCGGCTTTACGCGCCTGCAGACTATCCGCCACGTCATCGCACCGCACATCGTCAAGGCACTCTACCCGTCACTCTCGAACCACTACATCATCATGACGCTCGGTACGTCCATGGCGGCGATCTTCGGCGTCGAGGAACTCACGGCGCGCGCGCTCAACGCTAATGCCATCAGTTTCCGTTCGATCGAGATCTTCTCACTTACGGCGCTGATATATATTGCGCTGACGATCATCGCTTCTGCGATCCTCTACGCATTCGGGCGGGTGATGTTCCGCGTGAAGGCAAGGGCTTTCTGATGCGCGCCATCGAACAATTGATGGCGGAGGCGCCGCGCTTCTTCACCTATTGGAACATGATGTTCCTCGGGCAGGCGGCGCTGAATACGATCCTGGTATCACTGGTCGGCTGCCTGATCGGCTACATGATTGGTTTCGTCGTCGCGACGCTGCGGCTAACACACGTGATGCGGTTCGGGACCGTGCGCGCGATCTTCATCACCTGGACCGAAATCATCCGGCGCATCCCGTTTCTCGTGCTGCTGATGTGCGTGTTCTTCGCGTTCCAGCTCTCCGGGGCCAACCAAAGCTTTTTCGTAATTGCCGTCACAGCCGTCGCCATGCGCATGTCGGCGCTCGCGGCGGAGAACATCCGCGCCGGCTATGAGGCCGTGCACGAGAGGCAGTGGGAAGCCGCGGCGGCGCTCAACATTCCGCCGCTACAGGCGCTTTTCCGCATCATTCTGCCCCAAGCGTGGAAGATCATATTGCCGCCGTCGACAATCCACACCGTCAGCATGATCAAGGAGACGTCACTCGTATCGCAGATCGGGTTTCTCGAACTGACCTTTTCGGCGCGCATGCTCAATCAGCGCGGCTTTTCGGCGTTGATTTGCTTCGGCACGATTCTGGTTCTTTATTTCGCAATCTCCTGGTCGTTCGCGCGTGTCGGCCGGTACGCCGAACGCAAACTCGTAGCGGAGCAGAGGCGACGAGCGCCGACGATACACGGGGGCGGTCTATGATGGCTGTCCGCATTCGCCCGGTGGGGCGTCTTGTCGATGTGCAAGTCGACGGCCGCATTCTGCAGCTGCCGGACGGGGAACCGCTTGCTACGGCGTTGGCCTGCGCTGGCATACTGCGCCTGCGGCTGAGTCCGAGCACTGGTGCGCCGCGCGGCGCCTTCTGCTTCATGGGCGCATGCCAGGAGTGTTCGATCTTTATCGATGGAGACCTGCGTCAGGCCTGCATGACACCGGTGCGTGCAGGCCTCGTGGTTCAATTGTCAGGCGTGCCATGATCGAGGCGTTTGACACGATCGTCATCGGCGCCGGGCCCGCGGGCGCCGAAGCCGCGATCACCGCGAGCGGATATGGCCATCGGGTGGTGGTCATCGACGAGCAGCTCGCGGCCGGCGGGCAGGTGTGGCGGGCGCCCGTCGCAGGCTGGGCCGGGAACGTAGATGCGGAAGCGCGCTTGGGCGCCGCATTACGCGATCGGCTCGAGCGCTCGACCGTTCAGCGCCGGTTCGGGCATCGCGTCTGGTCGGTAACGCACTCTCGGGGGATACGAATAGACGGCACACCGGCCGAGGACTTCCGCGTCGATGCGCTCGGCCCGGACGGTCCGGTTGCGTTCACCGCGCCGTCACTGGTCGTCGCGACGGGAGCGCACGAACGTGTCGTGCCGTTTCCCGGCTGGACGCTGCCCGGGGTCATCGGACTCGCCGCAGTGACGGTGCTGCTCAAGAGCCACGGTGTCGCGCCGGCCCAGCGGGTTGTCGTTGCTGGTTGCGGTCCACTCTTGGCCGCCGTGACGGCGGGGTTGCTCAAGGCCGGTGTGACGGTGCTCGCCGTCGCGGATCTCGCGCCGCGCAGGGACTGGCTGCGACGCCTGCCTGCGATCGCCAGCCAGCCGACGTTGGCGCTGCGTGGGTTCGGCTGGGCGGCGAACGCGGCGCTGTCTCGCGTGCGTCTCCTGCCTTCCTATGGCGTCCGCCGCGCAGAGGGCGATGATCAGGTCCGCCGTGTCGTGCTCGGCCCCGTCACCGCCGACGGAACGCCCTCGCCCGGACCGGAGCAGGCATTCGATGTCGACGCTCTGATCGTCGGGCACGGCTTGACTACAGCGTCGGAGGTCACGCGCCTGCTGCGGGCCGAGCATTGCTACGACCGACTGCGTGGCGGCTGGATTCCCGTTGTGAACGAGCGCTTCGAAACGTCGATCCCCGGCCTCTACGCCATCGGCGACGGCGCGGGCATCCGCGGCTCTGCTGCAGCTAGTCTCGCGGGACGAAGAGTGGGCGTCGACCTCGGCTTCGCAATCGGCGCCTTGCAGGGCGAGGACGCCGCGGCGGCAGCCGGCTCGATCGAACGCGACCTCGCCAAGCTCGCCGCCTTCTCTGATGCCATGGCATCGCTCATGGCGCAGCGTCCGGCACATGTAGGGGCCATTGCTACCGAGACGATCGTGTGCAGGTGTGAGGACGTGACGCGCGGCGAGATCGATACCGCGATCAAGGCAGGCGCTGACGAGATCAACCAGCTCAAGCACTTCACGCGCTGCGGTATGGGCCCCTGCCAGGGGCGCTACTGCGGTGATACCGTGCAGGAGTTGATGGCGCAGCGCCTCGGCGTGACGCGCGACGCGATCGGGCAATGGACCGGCCGTCCTCCATTGCGGCCTGTGCCGCTCGGGGCCCTGCTCGGCGACTTCGCGTATGACGATATCCCCATTCCGGAGCCTGCACCGCTGTGAACGTGATGCATGATCTCGTGGTGATCGGCGGCGGCGTGCACGGCTGCACGGTTGCGCTCATGGCTGCGCGCGGTGGCATGTCGGTCGCACTGGTCGAGCGCGGCGCGCTGTGTCGTGAAGCGTCCGGCGTAAACGCCGGAACGCTCACGATGCAGATGACACGCGTTGCGCTCATTCCCTATGCGTTGCGCGCGCACGCCATGTGGGCCGATGCGGGGCGCTGGCTCGGGCACGATGTCGGAGTCGTCGTCTGTGACGGGCTCTCGCTCGCCTTCACGGAGCGCGAAGAGGAGCTGCTCAGCTATCGCGCGGGTAAGCGGCGCGAAGCCGGTGCGCTCATCGATCTCATCGGACCAGCCGCCGCGCGCACGGTCGAACCTGGGCTCGGCGACGGCGTCCGGCTCGCCGGCCATTGCAAAGTCGACGGCTTTGCGAACGCCTACCTGACCGGCCTTGCCTATCGCAACGCCCTGCTGGCGGCGGGTGTCCGCCTGTTCGAGCACACCACGGCCGAGGGCATCGACCGGGACGCTGGTTTTGCTGTCAGAACGAGTAGCGATGTCGTGCACGGTCGCCGCCTCGTCATCGCCGGTGGTGTCTGGATCGAGCCGATGATCGCCTGGCTCGGCATCCATCTGCCAATCAAGGTTCTGGTCAACCAGCTTGCCGTCACCGAGCGTCAAAGGCCGGTGATGCGCACCGTTGTCGGCATCGCCAGCGGACTGCTGTCGCTGAAGCAGTACCCGCACGGGACAACCGTGATCGGCGGCGGCTGGCAAGGCATCGGCGATCGCGAGCGCGGCGGCGTCGCGCTCCGGCCGGATCGCCTGATCGGCAACATCCGCCTCGCCTGTCATGCGATCCCCGCGCTGAAGGGAGCTCGCTTCGCGCGTGCGTGGGCCGGCCTTGAAGCCGAGACTGCGGACGCGTTGCCGGCTGTCGGTCCCATTCCCGGAGTACCCGATGCTTACGTATGCGGCAGCGTACACTCCGGCTACACAAGCGGTCCCTACTTGGCGAAGCTGCTCGCTGACGTCATCTTGGGCCACGAGCCGGCGCTGCCGCTGTTTCCCATCGACCGTCTGCTGACACACTCCGGAAAGTCCGCCGCATGACCTCGTTTGCACAGCGCCTGACCGGCATCCATGCGGCAACCATCGTGCCAATGACCGCGGATTTTGCCGTCGACGAAGCGGCGCTTGAACGCCACATCGCCGAGGTGTCAGCGACGCCGGGAATCCGTGGCCTCCTGACCAACGGGCACGCTGGCGAGAACTTCGTGTTGACGTCCGCCGAGAAGCGCCGCGTCGTTGAGATAGCGAAGAAGGTGGCGCCGGCAGACTGCCTGATCTGTTCGGGTGTCAACGCCGAATCGAGTTTGACAGCAGCGGCGGACGCGCGCGCAGCTGAAGAAGCCGGCGCTGATGTCCTGCTGCTGTTCCCGCCAAACGCCTTCGCACTCGGACACGACCCGCAGGCCGTGCTCATCCATCATCGCCATGTGCTTGAGGCGACGACGCTGCCGCTACTGCTGTACGGCGCGCCGATTGGCGCGGGTCGCATGGCATATGGCCCGGAGACCTTGCGTGCGCTGATCCGCGAACCGCGCATCGTCGGGATCAAGGAAGGCAGTTGGGAGGTAGCCACTTACGAAGAGAACAAGCGCCTGCTGGAAGGTGTTCGGCCAGAGTTCGTGGTCATGGGCTCTGGCGACGAGCACCTGCTGACCAGCTACATTATCGGCAGCGCGGGAAGTCAGGTCAGCCTCGCCGCGGTGACGCCGACGCTGTGCGCCGACTTTTTCGCTGCCGCATCAGGGGGCGATTGGGTCGAAGCGCGCCGCCTGCACGATCGCATCTATCCCCTCGCCGTCGCAATTTACCGCAATGCCCCCGGAGGCCGCGCGACGGCCCGCCTCAAGGCGTGTCTCTCACTTCTGGGTAAGCTCGATGCGCCGATCGTACGTCCGCCTCAGCCGCCGGTATCGGAGCAGGAGCGGTCGAGCCTTCGCGCTGCACTCGCAACCGCAGGCCTTGGTGTTTGATCAGACGTGGATCCGTACAACCACAAGTCCTTCCGAGTGATGCCGGCTAAAATCCAGACTGGATGTCCGCTCGCTGACGCGTCGCGATGACGGTGCCCCTGTGATCTTTGCCCTGACAAAAAAGCGCCGATGTCGCCTCGATCTGCTAAGGGGCCTGTCCTTTGGCGCCTACTTTACGATAGGGATGACGGGACGAGGCGTGCGGAAAGTATCGAGACATGACGATCACCCTGGCGATGTACGACAAAAGCCTTGCCCATATAGGGCCACGCCTTGCGGCGCTTGCGCTGCCGGCCGTTAAGATCGTCACGTTTGGCAAAGACGGCATTTTCGATGTCGATGGCTGCCGCGTGCCGGCCGAAGAGATGGACATCGACTATCTCTGGCTGAGCGTTGACATCAATCTGGATCAGGCGCGCAAGGAGGCGTTCCAGACGGTGCTGCGCTGCCGGTCGATCAAGGTGCTGCAGACGTTCAACGCAGGGCTCGACGATCCATTCTACAAGAGGATCGCGGCACTCGGTACGCGCATCTGCAACAGCAGCGCGCAGGGCATCGCAATCGCGGAGTTCACGATCGGGCAGGTTCTGGCCGTTATGCAGCCGATCGCACAGCAACGCGATCAGCAGGCGCAGAAGGTTTGGATGCAGACCCCGTTTCGCGAACTGTCGCAAACACACTGGCTCATCATCGGCTTCGGGCCGATCGGCCAGGAATTGGCGAAACGGTTGAGCGCCTTCGGCGCCGAAGTGTCGGTTGTGCGGCGATCACAGGTGCCGACGCCGCTCGCAGGGCGCGTCGGCACCATGGCCGATGCCACGGCCTTTGCCTCTGAAGCGGATGTCATCGTGCTGGCGTGCGCCCTGAATGCCGACACGCGCGGGTTCGCCAATGACGCCTTCTTCGCAACAGTGAAATCGGGGGCCGTGCTTGTCAATGTGGCGCGCGGCGGTCTCGTCGACGATGCCGCTATGATCGCCGCGCTCGATCGTAAGCAAATTTCGACGGCGATCCTCGATGTGTTTCAAGAGGAGCCGCTGCCGGCGGCTAGTCCGCTCTGGACACACCCCAACGTTCGAATGACACCGCACACATCCTTCGCCGGCAGTGGCGTTCGCGGTCGCTGGGATGCGCTGTTCCTTGACAACGTCGCCCGCTTCGTGTGTGGCGCGCCGCTCGCGAACGAAGTCGATCCGCGCGATATCTGATGGCGCGGCCTTGCGCAGCGTGCGCGCCGCTGCCTGGACCATACTCACGCAGCCGGTGTTTCCGACAAAACCCGACGGCCCACCTCAAGTTTCGGCCGCCCGTTCAACAGCGCGCCGAGACTGGGCAGAGCCGTTGAACGACCGGGAGCATTTCAAATAGCTACTCCTCTTCCTTAGCCGGTTCGGTCGCGGAGCGCAGCCGCGCACGCGGCGGTGCGTAGCGATGGAACCGGCCGGCCGCATCGAGGAGACCGAGCGTGCGCCCACAGAAGCGCGCGCGATGCCCGCCGCGCTCCTGCTCGATCAGACCGACCGCCTCGCGCAGCGCCCCGATGATCTCCTCGGCCGACTTGCCTTTGCGTGCCAT
>CAYMEB010000187.1:0-9401 GCA_964389095.1 uncultured Hyphomicrobiaceae bacterium
CCAAAGCCGCCGCCTGAGCCATCAGGCCGTCACCAAGATTTGGCGATAGCTCCTTTGACCTTGCGGGCGGCCGATGCCGGGTAACGGACGAGCTTCTCCGCCGGCCGGACCGGGCGCCGCACAAGTTCGCCGCCGCAATTGGGGCAGCGCCCCTCGAGCACGCCGTCCGCGCAGGACGCGCAAAAGGTGCACTCGAAGGAGCATATCCGCGCATCTGCCGCATCGGGCGGCAGGTCCCGGTCGCAGCATTCGCATTTCGGGCGCAGTTCCAGCATGCCGCCCTGGCCTCACTTCTTCTTCGCAGCGGCGACTTCGGCCTCCGAGAACATCACGGTCGAGCCGTCGACGTACTTCCAGTTCTTCATTGCCCCCTGGCCGTCCTTCACCGTGGTTTCACCCACCCAGGCCCCCAGAGAGAGCTGCCGATCGGAGGCCCGCATCGTGGCCTTTCCTGCGATCGTATCGAAGGTCATTCCGTCGAAGGCAGCGCGCAGCTTGTCGGTTTCGGTCGACCCCGCCTTGTTGATCACGTCACGCACGATGTAGGCAACCACATAGCCCAGGAACGATCCCAGCCGCGGCGTGTCGTTGAACTTTGCGCGATAGGCATCGACGAAAGCCTTGTGCGCCGGGTCGGTGATCTGCTCCCAGGGATAGCCGGTCGTGATCCAGCCTTCCGGCGTCTCGTCCTTGAGCGGCAGCATGTACTCGGGCTCGCCGGTGAGCAGCGAAACGACGGTCTTGCCCTGGAAGAGGCCGCGCGTGTTGCCTTCGCGCACGAAGGGCGTGAGGTCGGCGCCGAACAGCACGTTGAAGATGCCGTCCGGGTTTGCCTGGGCGAGCGCCGCAACCGTTGCGCCGGCATCGACCTTGCCGAGCGCCGGGTATTGCTCGGCCACGATCTCGGCCGCCGGGTTGGCTTCCTTGATCAGCCGCTTGAAGCTCGCTGCGGCCGACTGCCCGTACTCATAGTTCGGCGCGACGATGGCCCAGCGCTTGACCGCCTTGCCCTTCAGTGCGTCGACCAGCATCCGGGTTTGCATGTAGGTGCCGGGCCGGATCCGGTAGGTGTAAGCATTGCCCGATCCCATGGTGATCGCATCGGTCAGGGGCTCAGAGGCGATGAAGAGGACCTTTTTCTGATTTGCGAAATCGGCCACCGCCAGGCCGACGTTCGACAGGAATGTGCCGACCAGAAACGCCACGTTTTCACGGGTCAGCAGTTCCTCGGCCACCCGTACCGCATCTCCCGGCGTGGAGCCGTCGTCGCGGATGACGAATTCGAGATTGCGGCCACCCAGGACGCCGCCCTTCGCGTTGATCTCCCCCTGGGCCAACTCGAGCCCGTTGCGGTAGGGCACCGCGAACGCTGCCATCCGGCCGTAGGAATTGAGTTCCCCGACCCTGACCGGAGGTTGTTGCGCGCTGGCGGAAACGGTAAGGGCTACAGTGGTCAGGACGGCTGTCGCGGCGCTCGCGAGGGCACGGCGGGTGAGCATCTGTCGGATCCTCCAGGGGCACCTTGCGCAACGGGCCGCACAAGCCGAACGCCCACCGGGACGGTATCAGAACATCGAGGTACATCAAGAGCGCGCCGCGGTTGAGCCCGCCGCACACCACCTGACCGTTTGCCGAGCTCGGCGGACGGCACGGTAACCGCGCGAAGCGAGATTGGCTTGACTTGTGAAATCAGCCACTTAAAAGCGGGCACGCTAAAGCTCCGCGTGACCCGTCCGGGCTGACGCGAGGGGAAACGCCGAGACGCTGGGAGCGCGCGATGCGCAAGTCGGAGCGAAAACCTGCCGCCCGCAACGGGGCCCGTCCCGCAAAGTCGCGGGGCAAGGCAGCCGCGAAGCCGCCGGCCAAGACCGCGGCTGCGCAAGCGGCGGCCAAGCGAGCCACAGATCGCAATGGCGCCACGAGCAAATCGAGCCGCCCCAAGCCCGCGGCCAAGACCAAGAACACCAAACCGGCCAATGGCCGCAACGCGCGGCCTGCGACGGAAACCAGACCGGCGGCCGGCAGAAGCACTCAAGGCAGAACAAAGGCTGCGGTCGTCATGACGTTGCCGCAGAAGCCGGCAAAAGCAATCACCGCACCGGTCAAGGCTGCTGCAAACGGATCACATCACGCCTCCGCCAACGGCAAGCGCACAGAACGCGTCGATGCCATCGTTCATACGGGGACCATGACCAAGAAGTCGAAGGTCAAACTCTCGGCCATCGTCCTCCCGGTCGGCTACCGGCCGAGCGAGAGTGAACCGTTCATGAGCGATCATCAGCGGCTGTATTTCCGCAACAAGCTGCTGCAGTGGAAAGAGGACATCATCAAGCAGAACCGCGAGACGCTCCAGATTCTGCACGACGACACGTTCCAGCATGCAGATCTCGCCGATAGAGCCACCTCGGAGACGGATCGGGCCCTGGAGCTACGGGCACGGGATCGCCAGCGTAAGCTGATCAGCAAGATCGACGCGGCCCTGGCTCGGATCGAGGACGGCAGCTACGGCTACTGCGAAGAGACCGGCGAGCCGATCAGCCTCAAGCGTCTCGATGCTAGACCGATTGCGACCCTGTCTCTGGAGGCGCAAGAGCGCCACGAGCGGCGCGAGAGGGTCTATCGGGAGGACTGAGCGGCGTGTCCCGGCGCGGGACGCCCGTTTACCGATCGTTAACCAGTGACGCCTAGGGTTGGTCCAGCAAGCTCTCGTGCTGGAGTGCCCCCATGGCGAACTGCTGTTCTGACGCACGCTGCTCCGGTTGCAGATCCGGGCGCCGCCTTGTCCTGATCGCCTTGGTTGCCATGGTTGTCGGGGCCATCGATGCCGGCGCCGATCCCGCAGCACCTGCGGCGTCCACACCATCACCGATTCAGCTTGCCGGCGCGCAACAGGCGCGGCCCATGCCCACGCCTGCCGTTCAGCCCGGCCCGACCGTCACGGTTCGTATCGCGCCGCTCGACGTGCGAAGGCTCGATGCCTCGTCATTCGGCGACTGATCGCCCGCAAATTGGCCTCAGGCCTTTTGCGTCGCTGTTCCAGCGAACGGCGCGACGACCTGTCCCGGCGCGCTCTCCGCGCCGCTCACCATTTGCCCGTCCGGCTGCCCCGGCGGGTCCGCCGGAATCGTCGGCGTCAGCAGGTGCGCCTTGCGGAATTCCCGCAGGATCATGACGCGCAGGTCGGACGTCACCTTGCCGCGCTGATTGACGTCGCCGATCGTCGCGCGGATGCGGAAATCCAACTTGTCGTTGCCGAACGAATCCAGCGTTGCCAGCGGCTCGGGCGATTTCAGCACAAGCGGATGGGCTTTGACGGCCTTCGTCAAGATTGCAAGGACCAGATCGGGATCGGCGTTCGGTTCGGTCCAGACACTGAGCACCACGCGGCCCAGCAGGTTGCGATGGGTCCAGTTGACGACCCGCCCGGCGATCAGCTCGGAGTTCGGCACGATCACGCTGGCCCGGTCGAATGTCTCGATCTCCGTGGATCGCACCGAGATCCGTCGCACGTTCCCCTGCTGGTCCCCGACCACGATCCAATCGCCGACCTTGATCGGACGCTCGACGAGCAGGATGAGGCCCGAAACGAAGTTGTTCACGATCGACTGAAGGCCGAAGCCGATACCGACCGACAGCGCGCCCGCGACGATCGCCAGATTCGTGATGTCGAAGCCGGCGTAGCTCACCGATATCAGCGCCGCCAGCGCGATGCCACCGTAGCCGACGGCGGTGTCGATCGAGTTGGCGATACCCGAGTCCATGCGCGGCTGGGCCAGGACCTTCTCGCGCAGCCAGCGCTGGAAAAGCCGGGTGACGAACAGCAGGACAGTGAAGATGAGGATGCCGATCAGGATACGGGCCAGCGAAATCCGGAACTGACCGATCTCGAAACCGAACAGGAGGCTCTTGAACCAGTCACGGATGTCGTGGCCGGAAAAACCCCACTGCAGCATGATGACCGGCAGAACCGCCAGACCGAGGCAGAACGTGAGCATGAACTCGGCCAGCCGGGCGAGTTGTTGGCGCCGAGTTCCGTCGATGCCGAACTGCGACTCCAGCAAATCTCCGATCTGATGCCGTCCGTCCGTGCGCTCGCGCGTCACCGCTCGTATGGCCAGGTACAGAAGCCCCGCGACCACCATCACGATGCCCGTCAACACGAGCTGCTGTGCCATGAAGCGGCCCAGCGCCAGGTACCCCATACACGATGCCACCACGATCGCGACCGCGATCACCGCTAGCGGAAACTTGAGCCACTTCGGCGTGAGCAGGGATTGCCATTCGTAGGTATCGGGCGTGCCGTTCTGTGTTTCCAGGGGGCTGAGAACCAGCAGTGCCAGGAACCCGGCAGCGGCGATGTTGGCGACGAAGGATTGCGCGACGGTGATCGTGAGCGGGAAGAAGAATGCGCGTCCGATTTCGATCAGCGCCAGATCCGCGGCGTAAACCGCGACCACGCCGATGATCATCTGCAAAGTCCGCTTGGCCGATCTGGACGAAAGCGGCACGAGCCGCCACTGCGGCTCCTTCACCGCCAGCGCCGTGGAGAACAGCGCGTAGGCGCCGCCCAGGAGCAAGCCTGATTTCAACAGCGCTCCAGCCGGTCTCTCCCAAGGCGAATACAGCAGGTCGAGACCATCAAGCCCCGCATACAGCAGCAGCCCCGCCACGGCCATCGGCAGGAGCCGCAATGGCGCGAGCCATGCAACCGAGATTGCACGCTCGAAGAACGACGGCGGTCCGCTAGCCGGCGCGGGAGGCCTCTGATCGTACTTGCGCACCAGAACTCGCAGGACGAAATAGGCCGCGATCGAGCCCGCGAGCAGCCCGATGAGCATGTCGAGCTTGCGGGACGCCCACGACCACCAATCGACCCAGTAGTAAGCCAGCCGTTCGATCACACCCGGCAGGCGGGCCGTAACGTCGCGCCACAGACCGGGCAGCAGCGGCGACTGCCGCCTCTCCAGCAGATTGCGCGTGAAGATGGCGTGGCGCATCACGGTGATCTTCTCGATCAACTGACGGGCCCTGAACCACGTGAGTTCGGTCGACTTGATCGCGCCGTCGAGTTGCGCAAGCATCGCATTCAAGCGCTGCCGTTCCGCTGCAATGGCCGGCGCCTCGGGCGGCTCGCCGGCCTTTGGCGGCGGCCCGAGCTTTTCGATCAGGCCTTTGATCTCGACCAGCTTGGGGCGCAGCCCTTCCGCGGCGCTGGTGGATTCGACCAGGATGCCTTCGACATCGCCGCGCAGACGCGAAAGCTCTTCTTCCAGCTCCTTGAGATGCTGGATGGCCTGCTCGGCGGATTCGATGCTTTTTGAGAGGCGCTCGATCGGCTCGGTCACTTCGGGGCCGACCTGTGACGTGGCCGGTGCCTGAGCCGGTGGCGTCGCAGGCTGCTGGGCCAGAGCCGGCTGGTGCACGGCGAGCAAGGCCAGCACGATCATCCAGACGTAATTACGCAGGAACATTCCACGTCCTCATGGGAATGGAGCCGGCCACGGGGAACCGGCCGCGTACATCCAGTCGAAAGGTGGCGATTAGAGGATCGCCTCGCTTCCCGCAAGCCGTGCGCGGCGGGCCGCCTGTGCCGGTGACCCGAACCGCCCATCTCCGCTGGCGCGGAATTGTCACCGGCCCTTCCCGGGATCAGGGATCGTGGCTGCCCGGGTCCGCGAGCAACGGTGCGCGGCCGCTCACTCTCCGGCAGCTTGCCCGAGGTTGCGGGCCGGACGTGTGAAAACAGGCGTGGATTCAGTAGCTTCCCCGTTCACACGGGGCCGCTGGCCATTGCCGCCGATGCCGGTCTCGATCACCACGTCGACCGGCCCTCCGATCATGATGAGGTGCTCGACGTTATCCCGGCGCACGAGGACCAGCTTGCGACGTCCATCCATCGAGGCTTGCTCGACCACTTCGAGCCTGGGATCAGGCTTCGGACCGAACAGGACTGCCGATATCGGCGTCCCGGTCACGAAGCTGCGGTAGGCCAACCCGCCGGCGGCGACCGCCACAAGCAGAAGCAAGAATATAACGGCCCACATCATGATATCGTTCCCGTTCCTCACGTGCGGCAGTGCCGCGAGGCAGCCGGCGCCGGCTCTTATCAGACTTTTAGCTCCGATTTAACCCTAATGATCGCTTTCTTGTGACTGTCTACCAGTGAGGTGCCGCCCAAGCTCCCCTGGCCGGATGGTCGGCGCCCGCCAGTTCGCATGGGCCTCGATCGGTAAGTCCAGATCGAACGGAAGCCCCCCGGTTCATGCGTACCCGCGCCCAGTCCCTGCAGAGTCTCAACGTTCTCCGCGCCCATCTGGTCGTCGTGCATCGACAACGGGTTAGGCTTCAGAATCAGCTAATCTCCGCAGCCATGAGGCTGATTGACTCGCGCCGAGGTGCATTGGCGGCGTCCGGCACCGGCGAGGTCGGTACCGGCGGCGGTGTTCTGCTCGTCGCTTCCGTGTTCCTCTTCGTCCTCGTCCTGGCGGCCCTGATCGCGACCGGCTCGCCCGAGGCGGTGGTCTTTGCGGCCCTATCCGTGCTCGCCGTGGCCGGCGTCTTCCTGATCTTCGGCTGGCTCTCGGGCTACGTCACGCTGAGCGAAACGGCCGCTGCCGCCGAATTCGGCCGCGCGGTGCTGGCCGACTCCGATGCCGCCGTCCAGGTCTGCGCCGACGGCCGCATCCTCTATGCAAACTCCGCCGCCGGCCGCCTGTTCGGAGCGAACCGCGGTGTCGAGCAGTTCCTGGCGGCCGACCCCGGCGCGGCGGAAGCCCTTTACCGGCTCACCAATGCGGCGGGAGCCGGCAGATCCCATCGCGAGGATGTGCGGGTCCGGCTCAGCCGCGCTGAAGAAGCGCGCTGGCTGCGCATCGAGGTGAGGCCCTATCGTCCCGCGCTCGCATTCGAAGGCCGCGCCGCCGCGGCAGTTTGGACGGCGACCGATATCGAGCCGGACCGACGGCGCGAAGCGGAAACCGCGGGCCGGCTCGTGGAGCAGCTCGCCTTTTTCGACGGACTTCCGATCGGCCTGCTGACCGTCGCCGCCGGCGGGCAGGTCGCCCAGTTGAATACGCATCTATCGGCGTGGCTCGGCATGAAGCCGGACACCCAACGGGCCAGTTCGGCGCTGAAGGACATCCTCGCCGGAGATGCTCCGGCGTTCGTGGCCAATGCTCTGCGCGGCGGCGCGCGGGCCGTCGAGCAGTTCTCCGGTGACCTGATCCGCGAAGACGGCACCGCGATGCCGGTCGATCTCATCTGCGTGCCGGCGGTATCGGCGGACGCCGAGGGGACGGTCGTGCTGCTCGACCGGCGCGGCCAGTCCCACCCCCAGGTCACGTCGGATCATGTCTCACACATCCTCCAGTCCGCGCCGTTCGGCGTGGCGACCATAGATCGCAGCGGCCAGATCCTGTCTGCGAACGGCGCCTTCGCGCGCCTCTATCCGCGCTCCGGCCAGGCGTCGAACACGATTGCTGCTCGGATCCTCGGCAATGCCGATGCCGACTGCCGCAAGTCCGTGCTGGCGCACGTGGAGCGCGCGATCTCCGGCCGCATAATCTCGGCGCCTATCGAGGTATCCGCCGGGCCCGATGCGGAACACACCTGCCGCCTCTATGCCCATCCAGTCGCCGACACCGGCAGCGACGAAACAGCAGCCGTGATCTACCTGATCGACACCAGCGAGCAGCGCGCGCTCGAGCGCCGCTTCGCCCAGAGCCAGAAGATGGAGGCGGTCGGCCAGCTGGCCGGCGGCATCGCCCACGACTTCAACAACGTCCTCACGGTTATCATCGGCCTCTCGGATCTGTTGCTGCAGGGCCGCCGCGTGACCGATCCCGGCCATGCAGACATCATGCAGATCAAGCAGAATGCGAACCATGCCGCGGGGCTGGTGAAGCAGTTGCTGGCCTTCTCCCGCAAGCAGACGCTCGCCCCCACGGTTCTGGCTCTCAACGACGTCATCCAGGACTTCGGCTACACGCTCAACAAATATGTGGGCGAGAAAGTCGACGTGAAGCACGTCGCCGGCCGCGATCTGTGGCAGGTCAAGGCCGACCGCGTGCAGCTCGAACAGGTCTTGATCAACCTGACCGTCAACGCCCGCGATGCCATGCCGAACGGTGGCCGGCTCGCGGTTCGCACCCGCAACGTTTCCGAGCGCGAGAGCATGCGGCTCGCCAACCTGTCTGTCGTGCCCGGCGAGTACGTGTTGATCGAGGTCGAGGACAGCGGCACCGGCATGCCGCCCGAGGTCGCGGCCCGCATCTTCGAGCCGTTCTTTACGACCAAGGAGGTCGGCAAGGGCACGGGCTTCGGACTGTCCACCGTCTACGGGATCATCAAGCAGACCGGCGGCTACATTTTCGTGGACAGCACGCTCGGCAAAGGCACGACCTTCCGCATCTATCTGCCACGCCACATCCCCGACCCCGCCGACGAGGTCGAGGAGGTCAAGCCGGCGAAGAAGGCCGAGCCGTCGCGAGACCTCACAGGCACCGGGCGCGTCCTGCTGGTCGAGGATGAAGACGGAGTTCGCTCGTTCGCCGTCCGCGCCCTGCAGCGGCAGGGCTACGAGGTCCTCGAAGCTGCCTCGGGCGCCGAGGCGCTCGACGTCATGCGGCGAGAGACGGGCCGGGTCGATCTCGTGGTCTCCGACGTGATCATGCCAGAAATGGATGGGCCCACGATGTTCAACGAGATGCGCAAGACCAACCCGGACCTGAAGGTGATCTTCGTTTCGGGCTACCCCAGCGACCACTTCGAGAAGAGCCTCGATCCCGCCGCCGATTTCGCCTTCCTTCCCAAGCCCTTCACGCTCGCCCAGCTGGCGACCAAGGTGAAGGAGCACATGGACGCCTGACACTCGGTCCGGCGGCCGCCCCGGCTGGGGCAGCGGGGCGCGAATTGAACCTCGGCGGCATCGCGCGAGCTTGCTTGCAACCGCAGCCGATTGCCCCTATGAACAGCGCGCCTTGCCCCCACCACCCGCTGGCTCCGGTCTGCGTGGTCTCGACCTCGGGGGAAGACGTCGCCATCACTTGGCGCCAGCGCGTCGCACCGACCGCCGGCCGGTGTTCCCGACGACAAGGCTCGGAGAGGTGGCGGAGTGGTCGATCGCACCGCACTCGAAATGCGGCATACTCGCAAGGGTATCGGGGGTTCGAATCCCTCCCTCTCCGCCAAATCACCATTTCATCATCGTTCGCTGATGGTCGCCGAAGACGCGGAAAACCGTTGTTTTTCTTCGCGGTCCGGGCTTGCCGCGCCGCCAAGTCGGTTCGCAGCCGTCCGTTGACATTCGCTGACTACCCACGCATTTTCGTGGGTAGGTGCGTGGGTTGGCTTTTGGGCGGACCAGCATGGCAACCGGAAGCAAGCTGACAGACCTTCGCGGG